>NZ_JAMYPH010000003.1:0-492614 GCF_040320265.1 Mesorhizobium sp. M0751
TCCCGCCATGGACAACAATGCCTCGGCTGCAAACATGTTTGACTTATCGGCACCGGCGCCCTTTTGCGGTGCATGTACGGGCGATCGCCTCGCAAGCCGCGCGAAACATCTCCAGAAGCGGAACACCATGCGCTCATGGCCGGAGAGTCCGCGTATAAACTCCTGCGTAGGTACGAAATTCAGGATCAAATCAATCCAATGACGCCTCGTCACGTTTCCGAGTACACCGAACTGCACGAGCGCTTCGATCTGGCCATCCTTCACGAGGTAGGCATAAATTTGATCGATCCCTTTCGGAAGTTCGGTCGAGCGTGGATTTCGGACATCGACGCGTATCGCAAGCGTCCGCGCCAGCCTGCGCGGCGCGGCTAAGTCATCGAAGTCGAGGAGCATTTGCTCGAGATGATATTGTACGCGGCGCCCGGCAACAGGGTCGCCCCAAACCTTGCCGAGTTCTACAACCAGCTCGGTGACGGGCCCGCCGATTCTGTCCCATCTCGCAGCCAATTGCTCCGGCACCGATCTACTTCCTACCACCAGGCCGTCGAAGACCACCTTTGCGATTTCACGGGCCCATTCAAATCTGGCCGGGAGCGCGCGCAGCGTCTGCGGCTCGATCGACCCGCCGCCACTGCCGCAATCCGATGCGGCGTTCCACAACACGAACCACGCGAGTGCTTCGGAAGCGGTTCCGCCGTGCGCCGAAATCGCTCCATTGGCGTGAGCGGATGCCGGGTGCTTGACCCTGGGATCGGCGGAAAAGCCGCGAGCGATAACGATTTCCGCGTCTGCCAGCATTTGCGTCGAATTGCGGGTGAGCGAGCCGGGGCTGTTCCGATAGAAAGCGAGCGGCTCGTCCACCATCACCCAGCGTTTGCCTAAACGCGCGACGCGCTGCCACAAATCCCAATCCTCGCAGGTGCGCAACGAAACGTCGAAGCCGCCCAACTCGGTAATTGTCGCGCGATCGATTAGCAACGCGTGAGTGCGGATGGCGCAGCGGCGCGCGAATGTCTCGAAAGGCTGGATCGCGACCTCGGGCGCAATGCTCGGTGGGGTAAGTGCACCATCGGGCATCACCCGGCGAGAACCGCAATAGGCAGCTACTGAATCGGGCGAGGCTCCCAACACGGCCAGCATTTTCGCCAGAAAGCTGGCGTCCACCCAATCGTCCGCGTCCAGGAACATCAGCCAGCGGCCGCGCGCCTCCGAAATCCCCTTGTTTCGCGCCCCCGCCGCGCTATTTGCGCAAGAGCTCACTGTCCGAAATCGAGCATCCTGCTCCACATAACTGGCGATGACCGCTGGGGTACCGTCCGTCGAACCATCATCGACGACGATCGCTTCCCAGTTAGCAAAGTCCTGACCGAGGAGACAATCGAGAGCTTGAGCCAGCGTCGCCTCCGCGTTACGCGCAGGAACAACGATCGAAACAAACGGATCATCCGCCACGCCGGACTACCCGCCTTGTTCGAAGATAGAACAGAAGTCCGGAAACATAGCCGGCGATTTCCGGCCAAAGGAAACGATCCTCAGGAACGCTGCGTCCGAGGAGTCTTCTACGAACTCGGCCGACATACCAAAGCGGTTTCCACTTCAAGGCTTGTTTCAAATTCGCCTTGATGCCAGTCCGTTCATGCTGGACGAGCAATGCGGCTGAATGGCCGCGCATATAGAAGTAGATTTGCTTGGCCAGGCCCTCCATCGTCCGTCTGTGAAAGTGGAACGCGACGGACGCAGGCTCGTAACGGCAGTCATATCCATTGGCGAGCAGCCGATACCAATATTCCGAGTCACCCGAACATCCGGCCTGACCGACGTCGAGGCGCTCGTCAAACAGCCCAGCTCGGTCGAACACTTCGCGGCGGAACGCCATGCTGGCGCCGGCACCAATTTTCCAGGAAGGAAACACCTCGTGTTTTCTCGCGGCGAAGTCGTCCGCGCGGAAGATTTGTGGAGTATAGCCCTGCCCGAAGCTCCAGAATGTCTCGAAAAACCGCTGGGCTTCGGTGGCAATCTCGGCGGGCAGCACAAGACCCGTCACGGCGCCGATCGACCGGCTGTCGAAGGCAGCAACCAATCGCTCAAGCCAATGCGGATGAAGCAGAACATCATCGTCAGTGTATGCAACGATAGCCGAGGACGCCCTCTGAGCTCCTCGGTTGCGCGCAATATCCAGGCCGGGTCGATCCTCGCGCAGGTAAATTGCACCCGCCGCCAGAACGACCTGGCGCGTTTCGTCGCCTTTCGATGCGTTGTCGACCACGATGATCTCTGCCGGTGGAAAACTTTGCTGAGGAAGCGAGGCGAGGCAGCGCCGCAATTCGTTCGGCCTGTCGCGTGTGCAGATGACGACGCTGGCCCTCGGCAGGTTCATTATCGGTGAAGTCGGTCCTGAGTCTTGAGCGGCCGCAACCGGGGAAACGCGGCACTGACCATCGCTTCCCTTGAGCAAGTGCCCAACCGGCAGTCCGTCACGCCACATGACGATCATCCCGGAATCGCAGCTTTCAGGAGCACCCTGGATGTCCAAATCCACATGGCGGACACCTTCGCAGCTGGCCGCGCCGAACATTTTCCGCAGATCTGCCTCCAGCACATTTGCGCGCCAGTTTGGCGACATCTTCACCGACTCATTTCATTATAAAGCGGCCGAAATTCGGCGTTTCGCATCCGTTTTACTCGAGCTTTGATCCAGCGAGGAATCAACCTAGCCCGGCAGTAAACGTCTACCATGTTGGGCAGGCGAGAAATTGCCGTGCGCGGATCCAGGACGAAGAGTTTCTTCGATAGGTCGCCGGCCGCGTAAAGCTGCCCACCGATCAATGCTCTCACGGCAAGCCAATGAATCATGTCGACCATATGGGCATCGAGATCGCTGCCGAACTGCGGATATTTTTCGCGAAACTCGGCGAGAACAATCTCACACGAACGAAGCATCTGCATGACATCGCTCGACATGTTGGCGTTTGTCATCCGGTAACCCACGAGGTGCTGAGGCACGACGCGGAATTCGTAACTTTCCGCAATTCTCAGGCACATTAGAAGATCCTCGCAGCCTTGTGCATTCCTGGCCCTCAGGGAAGGATCGAATTGTCCCGCCCGCTCAAATGCGGAGCGACGCATCAGCATCGAACTTCCGTTGCCGACAAAATTCATTCTGCACATCCGCTGCAAAACGCGGCCATCGGCATCGGGCCGGTTGTATAATGAGAATACCCGGCCGTCCTCGTCGATTTGCGCAAACCAGCAATATGCCAGGCCCGCAGAAGAGCCGCCTTCCTGCAGGGCGCGCAGTTGCAGTGCAATTTTGGATGGGGCCCAGAGGTCATCCGCGTCGACAAACGCTAGAAACTCGGCGTCGGTACAGGCCGCACCCCTGTTGCGGGCCTGTGCAACACCAGTGTTCGGTTGCCTCATCAGGCGTATACGCCGGTCTTTCTCAGCAAAGGAGGCAACAATCGAGGCGGACTGGTCCGTCGATCCGTCGTCCACCACGATAATATCCAGCGCCTGATGGTCCTGTTGGCAGATGCTGGTCAAGGTGGCGCCAATGGTTCGCTCGGCATTGAACATCGGCACCACGACGCCTACCGTGGCATTGTCCTGGATCATTGGAGCCCTTCGTTTCTCTGCAAGAGCTAGTAAACAACGGATGGCGCCTGCATTGCAATCAGCGCCGCTCTCTACAGAACCACGGGTCCGCCTGCCAAATCCAGCAATGGCAGGCGGACCCTAATCAGCGCATGAAGGGACTGATTCTGCGCCGATGTCTCCTCAAGGAGGTGACGCCATCAACTGAAGACGGGCGCAGTTGTTCCCGACGCCGGCCGTACACAAGACCATTGCGCAGGCAGGTCAGACTTAGGTCCCTGATGAGGGGCGCTTGTCCTGCGGAATACGCATCCACCGGCGCCAGTAAGTTGTCCAGGCGGTACGGGCTCAGCGGTTGTCAAGCTGTTGCTAATATGCCGCACAGGCAGCGCTCTATGAACGGCGTCGCTTGGAACCGCTACCTCCGGCCAACCGTTAGTGTCACAATGACAAACCAAAAAGTGAGGCTGAGGATGGACCCGCTGCAAAACAACACTTTGGAGATCTGGTGTCTCGCGGCCGTTCCGCTGTCGCTGCTCCTTACGGTGTTATTAGCCGGATTTATTCTTTAGCCGAAGCCAACGAGGCCGGGTTTGCGGACCGGGCCTGGAAGATGAAAATGACGGCCATTTAGGCCCGCCAGGCGTCGCGGACGCCCCGTAGCACCAGGCCATGGCAGCCTTTTCCAACCTTGCCATCATCATCGGCTCTTTCGACCGGTCCGGTCCGCTGCGATTGCTCGCGGCGGCCCCGTTGCGAGGGCGAGCATCCGAGCTCGTACGTTTTTTACACAATCGCTGATTGGTGGACTCGCCTGCCGCGATCGACGTTAATTTTGCGTTAGCGACAGGAGGGGGGAGATCGCTAAAGGGAGGAAGAAAATGAAAGAAAACTACGATCTGACGATCGACTACGACGACGAACCTTACGACACCAAGCCTTACGATCTAGCCACATTCGCAAGGAAGCACGGGCTCAACATTCGAGCCGCGGAGCTTCTTCTCTTTGCCAAGGGCCCGTCCCGAGCGGCCTGCGATGCCGCGGCGAGGGCCTTTCTCGCGGCAGTCGCCGCACAAGCTATGAGACAATCGGCGCGGTAGGTCTCACAACGCCATTGCTGACACGACCAGCCGTGTCAGCAACCCAACGGACAGCGCTGGAAATTTTGGGCCGTTTCCAACAAGATGCCTGAGCATCCGGGAACGGCCTGAAATGTGCAATCTCTACAACATCACGACCAGCCAGGAGGCCATCCGCCAGTGGACAAGCGCCTTGCGCGACATCCTCGGCAATCTCGAACCGTCCATCGACATCTATCCCAACCAGCCAGGCCCGGTGGTGCGCAACACGCCGGACGGCGAACGCGAACTGGCCAATCTGCTGTGGGGCATGCCGACGCCACTGGAGCGGGTGAAGGGCAAAGCCGACTACGGCACCACCAACATCCGCAATCCGCAATACGGCCACTGGCAGCAATATCTAGGCATCGAGAACCGCTGCGTGGTGCCCGTCACCAGCTTCGCCGAGCCCAGCCCGGCGCCCGGCGACAAGGACCCCGAGACCGGCATCCAGCGCAACTACTGGTTTGCACTCGGCGAGGACCGCCCGCTGTTCTTCTTTGCCGGCCTGTGGACACGCTGGCAGGGCATTCGCAAGGTCAAGGACGGCCCTGGCGATCACCAGGTCTATGGCTTCATGACGACCCAGCCCAACGCGCTGATCGCGCCGATCCACGAAAAGGCGATGCCGGTGATCCTGGCCACGCCGGAAGAAACCGAGATCTGGCTCACCGCGCCATGGTCGGAGGCCAGGCACCTGCAGCGCACGGCGCCCGACGATGCGCTGGTGATCGTCGACAAGCCGGCGACACAGATCAAGTTTCCGCAGCAGGCGCCGGTGCAAGGCTCATTGTTTTAGCGCTTGAACTTCTGCAGCACCCAGATGTAGCCCTTGGGCGGATGATCCTGGTCGATGAACTGCGTCTTCACCGTCGTGTCCTTGCGGCTGCATCGCTTGCACCTGAACCTGATGGCTTCCAGCGGCTTGTTCCAGCCCACCACCTGCGCCACGTCATTCGCCCTGAACCGTCCGACATGGTAGCAATGGCCGCATTCCACGATAAGCAGCATGTTGGCCTTGGCGGCACGTCCAACGCTGTCCATCGGCCCGGCCATGGCTCATTTCCGGGTCGAGTAATCCTCGGGCAGCGGAAGCAGGCCAAGCTCCGCCATCCGATAATCGGGCTCCTTCTCCGCGACGCTGGCCAGCACCTCGTGCAATTTCTCGACAAGCCCGCAAAGCTGCCAGAACAGCTCGCCATGCGCCTTCAGATGCAGCTGCGACGACAGCACCGTCCGGCGCAGGCTCAAAGCGTCCCTGATGATCGCCTCCGCATCCCTCGCCGACAGCCTGTCGAACCGGCTTTTTCGTCTGCCCATCGCGGCTCTCCTCGATTTGTGAGCAACCGCCCCGCCTACTGACAAATAGGAAGGCATTCCTCGCGGAGTCAATTCGCTCTTGACATTTTTGTTCCCGTTTTGTTCAATTTCAACAGGAACGCTGGAGGCACCGCCATGGACCACATCGTGACACTGGACAGCCGCCAGGAGGCTGCGCTGCAGGCCATCGCCGACAGGTTCATCGCACTGCATAAGGGCGATGCGGTGAAGGCGCTGAAGGAGATGATTGTGCTGAACGGGCATTTGCAGGAACGGCTTGATGCGGTGGAGGGGACGATGCTTCGCGGGCTTGCGCGTTGGCAACCTTGCATGCCTGCTGATGAACGGCCTGCGGTTTAGGAGGCAAGAAAAGAGTATCATGCAGCCGCCGCTCTGATTCGTGCCGGCGTATCAAAGTATCGCCGCTCAATGGCTAGCAAGAATAGAGACGATTTCAGCGAAAAGACGAGGCTCCAGATCGCAAAGCGCGCGGGCTGGCTGTGCTCGTTTCCGACGTGTCGCACGCCGACGGTCGGCGCTACTTCTGACGGTGAAATCAACATTGGTACGGCGGCCCACATCTGCGCGGCTGCGCCCGGCGGCCCACGCTACGACAAGGCTATGTCGCTGGAGGAGCGCTCCTCCGCAAAGAACGGTATCTGGATGTGCCGCGATCACGGCAAGGCCATCGACTCCACCGATCCGGAATTCACGGTCGAGCGCCTGCGCGAATGGAAGAGGCAGGCGGAAATCGAGTCATGGCGTCGAGTGCTGCGTAACGAAGCGTCGCGTGGGCCAATAGTTGCGGAAGACACGCAGTTGGCGCTGCGCGTTCGAACAGCGGCAGAAGCGGATCTCAAGGTTTTCCGACGAACCGTGAAGTGGCCATCCACCTCGGTTGCTCTCATATTGAGAGTGGAGAGGTTCGAAGAACCGGTAACGACAAGCGCGCTCGCCAAGGCGATCACGTCTCTGGATGATTTGATCCTCGTCGCGGGCCCCGGTATGGGCAAAACGACGACACTCTTCCAAATTGCCGAAGGCGTGCTGGCTAGCGGCAACGGCACGCCCGTCGTCGTGCCACTTGGCGATTGGGCCACGGAAGGCGTGACCGTTCTGGACTCGATTCTGAAGCGCCCGGCGTTCAATAGAATCTCGGAAGATGACTTCCGCAAAGCTGCTGACCAGCCTGGCGTCGTGCTGCTGCTCGACGGCTGGAACGAGCTAGACGCACAAGCGCGAGCGCGAGCGCGCGTCCAAATCGCCAGGCTCAAGGCAGAGCTGCCCAAACTCGGCCTAGTTGTGTCTACACGCAGGCAAGCTCTTGACGTTCCTTTCGAAGGAGCACGCGTCGACCTGCTGCCGCTCAATGAAGACCAGCAAATTCAGATCGCGGTCGCGACGGGCGGCGACGCAGGTGCGAAGATCGTGGACCAAGCTTGGCGCACCACGGGCCTGCGTGAGCTTGTAACGGTGCCTCTCTATCTGGCGGCGCTGTTATCGCTACCTGATGGCGCGCCGTTCCCGACGACAAAGGAAGAAGTGCTGCGGCACTTTGTGTCCGCGCACGAAAAGGAAGCCAGCCGCGCGGAAGCGCTGCACGCGGTTGTGCAGGGATTCGAACAGGACTACCTTGATGGGCTCGCCGCCCTCGCCACGCGCACGGCAAATACGTCTATTACCGACAGCAACGCACGGCGATCGATCTTCGAGACAGAAACATTGCTCGCTGACAACGGGCAGATCACAATCAAGCCACAGCCGGAGGCCGTGCTCGATGTACTCGTCAGTAACCACGTGCTGATGCGCGCGGGCGACACGCCCGGCTATTCGTTCCAGCACCAGCAGTTTCAGGAATGGTACGCCTCTCATTCGGTCGAACGCCGCATCGTCGCCGAGGTCGCAGACGCCAAAGCACGCGAGGCCCTGAAGGTGGAAGTTTTCAATCTTCCGGTATGGGAGGAGGCTATTCTTTTCGCAGTTGAGCGTCTGGCACGCGGCGACGCGCATCAGCGTGCCGCGTGTGGCAAGGCCATCATCGCCGCGTTCGAGCTCGATCCCATTCTCGCCGCGGAGATGATCTTCCGTTCCACGGAAGAAGTGTGGGCACAGATCGCTTCGACCATTCAAGCACTCGTGGCGCGTTGGCACGTGCCCGGTAAGGTGGACCGCGCTTTCCGCTTCATGCTCACGTCGGGTCGTCCCGAATTCATCGGCGCAGTGTGGCCGCTCCTCACTAACGAGAACGAGCAGATCAGTCTCAAGGCGCTGCGCAACTGCCGGCGATTTAGGCCGTCAATACTTGGGCCTGACGCCGAAAAGAAAATCAGGGCTTTGGCTCCGAAGGTGCGAGCGGTGCTGCTGCATGAGATAGCTACGCACAGCGGCATCGACGGCCTGGACCTTGCGACCACAATTGCGAAGAAAGACCCCGACCCTGAGGTGCAAGCCTCAGTCGTCGATGCGCTGGCTTTCCGGCATGCGGACCGCCATGTCGCCGAAGTATTGCGAGATGCTAGCGACGAAACCTTCGACCTGATTGTGAGCAAAGGCCTCGTCGATGAGGTGCAGGACGAACAGGTTGGAAAGGGACTTGCGGCGGCAAAAGAGCGGCAGAAGGCGAAAGATGCGTCGGCTGCTAATCGGTTACGTGCGATTGTTTACGCGCGAGGTGCTGAGGATCACAGCGCTGAGCTGACCCACCTCATCAGCACTATGGAAATCGAGGAACGGCAAGATGCCAAGGAGCAACTTATCTACGAGGCGCGCAACCGTTATCCGCGAGCGATCGCGGACGGTCTTCTTGCTCGGGTAAGAGCGGGCCGCACACTGTTCTACGGCGCGGACGATATTCTGGCATCAGTTGGATTTGTTGTAGAAGACGATGCTCTTGCCCAATTGGTGCTAGCCGATCCAACCCGCCACGACGATCGTGCGGAAGCCGCGGCGTCAGTCCTTGGGCCGGAGGCCGCCGGGCGCCTAGTTGACGCGCTGCTCGTCGTGGGATCGCGCGTCCGCCCAGATGGCACATACGACAATGCAGCGAGCGAACTCTACCGAGGACTGGAATCCCGGATCGCGCATGTGCCGGGCTCAAGCCTCGTTGCCGCTATCCTGGCGCGCGCGGCGCAGGCGGACAACGAACGAATAGAGCAGTTTGCCAATCTGCTCTCGCGCCATCCAGATGGTGAAACCGACCGCGGCAGGCCATTCGACGCAGACTCCGTTCTAGCTATACAAGGCTTAGTCGAAGACTGGGGCAAACGACTGCTTGTTTCGGAGGATGCGAAACGTCGACAGAAGGCTAGTATCGCGACACTTGCGAGCCACGTGCCGTCAGTGAGTCTGTTGCCCCGTTTGAAGGGCCTGCTTGACGACAATCTGGAGCGCTACAGAGCTTTCCAGAAAGATGCCGAGGCCGTCAAATGGCGGCGGAGCGAAGCGGTGGACGAAGCCCGCTGGCCGATGACACATGAATACCAGCGCGCGTTCTTGGCAATCAAAACGCCGGAGACAGCCGCTATGATGCAGGAGTATTTGGCAGATGAGCATTTCGGCGCGCTAGCCGCGCGGGTGCTCACCGATCAATGGAGGACTACGAACGAACCACCGAACGGAAAGCGCTTTCTCGGTGGCGTTGACTTCTCGCGTGTGAAGGAGAAACGCGAGGCTCGTGTCACCGATCCTGATAAGACTTCGGCTGAAGCGGAAGCTATATTCGCCGCAATCGAACCACTGATTGCAGAAAACGCCGCGAGCCAGCAGAAGATGCTCGCTGTCGAACTTGGCATTGTCGCCTCGCAGCTACCGCACGGACGGCGTGCCAGCATTATCCAGAAACTCATTGCGCTCGCGCCGAGGCGAGTACGTGCGGACTTATTCCTCGGCCTTATCCTTTCCGGCGCAGAAATCGACATAGATGTAGTGGCCGATGGCATTGCCGAGACCTTCAAAGCGGCGAAGACGGAAGCGTGGATACTCACGGAGGGCGGGGGCTATGAACTAAAGGCGTGGTTACGCCTATTGCCATTCGTGAACCGACCCGCAGAAGCGATTGCCATTTTGCGCAGCATGCATCCCGCGCAAAGTGGGCCAGACTTCTTGTCGGAAATGCTTGGGGCCATAGGGCATGCTCCATCAGTCGAAGCTGAAGAACTTTTGTTCAAACTCGCGGAAGACAATCCAAACTTCTACAAGGATTTTCACTGGCGGATGACTGCTCTGCGCCTAGGTACGCCGTCTTCGGCCCGTCGTCTCATTGACTTGACCGGCAATGGCGTTTTCAAAGGGGTGGGCGATTGGCATTTGGCACGGGAACTAGGAAATCTGATTGCCGCGCACCCGGAACTAAGAGCCCATGTATACAGCCTGTTGACCGGTAGCCCAACATCGCGCGGATTCGCGATACTTGCCAGTGTAGTCGCCGAGAACCCTGACGAGGAAGGACTGTTATTGTTGGCTAGGTTGGAAATTGACCAGAAACGGTCTCTTCTCGGTTACCGAAGCATCGAAATGGCCACCACCGAGCACGTGCCTTCGGAGTCTTGGGAGGGAGCTTATAATGTCGTACCGATCCCTGCCATCGAATTGCGCCGCAGCCTGCTCTCGATGACCATTGACGGCGGCGCTTCGGACGTCGCCGCACGCTTGTTGCGTCAGATCGACTTAGTTAGAGATGAATACGGAGTGCCGGAAGCCGAGCCGCGCCACCCTGATCTTGCGTCCGGCAAGCCTTGGCCGATCCTGACCGCGGACCTGGACGCGACTGCAGAGAACTAAACCTTTCTAGCGTGCCGATCGCACGAGACGAACAGCATCGCGCTTGTCATCGATCACGGTGCGCCGACACCCGCGACTTCCTACTCTTCAGCCGGCCTCCATCTACCTCTCATCTCTCCATCCAGCCCCCCGAATCTACCAGTCTTACCTCCCTGCGCCTCGACGTAGGACGGGCCAACCGGCACCTTCCGGCCTCCGGCAGGTTCAGCACGCAGCTTGCAGATGCCCGACGCCAGGTGCCGCCCAGCACCCCCACCTATTCGCACTGCCGGCGCGCCCCCGGAATAGGGCTGATAGCTGTTGTCTTCCCGGCCGATATGACCGGTAGCGGCTGAAGCAGTATTGCATGTGGTCGGATGACAGCTCGGCGGCGCCGGGTTCATCCGATGGCGCGTAGCCCTCCACCGACGACGTATCGACATAGCTGCCGTCATCGCCGGCATCGGGATAGGGCGAGATGCAGGGGGCGCCGTTGTCCGCTGTAGGATGCGTAGTGGTCGTCGCTTGGCCTGTGGGAGCGGCTTCGCGACGGGCTTGTCACGGGCTGGAATTCAGGCTCCGCCAGGCATCCGGCGCCGTTGCCTGGCAAGCGACGGCATGCCGCCTCAATGCCTCTTGAAATACTGCACCTCGCGTCCGTGCTTTTCCGCAGCCTCGCGGGTATCGAAGGTGCGCCGAGATTGCGGCGCTTGCCGGTCTTTTCGTCCTTCTTGCGCGAATAGAGGCGGTATTTTCCGTCTTTGAGTTTTCTGATCATCTGTCACTCCCCGAGCCGCTGCTTCCCCTTGAGGTTGCGCGCGGCTTGCTCGATCGCCGCCCGGTCGTTGCCCAGCCTGTCGATCAGTTCCTGCGCCTGTTCGCCCGATATGCCGGTGCGCACCGCCAGGGCCTCCACCGTCAAGATGTCTGAGCTCGCGACCTCGCGGGTTTCCGGCAGGGCATCGCCTGCCGTCAGCGGCAGGGCTGCCTCCCTGTCGATCTCGGCCTCGGCCCGGTGCCAGTGCCGCTCGGGATCGCCATGGATCCCGCCTTCACGTTCCCAGATCTGGTATGCGCGCTCACGAATCTTGTCTTCCCGGTCGTCGCCCATGTTGATTTCTCCTTTGGGTATCGGATGAACGCCGCGCCAACCCGAACGATCCAAAAAAATTTGCGTGATCGTTGGTTAGCCGCTCGAGGGTGGGGTCGCACAAGGCGCCATGCACTGCGGTCGCCAGCCCACCCGCGCTGCCTACTCGCACTGCCGGCGCGGCCCGCCGGAATACGGCTGATAGCTATTGTCCTCGGGCCGATATGAACGGTAGCGGCTGAAGCAGTATTGCACGTGGTCGGATGAGAGCTCGGCGGCGCCGGGTTCATCCGATGGCGGGTAGCCCTCCACCGACGACATGTCGCTCGCCTCGATATAGCTGCCGTCATCGCCGGGGTCGAGATAGGGCGAGATGCAAGGGCGCTGTTGTCCGCTGTAGGACGTGTAGCGGTTGTCGTCCGGCCGGTAGGAGCGGTAGCGGCTGGCGCACCATTCGATATGGGCGGCGGGCAGCGTCTGCTGCTCTTTCACCGCCGGTTTGATAGAGCCGGTGGTGTCGGGTGTCGAAGCTGCGGCGGTGTCGGTGGGTTTCGAGCTGCGATCAACTTCCGAGGTGCGAACCGGGACCGCGCGAGCGGGAAGGCGCTCGAGGGGTTGCGAGGCCGGGTTCACCGGTCGCGGATCCTTGGCCCACAGTTCGGCGACGCTGGAGACCGGGGCGGCCGGCCGCACCGGCTTGGCTATCAATAGCCAGGTGGCGAAGGCCAGGCCGCTGGCGAACACGGCGAGCGTCAGCACGAAGCCGCCAAAGATTGCGAACAAAGCTTTCATGCCGCGCTCCTTCGCCTCCCGGTTAAGGAAATGCGGGGCGGGGAATCCGGTTCCAGGAAAGAGCGCGGGGCAGGGACTTTCAAAAAGGAAGGCCCCTCTCCGTCTCGGCTTCGCCGAGCCACCTCTCCCCGCTTTGCGGGGCGAGGAACTCAAGGCCTTTTAGGCTTTCAGTGCAGGCCGAATTCGCGCAGAAGTTCTTCGCGGTAGCGCACGAAGCGGCTTTCGCTGCGCTCGCGCGGACGGGGCAGGTCGATGTCGATCAGCCGCGCCTCGCCGCCTTTCTCCTTGGGCAGGATCAGCACCCTGTCGGCGAGGTAGATCGCTTCCTCGAGGTCGTGCGTCACCATCACCATGGTGACGTTCTCCTCGCTCCAGATGCGCGCCAGTTCCTCCTGCATGCCGATCTTGGTCATCGCGTCGAGCGCGCCCAGCGGCTCGTCGAGCAGCAGAATTTCGGGCTGCACGGTCAGCGCGCGGGCGATGCCGACGCGCTGCGCCATGCCGCCCGACAGCTGCCTTGGGAAAGCATCGCCGAATTCGGCGAGCCCGACGAGCGCGATGTAGAAGCGCGCCCGTTCCTCGGCCTCGGCCTTCGGCATGCCGCGCACTTCGAGGCCGAAGGCGACATTGCCGAGCACCGTCAGCCAGGGCAGCAGGCGCGGTTCCTGGAAAATCACCGCGCGCTCGGCACCGACGCCGTGCACCGGCTTGCCGTCGATGGCGACGCCGCCGCTGTCGGCGGCCTCCAGCCCGGCTAGGATGCGCAGCAGCGTGGTCTTGCCCGATCCGCTGGCGCCGACGATGACCAGGCATTCGCCCGAGCGGATGTCGAGGTTGAGGGTCCTCAACACGGCAAGCGAGCGCCCGCCGATGCTGAACGATTTGGACAGGTCGCGTATGCTGACCTCACCGCCGCTTGTGCTGCTCATCGGGCTCGTCTCCCAGCTGCCGGTTGGCCTTGTCAGTTGGTCTTGGTTTCGCCTGGCCGGTAGAGGATATCTGCTGCCTTAAGCTTACCCTTTGGCAGGCGGCCGTCGCGCTCCAGCACGCTGACCCAGAAGTCGATGTCGCGGTCCGTCGCCTTGACCCCCTGGCGCAGCCCGAAGCCGGTCCAGTAGCGCGCCAGCTCGCCGTTTTCGCCGCGCTTGTCGAGGATTGTCGCGAGCACCTTGCGCGCTTCGTCGGGGTTCTGCAGCGACCAGTCGGAGGCGCGGGCGGACTGTTCGACGAAGTTGCGGGCGGCGTCGGGATGCGCGGCGATGAAGTCGCGCCTGAGCACGACGAAGCCGCCGGCCAGCTCGCCCAGCACGTCGGTGTCGTTGAACACGCCGCGCACGCCGCCATTGTCGACCAGCGCGCCCGCAAACGTCGCCTGCCAATAGCCCAGTGCTGCGATGTCGACCTGGCGGGAGCGCAAGGTCTGTTCGAGCTGCGGTCCAGGCACGACGACGAGATTGGCGGCGTCCGGCGACAGGCCGACGCTGTGCAGCGCCTCGCGCACGGTGTAGTCGAGATGGGCGCCGAGCGTGTTGACGGCAATGGTCTTGCCGGCAATGTCGGCGATCGATTTGATCGGGCTGTCATCCAGCACGTAGAAGACGCTGCGCACCTTGCTGTTGATGCCGTTGCTCGGATAGACGGCGACGAAGTCGTTGCCGCCGGAAATCGAATTGATCACGGCGGCGGTTGCAGCCGAGCCGATATCGACGCTGCCGGAGGCGAGCGCGAACAGCGATTCCGGGCCGCCGCCGGAATAGCCGACATTCTCGATCTCGATACCGAGGCCTTTGAAATAGCCGAGCTCGCCGGCCAGTTCATGCGGCGAGATGCTGCCGCGGCTGGCGAGGGAGCGGAACTTGACGGGTGCGGCTTCGGCGAAGGCGAAGCGCGGCAGGCCGGCGGTGAGCAGGCCGGCGGCGAAGGGCGCGCCGGCAAGCAGGGAACGGCGGGTGATTTTCATTGTCCGGGTCTTTCCTGATTTGAGTTCTGGCCTGGTTGAGCTTGGTAAGGGCGGGTGGTCAGTCGACGGCGTTGCTCCAGCGGCAGAGCCGCCGCTGCAGGCTGACCAGCGCCTGGTTGGCGATCAGGCCGAGGCCGGCGAGGATGACGATCGCCGCAAACATCAGCGGGATCTGGAAGTTGTATTGCGCGTTCATCACCTGGAAGCCGATGCCCTTGTTGGCGCCGATCATTTCGGACGCAATCAACAGCAGCAGCGCCGTTGTGGCGCTGAGCCTCAGCCCAACGAAGATCGAGGGCACGGCGCCGGGCAGCACGACGCGGCGGAACACGGTGAGCTGCCTGGCGCCATAGACGCGGGCCATCTCCAGCAGTTTCGGATCGACTTGCTTGACGCCGCCGATGGTGTTGAGCAGCAGCGGAAACAGCGTCGCCCAGAAGATGACGAACACCTTGGAGACTTCGCCGAGCCCAAGCAGCAGGATGAACACCGGATAGAGCGCCAGCGCCGAGGTCTGGCGGAAAACCTGCAGGATCGGATCGAGGGCGGTTTCGACGGCGCGCACCTGGCCCATGAACAGACCAAGCGGAATGGCGACCAGCACGGCGGCCGCGAAGGCGAGACCGGCGCGCTGCAGGCTGATGGCGATGTCGCCGAGCAAGGTGCCGCCGGCCAGCCCCTTCCAAAGTGCTGCGACAATCATGTCGATCGGCGGCAGCACGGCCGCGTTGACCCAGCCGGCGCTGCTCGACACTTGCCAGATTGCGAGGAAAGCGATGAGGACGCCGTACCGCGACAGAAAGCCAATTCCTGCCCGGCCGCCGAGGCGCACGAAGTCCGAGCCGAGGCTTGTCGTGCTGTCACGCGTGCCGAGGCTGGCGGCCTGTTCGATGTGCTGCAAGGTCATCGTCGTGCCTCTCGCTTCGAGGGTAGTGGGCTTCGTGGAATTATTCGGCGGCCAGCACGGCCGAGCGCGCGGCGGTCCACGGGTTTTCCGGCCGCCTGAGGCCGAGGTTCTCGCGCAGCGTCCTGCCTTCATAGGCGGTGCGGAACAGGCCGCGGCGCTGCAGTTCGGGGATAACCAACTCGACGAAGTCGTCGAGCCCGCCGGGCAGCCAGGGCGGCAGGATGTTGAAGCCGTCGGCGGCTTCGTTGCCGAACCATTCCTCCAGCTGGTCGGCGACCTGCACAGCACTGCCGATGACGGTGTAATGGCCGCGGGCCGTCGCCACCCATTGATAGAGCTGGCGGATGGTGAAGTTGTGCTCGTCGGCAATCTGGCGGATCAGCGCCTGGCGGCTCTTCATGCCTTCGGTTTCCTTGCTTGGCGGCAGCGGGCCGTCGAGCGGATAGCCCCGGATGTCGAGCGTCTGGCCGGCCAGCCCGTTGAGCAGGGCGACGCCATCCTCGGGCAGGATGAGATCGTTCAGCTGCTGGTATTTGGCGCGCGCTTCTTCTTCGGTGCGGCCGACGAAAGGTGCCACGCCCGGCATGATCAGCACCTGCTCGGGATCGCGGCCGGCGGCCGTCACACGTGTTTTGATGTCGCGGTAGAATTCCTGCGCCGACGCGAGGTTCTGATGGGCGGTGAAGATGACTTCCGCCGAGTGGGCGGCGAGCTTGCGGCCGTCCTCCGATTGCCCCGCCTGCACCACCACCGGGTGCCCCTGCACCGGGCGCAGCACGTTGAGCGGCCCTTTGACGCTGAAATGCGCGCCCTTGTGGTCGATGTCGTGGAGCTTGTCCTTGTCGTAGAAGCGCCCCGATTTCTTGTCGCGGATGAAGGCATCGTCCTCCCAGCTGTCCCACAGCGCCTTGACCGTCTCGACATGCTCGTGCGCGCGGGCGTAGCGCTCGGCGTGGGCAGGCTGCGTCTCACGATTGAAATTGCGCGCGGTTTCGTCGCCGGCCGAAGTGACGACGTTCCAGCCGGCGCGGCCATTCGACAGATGATCGAGCGAGGCGAATTTGCGGGCGAGCGTGTAGGGCTCCTCATAGGTGGTCGAGGCGGTGGCGATGAAGCCCAGATGCGTGGTGAGCGGCGCCAGCGCGGCGAACAGCGTCACCGGCTCGAAGCCGGCGATCTTGGCGTTGCCGCCTTCGCGGGCGCCGAGGCCGACCGTCAGATTGTCGGCGAGGAAATAAGCGTCGAACAGGCCGCGCTCGGCGGTCAGGGCGAGCTGCTTGTGGAACTCGAAATTGGTGGCGCCGTCGGCCGGCGCCTCGGGGTGGCGCCAGGCGGCGATATGCTGTCCGCCGCCGGGCAGGAAGGCGCCCAGTTTGATTTGCCTGGATTGTTTGATTTGCCTGGATTTGGTGGATCGGGTCATCGCGGCGTGCTCCTGGATGGATCGGGGAGGGGATCTCGGGTCAGTGGTGCGTTCAGGCGGCAAGGCCGACGCGGTAGGGCACTCCGGTTACCCGGCATGCCTCGGCGACCGCCTGCCGGGCGCGGGCGTGGATGGCTTCCGACACCAGCACGCCATTGGCAAAATCCTTGTCGGAGGCGTAGATCGCGGTCGGCACGGTCAGCGCCTCGAAGAAGCCGAACAACGGCCGCAACTGGTGCTCGACGATCAGTGAATGGCGCTCGCCGCCGCCGGTCGCGGCGAGGATGACGGGCTTGCCCCTCAGCGATGACGGATCGAGCAGGTCGAAGAAGTGCTTGAAAAGCCCGGTGTAGCTGCCTTTGAAAGTCGGCGAGCCGGCCACCAGGATGTCGGCGCCCAGCAGCCGTTCGACGATGTTGCGCGCCGCCGGGTCGAGGTCGCCGAGGCGCCTTGCCTGCGGCAGGGAAGCGCCGAGATCCTCGATGTCGAAGACGGCCGAGGCCGCGCCGATGCTTTCGGCGGCCTGCCCGACAATGTGGCTGACGAACGCCTTGGTCTTCGATGGCCGGGTCAAGTTGCCCGACAGCCCCACAACGAGCTTCTTCGACATTCCTGGCTCCCTCTCAAGCGCTCAATTTTTTAGGATCTAAGGTCTAGCGATCTATTTTAAGTCTAGAGGGTTTGTAGAATTAAAAGAGCGAGAAAATTTCAAAAACAGGGCGGTGAGGGGACTGAGTTTGCGGCACATGGCCCGCAATTGGTTCATTCCGTGCGGCGTACTGCGCCGGCGCAGCGCATCGACCAGCAAAGGCCTGCCACACCTTGTCCCTCGGGCCGCAGTGAGTCAGGTCAATTTGATTCAAATCCGGCTGTGGATATTTGCTTTTGGGTAAAACGAGGCGGTCATCTTGCCGGCCGGCGGGCAACAGGGAGAAGCCTATGACAAGCGACTTTGCCGCCGCACACCTCCACCTCGAACGAGCCTGCCATTATTTGAGCGGCGAGGACGAGACGAGCCGCACGGCTCGTGCGGCTCTGGATCTCCTGATCGATGCAATTGTCGCGGCGCAATACAAGCGGCCCACAGGCGACGTTGTGGAATTTCCAAGACCGGCAAAGCTGGGACAATCCGCGAGCGGGAACGGGTAATCCAACCGGCGGCGTCCCCTTGCTTCCGCCTGATCACATGAACCAGGTTGCCACCAGGCCGATCGTCGCCGAGAAGATGGCGCCGGTCGTTGCCCAACCGAGTATGTTGGTGCTGCGGCTGTTCACCTGGTCACCCATGATCCTGCGGCTGTTCGTCATCAGCATGATGAGCAGCAGCAAGGGCGGCGTCGAGAAGCCCTGAACGATGCCGGACCAGACCAGCGCCTTCATCGGATTGAAGCCGAGAAAGTTGAGGCCGGCGGCGATCGCCGTAAAAAAGCCGATGGCGAGATAAAATTTGGGCGCCTCTCGAGCCCGGGCGTGCAGGCTGTTTTTCCAGCCGATGGCTTGTGCCACATCATAGGCAGCGCCGGTGGTCATGACAGGAACCGCGAGGAACCCGACGCCGATCACGCCTGCGGCGAACAGGACGCTTGCGGCCTGGCCGGCGAGCGGCCGCAGCGCCTCCGCGGCTTGCGCGGCCGTGTCGATATCGTGATGGCCCGCCTTGTAGAGCGTAGCACCCGTCGACAGGATGATGAAATACATGATGAGATTTGAAAACATCATGCCGATGAGGATGTCGCGGCGAGAGCGACGGAGTTCGCTGTCGGTGGCGCCCTTCCTTTGGCTGAGCGTCGTTCGCCCCTGGGCAATCTCCTCCTCGACCTCCTCATTGGACTGCCACGTGTAGAGATAGGCGGACAGCGTCGTACCGATGATGGCGACCAGGATCGACAGGAACTCACGGTTGAATTCGATCCTGGGAAGCAGCGTTCCGCGCAGTACTGCCGCGGCGTCCGGCTTGGCCAGAATGGCGGCACCGACATAGGCGAGCAGCGCCAGCGCCAGCCAGCGAAAGATGTTGCGGATCAAAGTATAGGAGCCGAAGACCTGGAGGGCGAAGATGATGGCGGCGACGAACAGCACGATCAGCGGAATGGGAAGCGGTACGAATATGTTGATCGCGGCCGCCATTCCACCAAGATCCGCCGCTGCCTCGATGGTGTTTCCGATAAGCACACCCAACAGCACGGCCCAGAGCAGCCACCGCGGATAGAAGTCCTTGATGACGTGGAACAATCCACGCCCGGATACCTGGCCGAGCTTCGACGACAGGTAGACGACCACATACATCATCGGCAACGTCACCGGAGCCGTCCAAAGCAGGTCGGGTCCGAAGCGGGCGCCTGCACTGGCGTAGGTGCCTATCGCGGAGCAATCGTCGTCGGCCGCCCCTGTTATCAGGCCGAGGCCAAGCGCTCGGCCTATGCCGCCTTTCCTCTCCTCAGGTGGGATGGAACGATCGGAACCGGCCTGCCTCATTGCGACCGGACCGGGTTGCGAACGAAAGGCGCGGGCTGCCATGCAACAATGATAAGGATCGGTCGCGGCGCTGGTCTCATTTTGCTTCCTTCAACAACGTGCCCAAACCCGGCGTGCCATGACTTGTTCCGCGACGACGGGTCAGGGGTTTTGTCTCAGGCAAAAAAGTTCGGGTTGACCGCTTCCGAACGCGAAGCGACTATCGGTGCGAGGCGAAGATCGCAGGAGGAAGTGCAATGGACGAGCCCGGTCAGTGGCGCCACATGTCGAGCGCGCCAAGGGACGGCAGCAGAATCCTTGTCACGGTTCGGCCGTCCGAACAGGGTCCGGCCGAGGTCGACATGGCTTACTGGGCCCGCGCCGATCAGTTCGGCAGCGAGGGCTGGCGCGCTTCCGATTCGTCTCCAGGACGCATCGTCGAATATGCCGAACCCGAACTGAAGTGCTGGATGCCGCTGCCGTCGGCCAATCTCAGCAAGGGATCGATGCCGAGCCCCTGGGAAGGGGAAGATGTGCCCTTGGTGGATGGCTCGGGGATATGAGGTGCGTTGCCACAGGTTCGCGCCAGGCCGAAGCTGCCGATCTCCCCCCAAAGTGGGGGAGATGTCCGGCAGGACAGAGGGGGGCGCCGTAGAACGCCAACCTCAGTCACCACGGAGCATTTGCAATGCCTCACACGCCATTGCCTCCACGAAACCGCGCAAATGCCAAATCGATGCGCAAAGCTATGACCGACGCCGAATTGAAACTCTGGAACGGGCTTCGGGCGCATCGGCTGATGGGGCGCCTGCCCGGAAAAGAAACTCATCGTCGAACTCGACGGCTCCCAGCATGCGGAAGCCAAGGCTGTTGCGAACGATGAAGCAAAGACGAAGCGTATGGAACAAGACGGCTGGACGATCCTGCGCTTCTGGAATGATGACGTCATCGGCGACATCAACAATGTCTGCCAGCACATCGTCATTGTGACCGGGCTCGCCGCTGCATCCTGAATGAGGTGGCCAACGCAACTTCCGGAAACGACGGATGGGCTGTAGAACCCCCGCAAGATCGGCGGGACAGCGCCCCCCTCTGTCCTGCCGGACATCTCCCCCACAAGGGGGGAGATCGGCAGCTTCGATGTCCCGCCTTCGTCAGAACAAAAACGCGGCCGTAGCGGGGTTCGGGCCGGTGCGGCCGTCGGGCGAGTCCATGCCTCGGATGAGCTCAAGGTCTTTCGCTTCCAGTTCGAAGTCGAAGACATCGAAATTGGCGGCGATGCGGTCCTGGTGGATCGACTTTGGAATGACGATCAGTCCTTCCTGAAGGTGCCACCTGACGATCGTCTGCGCCACCGACTTGCCGTGTTTCCTGGCGATGCTTTCAAGCGTCGGATCGCTCAACAGTCGGCCGCTGCCCAGCGGGCTCCAGCTCTCGATGCGGATGTTGAGCTTGTCATGGAATTCGCGTTTGTCATGCTGCTGGAAGCGGGGGTGGAGCTCGATCTGGTTGACGGTCGGCGTGACGCCGGTCTCGCCGATGATCCGTTCGAGATGGTCCTGGTTGAAGTTCGAAACGCCGATCGACTTGATCCGGCCTGATTGCCTGAGTTCGATCAGCGTCTTCCAGGCCTCGACATATCTGTCCTGGCTGGGCACCGGCCAATGGATCAGGAACAGGTCGATCTGTTCGATGCCGAGCTTGCTCATCGTCTCGTCGAAGGCGCGCAAGGCGGCGTCGCGCTGATGCGCGCCGTTGCGCAGTTTCGAGGTGATGAACAACTCGCTTCTCGGCACGCCGGCCGAGCGGATTGCTTGCCCGACACCTTCCTCGTTCTGATAGCCTTCGGCGGTGTCGATCAGTCTGTAGCCGGCCTCGATTCCCCAGCGCACCACCTTGGCGGTGATAGCTGGATCGACCTGCCACACGCCGAGGCCGATTTGCGGAATGGCGGAGCCGTCGTTCAATCTGATTTGTTCAGGTCTATTCAGGGTAATCTGTTCAGGCATGTTCAGGTCCTTCTGCATCGTTCCGCCCGGCGCAGGCTCTATCTAGTCTGGATGGCCGCGAAAGCCAGTCGATATCAGGAGAATGTGAGGAGACGGACGTGAAGCGCTGATCCTCCGCTTCGGGCCGACAGCTCTCTGTGACCCACGGACTCCAGGGAACTCTACACAGGACGACCCCACTGTCGCGGATTCTGTGGTATTCTGTCGACTATCCGAGGAGGCGACTGCGTTGACCAACAGCTTGCAAGCCGAAGGGGCAAGAGACTGGTCGCCCCTGCTGATCGCAGCAGAAAAAGGCGATGCGGAGGCGGTTCGATCGGAATTGGCGGCTGGCGCCGATATTAATCAGTCGGGCGACGGCGGCTGGTCTGCACTTCACCTTTCAGCCCTCAATGACCGCACAGCTGTGGTGGAGGCGCTGATCGAAGACCCGGAAATCGACGTGAATTCCAGAAACAAGTGGAAGAGCACGCCCTTGAGCCTTGCGTCGGCCAAGGGACATTACGCGTGTATCTCAGTCCTCGTGAGACACCCCCAAATAGAGATGAACGCGCGAGCTGACTACTACGGCAGAACGGCTCTTATCGAGGCGGCGAAGAACGGGCATCTCGAAGTCGTCAAGTTGCTCGTGGAGAATGGCGCGGAAGTAAATCTGACCGACAAGACGGGGAGAAACAACGCGCTCATCGAGGCTATCAAGGGGCGGCACTACGAGATCGCGGAATACCTGCTCGATTCTGGGAAAGTGAGCTTTGTCAACAAAGAGATGAGGCTAAACGCCCTGATCTGGGCTGGCAGCTGCCACAACCCTCAGCTTATCGAAAAGCTGGAAACCGCGATCCACAGTTTCTTCGACGGTAAATAAGGGCCTCGCCCTTGGTAAATAAGGGCCTCGCCCTTACTGTCGCGGGGGCGTCCGTACCTCCCGTCACATCGACACGCTCGATCGCGCAAACGGCCCCGCGGCGCTTCCCACGAATTATTCAACCAAACGGTTGACGATCCGAAGCTGCGCGTCTATATTCAACTATATGGTTGAATTACAAACACCTCAGATGGATGCTGTTTTTCACGCCCTTGGCGACGCCACCCGCCGGCACATGCTTCGCGATCTCGCCGATGGCGAGAAAACGGTAAGCCAACTGGCTGAACCGTTCGCGATGTCGCTCGCGGCCGCCTCCAAGCACATCAAGGCGCTGGAGAACGCAGGGCTTATTCGTCGAGAGGTGAGGGGCCGCACGCATCTGTGTCGTTTGGATCCCGGACCGCTGGCCAGCGCCTATCAGTGGCTCAGCTTCTACGAGCGCTTCTGGACCGGGCGTCTCGATGTTCTCGAACGCCTGCTTCGCGAGGAGGACGCACGCAAAGCCCAGGAAGAGCCCAGGAAATCGCCCAACTCAGAAGAAGGAGACGAGCAATGAACCAGATGAGAAGCATCGACGCCTATGGCGCGCTGAGCGAGCCCGCCACGTTCACCATCCAGCGCCTTTTGCCCGGCCCCATCGAGCGCGTCTGGGCCTATCTCACCGAGAGTGACCTGCGCCGGCAATGGATGGCAGCGGGCCAGATGGAAATGAAGGCGGGCAGCTCGTTCGAATTGGTCTGGCGTAACGACGAGCTGACGGACCCGCCTGGCCAGCGCCCCGCGGGCTTTCCCGAAGAGCATCGGATGGCGGGCCGGATCACCGAACTCGATCCGCCGCGCAAGCTTTCCATCACCTGGGGAAATACCGGCGGCGTCTCCTTCCTGCTGGAGCCGAAGGGTAGCGATGTGCTGCTCACCGTCGTCCATCGGCGCCTGCCGGAACGTGCAATCCAGCTCAACATCACGGCCGGCTGGCACATGCACCTCGACCTGCTGGCCGCCCGCCTGGCGGGCAAGACGCCGACCTCGTTCTGGGACGGCTGGAGCCGCCTGCGGGAAGAATACGACCGCCGCCTGCCGGCCTGATGTAACTCGCGGCGGCGGCCATCCCTGAGGTCGCCGCCAGCCACACGAAGCAACGATGAACCGATCAAACGTGCTTGCATCCCGCAAGCCTGATGGAGGAAGTCATGCGCAAATTGATCGCTGGAATGAAAATTTCCGTCGACGGCAAGATGGAAGGGCCCGAGGGCTATGCCGATTGGGTCGACGCGTGGTCGGACGAATACGGCCTGACACCGCAAATCGACGCCTGCCTGCTTGGCAGCGTCATGTACGCCGGCTACGAGCGCTACTGGAGCGCCATCCAGAACGAGCCCGACAAGCCGCTGCCGATGACCGGCAAATTGCCGAAGCCGGCCGAGCTCGAATGGGCCCGCTTCGCCGCGCAGACCCCACATTATGTGCTGTCGAACACAATGATTTCGGCGGCCTGGCCAAAGACGCGCTTCGTGCGGAATTTCGAGGATATCGCTGCGCTGAAACAGCAGCCCGGCAAGGACATCTACCTTATGGGCGGCGCCCGAATTGCCGCGAGCCTTATCGATGCCGGGCTGGTCGATGAACTCAGGCTGATCGTCTATCCGCTGCTCGCCGGTGAAGGAAAGCCGCTGTTTGGGACGGCGAAAAATCGTCGTGGGCTCGAACTGCGCAAGGTGGAGCAGCTGTCGGACGGCCGCGTCGGGCTGGTCTACGGCATGTCATAAGACAAGCGCGTCGCGTTCGATCGGCCTCATGCTTCAGGTTCTTCTTTATGCACGTCGTTACCGCAAAGCCGCTGCTCACCCTCGGGTCAAGCCCGAGGGCATGCTTTTGCGCGACATGCATTAATCCAACGTCAGGCAACGGTACCGCGGCAGGCCCAGGCGACATTGGCAAAGGACCTTGGGCCATCGGGCCGGCCGGCCTCGTAGGCGTCGCGCATGGCGGCGTCGGTGCGCGCCCGCTCTTCCGGGTCGAGCGTGGCCACATACTTGCCGAGCGGCCCTTCGCCGGCGGCAATCGGCGCCCAATAGTCGTCGAAGTTCTGGTAGTCCATGCGGATCATCAGCTCGGTCTCCGTGACATCCCGGAGGCCCTGCTCGACAAAGGTCCGTTTCATTTCACCCGGCTGCATCATCGGCTGCGTGCAATAGCGGGCGCGCAGCTGGCGTCCGCCTTCGCTGAGCACCGCCACCGTGTCGACCATCATGCGCATCCCCGGCATGCCGCCGAGATGGTCCCATACCGTCGCCGCGACCACGCCGCCCGGCCGTACGACGCGACGCATCTCGGCGACTGCTTTGCCGGCTTCGGGCACGAAATGGAGCACGAGCAGCGCCAGGGCACGGTCGAACGCGCCGTCCTCGAAGGGCAGGGCGCAGGCATCCGCCTGACGGATTTTTATCCGCGGATCGGTGTTGCGCCGGATTGCCTCCTCGACGAAAACGGCCGAAAAGTCGATCGCCGCGACCTCGCTGAGATCTGCCGCCTTGACGAGCGCGAAGGTCAGGCTGCCGGTGCCACAACCGACGTCGAGGATCTTTTCGCCGTCGTTAAGGCCCGCGAAGTCGATGAACAGCGGCGCGAGCCTTTGGCTCCAGCGGCCCATGAGCTGCTCATAGCCGGCAGCATGGTGAACGTTGAAACTTGAAGTCATCGAAGGCTCCTCCCAAGGCCGTATGCTAGACTTCGGCGGCCGCTGACGAAAGCCACTTTTGGCGCGTGTTGGTTCGGTCACCCGGGGCGCGCGAAGACATCGCCGGCCGGATTTGACAGCGCCGGCCAGCCAGTCTCCGTGCCTCGACCACCTATTCGGCGGCCAACCCGCGGCGTTTCAATTCGCTGCGCGGCACCGGATTTCCGACACGGAAGGCGAAGGAAATGACTTTCGTCGCGTCCGGATCGACCTCGCAACGAAAGCTCAGGTCGTACCACTGCCCGTTTGCAGGGAACGGCGCACTGGCGACGTTCATGACCGTGCCGGCCTTCAGCCGATACTCAAGCAAGCTGTCTGGGAAATAGGGAGGCGACGCGTGCACCAATTGCTGCGCGAGTTCCGTGTTGCAGAGCTGACCGATCCGCACGGCGCGCGGCACATTTTTCATGGCGGTTGTCGCTACCGGATCACCAGTTGCTGTTTGCGAGAACAATCTTTTCGCTTTTTCAAGCTTCAACGGTTTTTGCACTTTGGTGACATCCGCAGACTTGGGCTTCGGCGGCTGTGATGCGCCAGGCGGCGGAGCCTGGTCTTTTCCCTCGACCGCTGGCACGGCAGCTGGCTGCGCAAGATCTTGTTTATTGGGATCTTGCGGCGCCGGCGGTTGTTCCGAACCATCCTCCGCACTGTTGCCGTCCAGAGACTTGCGAGGACCGGCGTCCTTCTCACCGAATTGGAAGACAGGTCTCTGCGCGGCGACCTCACGGCTCGCAGGGGTCTCGACCTTTGCTTCCGGCGGCTTTTCGGGCTTGGCCGGTTTCGCGGGAGGCGGAGGTTTGGCTTTCTCCGATGGTTTGGGCGGAGGCACCAGATCCACCCCGATGGCCTGCTCCTTCTGCGGTTGCGGGGGCGATACCGGCAGTGCGGACAAAAGAAGCGCGGCGGCGAGCAAATGCACGACCGCGGAGGCAGGCAAGGCCCACCTGAATACCCGGCGCTGATCCCGTATCTCGTCCGTCATCGTGACCGGTGTGTGGAATGAAATATTGGCGGCATCAAGCATCGATGCCGCCAGACGTCGAAATAACCCGTTGCGAAATCGAAAGTCGGCGGCTGCAATACGGCACGTCATCCAATCGTGTGGCGTCGGCGTCCGCGCAGGGGACCGGGCCAGCAGCAGATGCAGCAAGTCGTCATTTCAGGCGGCTAGCAGGCAGGCCCTGCCGTCACTGTGTCGCCGGTTGAAATCACAGGGAAACCGATAGCCCGCCGTCGACCGCCAGCACGTGCCCGTTGACGTACGCGGCAGCGTCGGAGGCGAGAAACACCACGGCTCCGCCGAGTTCCTCAGGCTGGGCCCAGCGGCCCGCGGGGGTTCGTGCCTCGACCCATTTGGTGAAGGCTTCGTCGCGCATAAGTGCGGTGTTGAGCTCGGTGGCGAAATAGCCGGGGGCGATCGCATTGACGGTGATGCCGTGACGGCCCAGCTTAGCGGCAGTGGAGCGTGTCAGCCCGTGCAGGCCCGCCTTTGCCGCCACATAGGCGTGAATGGTGGGACGGCCAAGGATCGCTGCGACCGATCCGGTGTTTATTATGCGCCCGAACTTGTGTGGCAGCATCAGGCGCACCGCGTCGCGCATCATGCGGAAGCAAGCCGACAGATTGACGGCAACCACATGGTCGAAATCCTCGTCCTCCCATTCGACCAGCGGTTTACGATGCTGGATGCCGGCGTTGTTGACCAGAATATCGAGGCGGCCGTGGCGTTCGACGATTCCTTCGAGCGACGCCCTTGAGATCGCTGCGTCGGTGACATCGAACGGCAAGGCTTCTGCACCGATCCTTTCGGCGGCCGCGGAAAGGGCGGCCATGTCGCGGGCATTGACGATCACCGTCGCGCCGTTTTCCGCAAGTGCCTTGGCCATGGCAAAACCAAGACCACGCGAGGCACCCGTGACCAATGCGACACGGCCTTTGAGCGAGAACAATTCCGGCATTGAGATCCCCTATGAAAAGGGCGGGAGTTTCCTCCCGCCCAAAAGCACTATTTGGCGACGCAGGTGTCGGCTGTCTCCGGAGTGCAGACATCGAGGCCCGTGTAGGTCGGGTCGGCCGGCGGAGCCTTACCCTCCTTCATATCCTTCAGCGCCATCATCGTCTTGTAGCCCATCTCGAATGGCCGCTGGCCGACCTGGCCAAGGGAGAAACCTTCCTTCATCTGGTCGATCTGTACCGGAAGCGTATCGGCAACGACAAGCGCCAGGGCCTTCGAGGCGATCTTGTCCTTGTACGGTGCGACGGCGGCGCGGTTGGCATCAGGGATGAACTGCGGGAAGCCGCCGGTTGGGACGAACGCGTCGAGGTTCGGATTTTTCGCCATGATATCCTCGAACTGTTGCACCGAAAGCGGGAAATCATCGTTGGTGTAGAGTGGACAGCCTTCGATTTCGGTCCAGCCGTTCTGGCCCGTCAGCCGGTCCCCGGGCGAGGCTGCCGATTTGGTGCCCGAAAGCGTATCGCGAATGCCTTGCATGCGCTCGTTGTGGTTGGCCGCCGCGGCGCCGCCGGACTGGATGCAGATCGTGCCGCCTTTTGGCTTGATCTGCATGACAAGCTTGGCAAGGTTCACGCCGATTTCGTAATTATGCGTGCCGATATAGGCAACGCGCAGATCCTTGTTTTCGGGCAGGAGATCGGAGTCCCAGGTGAGGACCGGGATGCCGGCATCCTTGGCGGCCTGCAGCGCAACCGCCATCGCGGCGGCGTTCGACGGCGACACGGCGATGCCGTCCACCTTCTTGGCCACCAGATCCTGGACGATCTGCACCTGCTCGTCGCCGCCGCCATGTTCGCCGGGGCCGATATACATGCACTCCACTGCGCCTTTGGATTCGGCTTCGGCCTTCTTGCAGCCGTCGCGTGCCTGGTCGAAGAAAGGATTGTTCATGTTCTTCGGCACGAGGGCAAAAGTGTATTTCGCCTGGGCGCCGGAAACGGCGAGCACCATTGCGCCAAGCGCGACGGCGGCCGTCAGCAGATGTTTTTTCATGTGACGTTCTCCTCCTTGGTGTGATCCCGCAAGCCTCCCGCCGGCGGGTTTCTAGCGGCGTTTTTTGGGCATCAAGACTGCCAGCGACGCGGCGAGAATCGATTTGCCGCCGGTTTGCATGCCCAAGAGAACCGCAAGAACGATGAAGGCGCCGACGAAGGCACCCTGCCAGTTTGAATCGATGCCGGCCATCAGCAGCGCATTCCTGATCACCTCGAGGAAGGCCGAACCGATGATTGCACCGAACGCCGTGCCGGCGCCGCCCATGAGGCTGGCGCCGCCAATGACCGTCGCGGCGATCACGCGCAGCTCATAGCCCTGGCCCATGGCATTGATGGCCGAGCCGTTATAGCCGAGGAGCAGGAGCGAGGCGAGAGCGGCGGTGAAAGCCGAGAAGACATAGGCCTGGAATTTGATCCAGTTGACCGGAACGCCGGTGAGCCGTGCCGCCTCTTCATTGCCGCCGATGGCGAAGAGATGCCGGGCCCAGGCTGTGAAGTTGAATACGAAGCCGACAATCAGGGCCAGGATCACCATGGTCCAGAATTGCGACGACAGTTCTGGTATCCAATGCGGTGCCCAGTGGTTCGGACCGTGCCGCGGCCATTTCCACTGACCGATCGCCTTCACGATCGGAGCATCGGGCCCGAACTGGTAGAGCATCTGGTTGGCCGAGAATACGACCGCCAGCGAGCGCGCGACGGACAGCATGCCGAGGGTGACCACAAAGGACGGCATCCCGACATAGGCGACAAAGAATCCGTTGACCGCGCCACAGGCCAGACCGGAGAAAAGGCCCATGGCGAAGGCGACGTACCAGGGATAATGCCAGGTGAGGAACAGGCCGGCGACGATGACCACGAGACCCATAACGGAGCCGACCGACAGATCGATACCGCCGGTGATGATGACGATCGTCATGCCGAGCGCCATGATGCCGAAAGGTGCGAAGTTGCGCGTCACATTGGCGACGTTTTCAGACGTGCCGAAGCTCGGCTCCATCGCAGTCATCAACATGACGAGCGCGATGAGCGCGATCGTCACCCAGAAGGGCTGACTTGAAATCACACGTTGGAGAACTGTTTTTTCCTTGGTCGGGACGAAATCCGACATGGCCGGCCGGCCATGTTCTTCGACTGAGCCCTGAACGCCAACTGACTCCTGAACACTATTCGCCACGGATGGCCCCCGTTATCAGTCCGGTGATTTCCTCTGGCGATGTTTTGTCGGCTGGCTTGTCGGCAACTTTCGAGCCCCGCCTGAGGACGATAATACGATCTGCCACGGCGAACACGTCAGGCATTCGGTGACTGATCAGCATGACGCCGACTCCTTGTGCTTTGAGGCGTCGGATCAGTTCGAGTACTTCCGCCACCTGGCGCACTGAGATGGCGGCCGTTGGTTCGTCCATCAGCACCAGCTTGGCATTTGAAAGCCGGGTCCGCGCGATGGCGACCGCCTGGCGCTGCCCACCCGACATCTTCCTGACGAGGTCGCGCGGCCGGGTTTCCGATTTGAGTTCCTTGAACAGCGCTGCCGAGCGATCGATCATCGCCTGCTTGTCAAGAATCCTGATCGGCCAGAAGCCTTTCTTGATCTCGCGCCCCAGAAAGACGTTCTGCGCGGCCGTCAGATTATCGGCGAGCGCCAGGTCCTGATAAACAACTTCGATTCCTTTGGCGCGGGCCTGCACGGGCTGGTGGAAGTGGCACACCTCGCCCTCGACTACAATTTCGCCGTCGCTCGGCGGGAAATTCCCGGCCACGGTCTTGACTATCGTCGACTTGCCGGCGCCGTTGTCCCCCATCAGACCAACGACTTCGCCTCGCTCCACCTGGAAGCTGACGTCGGTCAGGGCCTGGATAGCCCCGAAGTTCTTGGAGACGTGGCGAACCTCAAGCACCGGCATCGCGGTCCTCCCGGGACAACATTTATCGGTCTTGTCCCTGGTCAATGCACAGCAGCTAATCAGCGAAACGTATTCAACACAATCATTTATTAGGTCAGGCCTCCCGGCCGTAACGCGCCTCGTCCGAGTGTGACTTGTGGCTGCTGCAGAGCACCGAGGCGCTCGGCCGATCCTTACAACAGTCACCAGGCGATCCTCAGGCTTGCGCCGCTTCATATCCGTTTCGGGTGAAATGAGTGGGCCTTTTGCGAGCGGTGCCAACGCCTCGGGTATGCAGCGCGGCAGAACACGTCATTCAAACACACGAGGACAGTGGCCAAGCCTGTCCCTAGCGTGCGTCGGCCAGAGCGCATGTCAGGAGATGAACCCGCATCCGGGGGAGGCGAGGGTCAAGTGTTGAAAGTCCGCTCCTCAACGGCGCTGCACGAGAGGGATATTCGGTCATGAATTTCAAAGGTTTGATCAAGCGTGCCGAGACTGTGGAGAAAGCGTTCAAGGAGCTCGAAACCGATTTGGCGGATGCATTCAGCGAATGTCTCAATGTGGATGATCAGTCGCCGCTGGACGACGTCACTGTGCCGGAGGAGACTGTGTCGGATGAGAATCTCGCGGCAATGGATGACAGCTCGCAACTAGAGGCCAATGCGGATGCCTTCGAGACCGCGCGACGGCTGACCCCCCATACGCAAACCCGGCTGGCTGCCTTGAGTGCGGTCGATGGGCTCTTTCACGACGCGCAGGAGTATCTGGGGGAGATCAACGCGAAACTGTCGGAGATCGCGACCTCGCATCATCTGACAGGCGAATTCCTAAAACTCCTCCACGGCGACATTCTTCGCGCCAACGAATTGGAGCTGGCAAATACCGGCCTGACCGCGCAGCAAAGAGTGCTGTCCGAACAGCTCCACGATGCGACCAGAAAGCAGCGCGAGCGCGACAGCGCTATCGAGGCGCTGCAGCAGCACGAGGCGAGCCTGGTCGAGGACAAGGAGGCACTTCGCGGCGCGCTGGCGGCGGCAAGGCTGGAACTCGTCGTGGCAGGCAATGCGAGCGCAAAACGCGAAGCCGAGTTCGGCGAGCTTGTCAAAACGCTCTCGGCCAGAGCCGTCGAGGCCAACAGGCGCTCGCGCGAGAACGAGATGCTGCGGGAGAAGCATGTCAGCCTGTCGATCGACCTCGACAAGGCGCTGAAACGGGAGGCCGAGGCCCGGCACAGGCTGGATGAACTCTCGACTGTCCATGCCAATGATGCCGCGCAGGTTTCGGAACTGCTGGCTGCGCTTGGCAAGAGCGAGAAAGAGGAGATGCGGCTGCAGAAATCGCTCGATATGGCGCAGGCAAAGCTATCGGAAATAACGGAAGCGGCCCGCCTCAGGGACGGTGACAGGGAAGCCGAGCTTGCACGCAGTGTTGCGGAGATGACCGGCTTGCGTTCCGAAATCGAGGATCTTCGATCGCGACTGGAGGCCGCCTCCAACCAGAACAGCGACGCCGCCAGCGAGATCGCCAGGCTCAAGGCCCAAGCGAGCGACGCGGTGGCGGAAAAGCAAATTGTCGAGCAAAAACTGTCTGCTCTCACGAAGGAGAGCGAAAACGACAAGATGAACCTTTCCGCGATCAGCGCGAATTTTTCGCAGCTTTCCCTGCAGCAGGCCTCCGAACAGATACAGTTCGACGTCCAGAGGCAGGAATGCGAGGATCTGCGCGCCGAAGTCGCGTCGCTTCAAGCCCGGGTCAAGGAACTGTTGCCCTACGAGCGGCTCCACAAGGTCACCAACGCCAGACCGCGTGAAGACGGCGTGGTCGAGATCACCGCCGCGGTGGCGGAGAAGGCCCGTGCCAGCAGGCGGCGCCTCCGCCTGCGCGCTGCATCCTAGCTCAGGCTCGGCTGTCTGAATTTCGGCTGGTGTGAAGCGGACATCCGTCAATGGATGGCGGGTCGAGCGTGAGACTGGCCTTCCCTGCGTCGGCCTGCGATAGTGCACGCCGGTGAGGCGGAGGGGGCTGAGCATGCGGCTATTCACAAACCGGAATCACCTCCGGTGGAGGATGTTGGCCTTCATCGCCATCATGGTGCTTTTGCCGAAAGCGGCGTCGGCCGATACCATCCCACCCGACAGGATCGCCGCAGCTCTGTCGAAGCTCGAATTGCTTGCCGAACGCGCCGTCGCGAACGGTGCCGTACCGGGTCTGGCCATCGGCGTCGTGCATGGCGACGAGGTGATCTTCCTCAAGGGGTTCGGGCATCGCGAGGCCGGCAAGCCGGAGGCAGTCGACGCCGACACGGTGTTCCAGATCGCCTCGCTCTCCAAGCCGGTCTCGGCAACCGTCGTGGCGGCGCTGGTCAGCGACGGGATCGCTTCGTGGGATTCCAAGATCGCCGACCTCGATCCGGCCTTCAGGCTCGCCGAGCCCTATCCGACCAGCGAACTCACGGTCCGCGACCTGTTTGCGCACCGCAGCGGGCTTCCCGGCACGGCAGGCGACGACCTCGAGGACATTGGCTATGACCGCACGGAGATCCTGCGCCGCCTGCGGTTCGTGTCGCCGTCATCGAGCTTTCGTGCGGGCTATTCCTACAGTAATTTCGGACTGACCGAGGGTGCCGTCGCGGCCGCAAAGCCGACAGGCAAGCCGTGGGAAGAGGTGGCCGACGAGAAGCTCTACCGTCCGCTTGGAATGGCCTCGACCAGTTCGCGTCATTCGGACTTCATCAAGCACGCCAACCGCGCCGAACTCCACGTCAAGATCGATGGCGCGTGGACAGCGAAGGTCCAGCGCTATCCGGATGCACAGGCGCCAGCAGGCGGCGTCAGCTCTACAGCACGCGACCTCTCGCAATGGATGCGCCTTGTGCTCGGCAACGGGGTCTACGCCGGCAAGAGACTCATTGCCGCCGATGCGCTGGACCAGACACATATTCCCTTGATGGTTCGCGGCAAGAACCCCGTCTCCGGAGGCGAGGCCTTCTACGGCCTCGGCTGGAACGTCGAATTCGGCCGGCACGGGCCGATCTGGGGGCATGCGGGCGCCTTCAGCGCCGGCGCACGCAGTCTGGTGATGCTCTTTCCCGAGCAGAAGCTTGGCATCGTCGTCATCGCCAACGCCTTTCCGACAGGCGTGCCGGAGGGACTGTCCGACAGCTTCGCCGATCTCGTCTTCGACGGAACGCTGGGGAAGGATAAGGTAAAGGCATGGAATGATATCTATGCAGGCATGTTCGGCCCGGTGATTGCGGCGGCCAAGGCCACCTATGCCGCGCCGCCTTCTCCGGCAAGTTCGGCGGCGCCGGCCAGTGCCTACGCAGGCCGTTATTTCAACGACTTCATCGGCGATGCTATTGTGTCAGGCGAAGGAGACGCCCTTGTCCTCAAGGTCGGGCCCGCCGGTGCGCGGTCCTATCCACTGAAGCATTTCGACCGCGACCTCTTCCTGACCTTCCCCGATGCCGAGATGCCGGACAGGCCCTCGGCCGTCAGCTTTGCCGTCGGCCCCGACGGCAAGGCGTCGGCCGTGACTGTCGAGTTTCTCGACGACAATCATCTCGGTACGCTGCAACGCGTGGGGGATTAGCCGCCGCGGGGCGGGCGAGCCTTTGCCGGTTCAGGATGCCGGGCCGAACTGGAGCAATTTGAAGCAATCGCCGCTGCCCGACGTCGCCTGCGTCAGGAAGGGTTTCGACCGGTCCATCCATTCCTGGTGCGATCTGGCATCGGCTTCGATCTCATTGGCCGGTGCAAGCTTGACGAAGCCGCGCCCCTTGCTGAAAAGCCAGCACGCGCGGCCGAGAAACCGCCTGCTGCGCTGGCGCAGGAGGTCGGCATCATAAAAGACGTCGAGCACCTCCTGCCTGATCTTCCGCTCCTTTTCGGGATTGGCGATCGCAACCTCGATCGGCTCGCCGCCGATCGCATCCTGCAGGTCCTTGTAATCCAGGGCGATCTGGGTGGTGGCATATTTGATGTCGCTCTCGTCCCGGACGATGTTGAACCATAGCGTTGGGTTGAGCTCGTTGACGACGAACGATGCTTCGAAATCGCGCGACAGATTGAGAATATCGAACCCCTGAACATCGACGTCGCGCTCGACCAGAAGGATCTGCGAAACCTGCTTGGCGAGCGCCGTTCCGTGGGCGCTGACGGCGGCATTGTTGCCGCCGAGTTCCGGACTGACATAGGCGCCGCCATCATCCAGCAGCGCATCGAATTCGCCGAGGGCCTCCACGACAGCGCTGGCGCGGGCAACACGCGCCGCCAGTTTGGCGAGAACCTGCTGGAGCTCCGTTTCGCGTTTGCGCTGGTCCTGATAGTTCTGCTGGAAAAAGAAGATGAACAGGGACACGCCAATCCCGATCAGGATCACGCCCAGCTGCGAAAAGATATTGCGATAATATTCCAGCAGCTTTTCACGATGGCGTACGTCGTCACGCACACTGTGCGCCACGCGAAGATTGACGATCAGCGAAACGATCAGGAGCCCGGCACCGACCAGGATCAGGCCGCCGATCAGCAGGTAGCCGTGGCGTGAGTTGAAGTCCATTCCTTTGCCGCGCTCCCCGAAACCCCAGACGGGCGCAGACTAATACCATTCCGCTTCAACACCTACGTGTTCGTGGGGCACCGGCGACGGATCCCCGCCATTCGGCCGCTGTTCTTGCAGCCAGGACTATGATCGCCATCCGCCTCGTTTCGTAGCGGTCTTCTCGCAGCCGGATTCAGGCCGCGCGCTTGGAACCAATGACGGGCGAGACTGTTCAGCTATGACTTTGATCCGACGCTGGCGTGCCCGGCCCGGTTGGGCATGCGGCGATCTTGAGGAGTTCTCATCATGAAGATTTCGTCCAGATTTCGTTCAGTCGTGGTTGCCGTCATCACTGCGGCGGCAGTTAGCTTTGCCAGCGTCGCGCATGCCGACAGCGGTACGATCCGCTTCGCCGTCTACAAGGCGGCCTTCTTCATCGGCGGCTCCGGAGGCGAGGGCACACTGACCTTCCATGGTCGCCGATATCCCATCTCGGTCGGCGGCATCTCGGGCGGCCTCGCCTTCGGCGCCTCCAAGACCTATTTCAAAGGTACCGTGCGCCACATACGCCGCGCCCGGGACGTGACGGGTGTGTACGGTGCAGCGGGCGGTGGCGGCGCGCTCGGCAAAGGGGCCCAGGTGATCGTCATGACCAATGACAAGGGTGCCCAACTCGAACTCACGGGCAGGCAGGTAGGCCTGCAGGTCAATGCCGATCTCAGCGGTATGAGCATCTCGCTGAAATAACGACAGTCCCTACATTCGTCATTCCCTGGATGGGCCGGATTTGGCCGCTCCAAACCGCAGCCCATCCATCAGCAGCGACACCAACCGGCGCGAGCGGTCGCGCCAGTCCTTGGTGTCCGGGGCCGAATAGATGCCGCCCAGCGCATGCAGCACGTCGGAGGCATCGACGTCGCCGCGGATCGAGCCGTCGGCGACCGCGGCATCGATCAGCCGCCGCAAGGCGAGCGTCACCCTGCCCGAAACGTCGGAGAACAGGGTTGAGTTGGTCGTGAGCAGGATGCGCAGGCTTGTCGACAACCCGCGCTTGGTGGCGATGTAGTCGATGAAGCGCTGCATCCATTGTTCGAGCGCCATGTCGGGCGCATGATCGTGGGCGAGTTCGTCGGCCGCCTGGCACAGTCCTTCCACTTCGCGCCGGTAGACCACCTCAACCAGATGCTCGCGGGTTGGAAAATGGCGATAGAGCGTGCCGATGCCGACGCCGGCCTGGCGCGCAATCTCCTCCAGCGAGGCATCTACGCCGTGCGCGGCAAAGGCTTTTGCCGCGACCTCGACCAGCGCGTCGCGGTTGCGCTGCGCATCGGCGCGCAGCGGTTTTGCAACAGCGGCTTCGGCCTTGTCTCCAGGTATCACGGGCGGCTCCGCGGCCAATTTTTTCTCCAGTGTCGATCCGAAGCATAACTGGATAGGCAGCCCCCGTTTCAACAACGCGGACGCTTCCACCTTCGTTACGTCTCCGACAAATATAATCGCAAGTAAATATAATCACGAGATCGAGTCTGGGCCGGTATTCCGGCAGGCGAGGCATCTTGCCCGCCTCCGGTGAACGACCGGTGGATGACGACGGAGGATATTTCCTCGCGGCCGGCACTCCTCATCTGTTCGGCCGATGCCGTGGGGCAAAAATGAGCCGACATTGAGCACGATCCCCTCAGGATCATTGGACTGTCCTGCCCCTACAGACAGTTCAGAGAGCACCACCGGCTTGGGCCGGTGGTGCTTTTTTGTCTCCAGGCATGACGGCTGGCTGCCCTGCCAATTTCTCCAATTTCGATCAATTTCGATCCTGGGCTTGAACAGGGCGGGGCAGGCCCTTAGGTAATAAGCGGAGGCGCCTCCGATTGTGGAGCGCCTTTCTCATGTAATCACGGGATCGGGGTATGTCACGTCTTTCGACCTCACAAGCCGCGGCCTTCCCCGAGGTCGCACCAAGTCAGGCGGACCCCCTCTGCCCTGCCGGGCATTTCCCCCAAGGGGAAGATAGCCTTCACCTAGCCATAAGCTGACCTTGCCGCTCGCCGGCCGGGCACCAGATCATCCCCTTCCGCGTCAAGCAACTGGAGCCAGACGCCCCATGACAAGCAAAACCCGAACTCCAATCCAACTTCGAATCAACGGACATCGACATGAGCTGGAGGTCGAACCGCGCGTTACCCTGCTCGACGCCTTGCGCGACCATCTCGGGCTGACCGGCACCAAGAAGGGCTGCGACCAGGGCCAGTGCGGCGCCTGCACCGTTCATATCGACGGCCAGCGCGTGCTGGCCTGCCTGACGCTTGCCACTCAGGCTGAAAGCAGGGACATCACCACCATCGAAGGGCTTGCCGGGGAGGATGGCACGCTGCATGCGGTGCAGGCCGCCTTCCTCGAACAGGATGCCTTCCAGTGCGGCTATTGCACGCCGGGCCAGATCATGTCGGCGGTCGCCTGCATTCGCGAAGGCCATGCCGGCTCGGATGAGGAGATCCGCGAATACATGGCCGGCAATCTCTGCCGCTGCGGCGCCTATCCGCATATCGTCGCCGCCGTGCGCCAGGTGGCCATGGAGGCCGCGTCATGAGGGACTTTTCGTATCTCCGCGCCGGCTCCGTCGATGCAGCCCGTGAGGCAGCAGCACTTCCCGGCGCCATGCTTCTGGCCGGCGGCACGACGCTTGTCGATCTCGCGAAATGCGGCGTTGCCGAACCCGAGACCGTGGTCGACATCACCCATCTCAAAGGACTGGACACGATTGCCGTTGATGACCGGGGCGCCACGATCGGCGCGCTGGCCAGGATGAGCCGCGTCGCCGACCATGCCGATATCAAGAGCCGGTTCCCCGCAGTCTCGGAAGCATTGTGGCAGGCGGCATCGGCGCAGCTGCGCAACATGGCGACGATCGGCGGCAATCTGATGCAGCGTGCACGCTGCCCCTATTTCCGCGATCCGGCGAATTTCCCCGCCTGCAACAAGCGCTCGCCCGGCAGCGGCTGCTCGGCGATTGGCGGCGTCACCCGCGGCCATGCCGTGCTCGGCACCAGCGAGGCCTGCGTCGCCACCTATCCCGGCGACCTGGCGGTTGCACTCGTCGCCTTCGACGCGATTGTCCATCTCGGCGACCGTCAGATCGCCGTCGATGATTTTTTCCTGTTGCCGGGCAGCACGCCCGAAAGGGAGCATGCGATTGAGCCCGGCGAGATGATCACCGCGATCGGCATTCCCGCTTCGGCGGCCGCCCGCCGCTCGACCTATCTCAAGGTCCGCGACCGCCAGTCCTATGAATTCGCCGCGGCAAGTGCCGCGGTCGGCATCGAATTCGAGGCCGACGGAAGGACGATCCGCGATCTGCGCGTCGCGCTTGGCGGCGTCGCCACCAAGCCATGGCGCGCCCTTGCCGTCGAAGAGGCGCTGAAAGGCAAAGTGCTCGAGCCGGAGGTCGTCAGGCAAGCCAGCCTGCTCGCCGTCGAGGGCGCCGTCGACCGTGGCGCCAACCACTACAAGATCGAACTGGCGCCGCGCGTCGTCGCCCGCGCCATCCTCAAAATGGGAGAAACGGCATGACCGTTCACGAGTTGAGAACAAGACCCGGCGATGCCAAACGCGGCGACGCTTCGGACGGTGCCGTCCTCGCCGATCAGGTCGGCGGTCGGCTGTCGCGCGTCGACGGCCCGGCCAAGATCACCGGTGCCGCCAAATACGCCGTCGAGCAGCAGCTCGAGGGGCTCACCCATGCGGTGCTGGTCGAGAGCACCATTGCCGCCGGCCGGGTGCGTTCGATCGACACGGCCGCGGCCAAGGCGTCGCCCGGCGTGCTGCTGGTGCTGACGCCCGACAATATCCTGCCGCTGAGAACCGCAACGGACTGGCTGGGCACGCCGCCGCCGGACGTCGCCTATTGCCCGCTGGCGCGCGACATCACCTTCAGCGGCCAGCATGTCGCGGCGGTGGTGGCCGAGAGTTTCGAGCAGGCGGTCGCCGCCGCGGCGCTGGTCAAGGTCGCCTATGACGAGGCGCCGGCGATCGTCGACCTCAGCGATCCAAAGGCCGGCGACGGCATCCCCGTCGATGCGATGACCAAGGAATGGGGCGAGGCGGAGACAGCGTTCGCCTCGGCTCCGGTCAGGATCTGCAACGCCTACAACACGCCGCGCGAATACCAGGCGCCGATGGAGCCGCATGGCCTGATCGCAAAGTGGCAGGGCGACCAGCTGACGGTCTGGGAGCCGAGCCAATGGCTCGACGGCATGGCGCGGACCTATGCCGAATGGTTCGGCGTGCCGTTCGAGAATGTACGACTGGTCTCGCCCTATATTGGTGGCGGCTTCGGCTCCAAGGCGTTTGCCTATGGCTACGGCGCTGTAGCGGCAGTCGCCGCGAAAATGCTGGGGCGGCCGGTGAAGCTGGCGGTCACCAGGCCGCAGACCTTCACCGCCTATGGCGGACGGGCGGCGACGCGCCAGACCGTGGCGCTCGGCGCCAACGCGGAGGGCCAGATCCAGTCGATCGTGCATCGCGGCGTCAACGAGACCTCGGTCGACGGCATGTGGGTCGAGCCGCTCGGCTCGGTCACCTCGGTCATGTACGCGACGCCGAATTTCTCGTCGCGGCAGAACGTCGTGCGGGTCAACACGGTGGTGCCGGGGGCATTGCGCGCGCCGGGCGAGAACCCGAGCGCCTTCGGCATCGAAAGCGCCATCGACGAGCTCGCCTATGAGGTCGGTATCGATCCGCTGGAAATCCGGCTCAGGAACTATGCCGAGCAGGACCCGCATGCGAAGAAGCCGTGGTCGACACGGCAGCTGCGTGAGGCCTTTGCGGCCGGCGCCGAAGCCTTTGGCTGGTCGAAGCGGAACCCCCGGCCGCGTTCGATGCGCGACGGCAACCAGCTGATCGGCTGGGGTGTCGCGGCAGGTACCTATCCGGTGCGGCGCGCCTATGGCGAGGCGGTCGTGCGTATTCTCGCCGACGGCTCGGTCGAGGTCGAAAGCTCATCGATCGACATGGGGCAGGGCACCTACACGATCCTGGCGCAGACCGCCGCCGAGGTGGTGGGCGTGCCGGCGGAAAACGTCGTCGTCAAACTTGGCGATTCCCGCTATGCCCGTGCCGGCGTCACCGGCGGTTCGCGGCTGGCCGGGGTGATGACCGGCGCCGTCCACAAGGCGGCGAGTGCCGCGCTCGACCAACTGATCGGGCTCGCCATCAGCGATCCGGCTTCGCCGTTCCATGCGCTGCAGGCCAACACGCTCGTCGTCGCCAATGGCCGCATCGCCTCGCCGCGCGGCAACGGCCCTGAAGTTTCCATCGCCGAACTGCTCAGAAGCGTCGGGCGCGAGCATATCGAGGCGAAGGGCGACACCATGCCGGCCAATTCGACGGTCGAGGACCGCTACAAGAACTACACCACCATAGCCATGGCGCTGCCGCACACCGAGGGCGACTATTCCCGCCACAGCTGGTGCGCGCATTTCATCGAAGTGCGTGTCGACGAGGACTTTGGAACGGTTCGCGTCTCCCGCGTGGTGTCGGCGCTGGATTCGGGCCGGCTCTACAATCCCAAGCTCGCCGAAAGCCAATGGAAGGGCGGCATCATCATGGGCATTGGCCAGGCGCTGCTCGAGGAGGGCATCGTCGACCGCCGGCATGGGCGCATCGTCAACAACAATCTCGCCGACTATCTCATCGCCACCAATGCCGACATTCCCGACATCGAGGTGATCTCGGTCGGTATTCCCGATCCGCATTCCTCGGCGCTTGGCGGCAAGGGGGTCGGCGAGCTGGGCATTGTCGGCGTGGCGCCGGCGATCGCCAACGCGGTATTCCACGCCACCGGGAAACGGATGCGGGACCTGCCGATCACGCTGGAGAAGCTGATTTAGGCGGAGGTTGGGACTGTCGGCGCATTGGCGATTGTCAAAAGCCGAGGTGACGACCGATCTCCCCGCCAGAGGCAGGGCAATCGCATTTGGATTCTTACGAAGATGGACCCCCACCCTAACCCTCCCCACAAGGGGGAGGGAACGCTGCCGCCCGCCCTTACTTCCCCTTTTGGCGCCGAAAGGCAGGCAATTTGCCGAGGTCAGCGCCAACGAAAGTCTCCCTCCCCCTTGTGGGGAGGGGCTAGGGGTGGGGGTACGTCGTAGAGCGAAAGCCTCGGCTTTCCATCTGCGATAGCCCTGCCGCCAGAGGGGAGATCGGCAGCTTCGACGCTTTGCCTTTTTCAGGCTCACCACGACAGACTGAATGCAAGCTTGCCGAAATGCCGGCCGCCGGCCGCCATATGGGCGTAGGCCTCGGTCGCCTGGTGCTGGCTGTAGACCGTGTCGATGACCGGATCGATACGGGCGGCGCCGATGGCCCGCGCCGCGTCGCGCAGGTCGGATACCGAACCGGTGTTGTTGCCCACCACCTTGAGTGCCTTGATGATGATCGGCAGCAGGTTCGTGGTGGCCTCGGCGCCGGTGACGAAGCCGATGGCGAACACCGTGCCGCCGGGCGCCGCGGCATTGATGGAGCGGGCGAAGGTCGCCGCGCCGCCGGTTTCGACGATCAGATCGGCGCCGAGCCCGTCGGTCAACTCGAGCACCTTGGCGTCCCAGTCCGGCGTCTCACGATAATTAATGAGATGATCCGCACCCAAGGCCTTGGCGCGGGCCAGCTTTTCGTCAGACGACGAGGTGATGATGACCGTGGCGCCGGCTGCCTTGGCCAGCTGCAGGGTCAGGATCGAGACACCGCCGGTACCGAGCAGGACGACGACCGACCCCGGCCCGGCATCGGCGGCGCGAAGCGCATTCCACGCGGTGGTGCCGGCGATCGGCAGCGTCGCTGCCGCTTCGAAGGACAGATGCGCCGGCATCGGCACGACGGCATCGGCCGGCAGCGCGACGTATTCGGCGAGCGAGCCGGGCAGTGTCAGCCCGCGCATCTCTCTGGTCTCGTAAGGCCGCGGACGGCCGCCGATCCAGCGCGGTTTTGCATGGGCGATGACGCGGTCGTTGATGGCGAGCCTCGACACGCCCTCGCCGATGCCGACGATCTCGCCGGCGCCGTCGACGACGGGAATGAGCGGAAAGCTCGGACCTGGATAGTTGCCGCTCGCTATCGCGACATCGACAAAATTGAGGCTTGCGGCGCGCAGGCGGATCAGCACTTCGCCGCGCTGCGGTTCAGGCGTGGGAACGGTGGCCGCGCGAAACGCGTCCAGTCTCGGGGCAGTCAGTTCGATCGCTTTCATGTCTCACTCCGGTTGATGGCCGATTGACGGGCCGGGATTGAGTGAAACTAGCTGCTGCGCTATTGGTATATAATCCTTGTGTTTTACATTTGAGCTCTGCGCCTGATGCAGCAATCGCACGAACCGGCAGCATTGGTCGAAATGGCCGCCTTCGCGGCCATCGCCGAAGCACGCTCCTTCACCAAGGCGGCTGCTCGCATCGGCCGCGACGCGACGATCCTGTCGCGGCGCCTTGCCTCGCTGGAAGAGCGGTTGGGCGTGCGCCTGCTGCACCGGACGACACGAAGCGTGTCGCTGACCGAGGCGGGTTCGGAATTTCTCGTTCGCGTCCGCGCCATCCTGGCTGCGGTCGACGAGGCCGAGGCTGCCGCGTCGGCGCATGCCGGCGGCGGGCCGCGCGGCGTGCTGCGGCTGGCGCTGCCCGGCTCGTTCGGGCGCATGTGGATCGGCCCGCTGCTGCCGCAGTTTCTCGCCGAATTTCCCGATGTCCGTATCGAGGCCGAGTTCTCCAACCGCTTCGTAGATCTCGTCGCCGAGAATTTCGATGTCGCCGTGCGTCTCGGCGCGCTGGAGGATTCGCGGCTGGTGGCGCGCAAGGTCGCTACACGGCGGCGGCTGCTGTGCGCCGCGCCGTCCTACCTCGCCCGCCGGGGCACGCCGACTGAACCTGAAGCACTGCTGGAACACAGTTGCCTGGGCTTCTCAGGCTTCCAGACCTTTCCGGCCTGGGAGATGACCGACAGTTCGGGCCGTCGCGTCAGTATCGAGGTCTCCGGGCCGCTGGTCACCGATGATGCCGAGGTACTGGTCGAAGCCGCCGTGCAAGGCGTCGGACTGATGATGAGCACGGATTGGCTGGTCGGACGCGAGCTCGCCGACGGCCGTCTGGTGCCAGTGCTGGAGGACTGGACGCTTGCCGACGAGGGCGCCGTCTATGTCGTCATGCCTTCGGCCAAGGGGCAAGCCGCCAAGACACGTGCCTTCGCCGACTGGATCGGCAAACGCTTTGCGCCGGTCCCGCCGTGGCGGAGGTGAGGGTGGGTCGCGGCGCGTGGAGCGTCAGCGCCGTCTCTCGTAGAGGAAGGCGTCGGCGATCTATGTGAGACGACCCCCTCTGGCCGCTTCGCGGCCATCTCCCTCTCGAGGGGGGAGATTACGCGCTCAGCCGCCTCCGCCTCCACCACCCTGCTTGATGAAATGACCGAGCAGATCCATCGGCACCGGAAACACGACCGTCGACGAGCGTTCACCGGCGATGTCATGGAGAGCCTCGAAATAGCGTAGCTGCATGGCCTGCGGTGCTTCGGCCAGCATCTTGCCGGCCTCGACGAGCTTTGCCGCCGCCTGCTGTTCGCCGTCGGCATTGATCACTTTCGCACGCCGCAGCCGTTCCGCCTCGGCCTGCTTGGCGATGGCGCGGACCATGTTCTCGTTGAGGTCGACATGCTTGATCTCGACATCGGAGACCTTGATGCCCCAGGCATCGGTGCGCTGGTCGAGAATCTCCTGGATATCGCTGTTGAGCTTGTCACGTTCGGCCAGCATTTCATCGAGCTCATGCTTGCCGAGCACCGAGCGCAACGTGGTCTGTGCCAGCTGGTTGGTGGCGGTCATGAAGTCTTCAACCTGGATCACCGCCCGCTCGGCGTCGACGATACGAAAATACAGCACCGCGTTGACCTTCACCGAGACGTTGTCGCGCGAGATCACGTCCTGCGGCGGGACGTCCTGGACCACCACTCGCAAGTCGACCTTCACCATCTGCTGCACGAAGGGGATGAGGATGATAAGGCCGGGGCCCTTGACCCCGGTGAAGCGGCCGAGCGTGAAGACCACGCCGCGCTCATATTCCCGCAGGATGCGAATGGCCGCGGATAGGAACATGACCACGACGAGCGCTGCTGCCAGATAGGCCACATAACCGATGATCATTGCCTTGCTCCATCGCTTCTCACATTGCGGCGCCGTATCGTCAGCACAAGATCCCTGACATCGGCCACCTCGACGCTGTCGCCCACTGCAAGCGGTTCGTCGGCTTTTGCCCGCCAGCGCTCGCCCCGGGCGAGCACGTGGCCCTCGCTGCCCTGCCAGTCGAGAACCTTCGCCGGCAGCCCATGCATGGCCTGTGCGCCAACACGCGGAACGTTCTTGCGGGCCGCCCACAGATAACTGCCGGTCAACAGCGCCAGGCCGAGCGTCAGGACGGCGGCGGTGCCGATAACGGCCCACGACATCTCGAAGCCGGGCCCCTCGATCCTGAGCAGCATGGCTGCGCCCAGCAGAAACGCAGCCACGCCTCCCAGCCCAAGGACCACAGTCGGGTTCAAGGCTTCGACGACCAGGAAGATGATGCCAAGCAGCATCAAGGCAAGGCCGGCATAGCTGATCGGCAGGAGATTGAGCGCATAGAGTCCGAGCAGAAGGCAAATCGTGCCGATCACGCCGGGCGCGACCGCGCCCGGGCTCGTGAATTCGAAGACGAGGCCATAGACGCCGACCAGCATCAGGATGACGGCAATATTCGGGTCCGTGATGACGGCGAGAAGCCGGATGAGCCAGCCTGGCTCGAGCGTTTCGACCGGCAGCCCCTTCGTCGCCAATGCCTCTTTTTTGCCGGCGATCTCGACGGTCCGGCCGTCGGCCAGTTGAAGCAGTTCGGTGGTGTCGCGGGCGACGAAGTCGATGACATGCTGCTGCAGCGCCGCGCCGGCCGACAGGCTGGCCGCCTCGCGCACGGCCTTTTCTCCCCATTCGGCATTGCGCCCGCGCAATTCAGCCAGGCTGCGGATCAGGGCAACGGCATCGTTCGTCGCCTTGGCGATCATCGCATCGCCCGCGGGTGCGTTCTTCTTGTCCTTGTCCGCCTCCGGGCCATCGTTCTTGCCGCCGGGAAACGATGGCAGCGGCCCGCCCATCTCGATCGGCGTTGCCGCGCCCAGATTGGTGCCGGGCGCCATCGCCGCCAGATGGGTGGCGTAGAGGATGTAGGTTCCGGCGCTCGCCGCGTGCCCGCCGGCGGGCGCGACATAGCCGATGACGGGAACCGGCGAGGCGAGAATGCCGGCGATCATCTCGCGCATGCTGGTGACCAGCCCGCCGGGCGTGTCCATCTGCAGGATGAGAGCCTGGGCATTTCGGTCCGCGGCCACCGCCAGCGCTTCCTCGAGCTGCCTGGCACTCGCCGGACCGATGGCGCCGTCTATCTCGACGCGCAGCACAATTTTCTGCCGGCCGTCCGCCTCTCCGGTTGCGGAAGAGGGACAAACGGCCGCAACAGCCACGAAAGCCGCGGCAAGCAGGACCGCACGCGCGAGTTTCACGCTCAAAGCTCCACATCTAGGAATATGGGCTGGATTTTGCCGAAATCCATGACGCGGCGCGCGGCGGGTGACGCATCGCACCGTCCTGCTGGGCGTCGGCCTGCTCAGCGGCGGCTATGGCACCGAGGAGCTCCGCCAATCGGGCGCGTTTCGCGTCTATGAAGATCCAGACGACACGCTGCGCGCCATGTCGACGAAGTCGGCGGCCGCACATGAAGGCGACGGCGGGCTGTCGCCGTCATTCGATCACACCTATGTCTCTTGCGCATTGGAGCCATCTAGCGGGCTTCTATTGCGCGACGTCCTCCTGGGTTGTCTGTTCCTGGATTCGGGCGGGTGCCCCGAGACACTGATCGTAGCCGATGGTGCAATTATTCAGACATTCGTTGCGTCCCTTGATGGATCTGACGCTATTGTAGTCGATCGGCACAGCCTGGCATTTCTTCTGGCACGCCTGGTCCTTCTCGGCGCAATTCGTGCCGTGGCCCTTGGGGTACTTCTTCGTCGTCGCTTCAGCGTTCAATGGCATCACGGCCAGCAGCGCCAGCAGCGTCGGTATCAGTCGGAGCATACGCATGGATCCTCCCTTGCGCGTTAGACCTCTGCACTTGGAGGCAATGTTAGCGCGCCACTTCCGCTGGCCGCATCACCCGAGCGGGGGATGGACGGCAGCTGGGCCGCCGCTAGCCCAGGCAATTTCCCCGTGATCGGTTCTGCTCGTCATCGCGCCGGCCGGCAGCCGATCACAAAACGCGACGACGTTCAGGCAGTCATATCGCGCGCTGGGCACGATCAGACCGTCATAATCGAGGAAATGCGCGGCCTCGCCGATGTCTTGCGACCTCGGATATTCGGCGTGCTTTTCCTGATACGAAAGCTGCCCGTAGCGCGCGGTGTCGAGGCCAAGGGTCTGCAAGGCTGCCAGGTCGAGCAGTCTGAGCGTCCGGTCCAAAGCAAGATCGATCTCGAAGAGATTGTATCTGACGCGCGAAGGGATCACTGGCTGCCCCCGCGTCAAGTGGAATCTCATCTCGCTCAAGGCACCTTCGCGCTCTTGCGAGGTGTAGAGCACGTCGAACGTCCCATCGTCCCAACGGCCGCCGGAGTTCGAGCACTGGATCGGGCTGCGGCCCTGGCGCACCACACGCCAAACCGTTCCGGAGTATTCGACCGGAACTATTGCCTCGATAGCGTCGATGAGCCGGCTATCGCGTCGTTTCCGCCCGGCGATCGCCAACTAGAGAAAGACCTCGTTCTCAAGCCGGTCGATGACTTTGAGCACGTCGAGAGCACGGTCGTCGTGAATGAGATCGATTGCTCTTTCGCCGTTCAATTGCGGGTGGCGAGCGTAAAGCCAGGTGCGGATATCGCTTGGCTCGTAGAATTCCTGCAGTCGGCCGACGATATAGTGCAGGTCTGATAGAATGAGCTCGCTGCGCGGCTGGGGCTTGATGTCGCCGGCCTTCCACCTCGAAACCGTGGCCTTGGACACGTCGGTGATATTTGCAATATCGGTTCCCTTGAGACCGCCAAACGTGCCCAATTCGTCCAGGAATCTGGGGACCGCCCGCAACGCCGTGCTCATGCTTTTCTCTCCGGCTGCCGAGCCACTTCGCGTCGGACCAGCCCTTCAATTGCGCTGTCGCATTTCGGTTTCATAAAAGGAAAATATGAAACAGGAATGTTAATGTCAATCACCCGTTCGGTGCGAAGGCCCCTGGAGCCAGCACTTCAGGCCTGAAGTAGCGCCAGCTCTTCGGCGCTCAGATGGCGTGCCTTGCCTTTGGCAAGCTCGCCGAGCTGCAATTGGCCGATCGCCACCCGCACCAGGCGCAGCACCTACGATATCGTAGGCGCCAAGCAGCCGGCGGATGTGGCGGTTGCGGCCCTCGTCGAGCACGATCTCCAGCCAGGCGGTGCTGGTGCCGCTTCCACTCGATCGAAAATCAATCGCCTGAATTGCTACAGCGCCCTGGTGTCGCCGGTAATGCCACGGGACAATTTGTTTTGTATAGTCCTTGATGCCACGTGGCCGACGATGGTTCGATGACTTGGGAAGGGAAGATCATGCGAAGCGCATTGGCGAAATTCGTCGTGGCGGGTTGCGTCGCCGCTCAGGTCGTCCTGCAAGCGGCGCAGCCGGCGTTTGCCGCGCCGTGCGGCTGGACGGCGAAACTGGAGGAAGAGGAGGGCGGCAAAGTGCTGATGGCGTCGGTCTGCGGCGGATCGAATGGCGGCGCCCAGCTGACGCTGGCCTGTTTCGGCAAGCCGACGCTGAGCTATGATTTGGGCGACAGCGGTCCGCAACTGGAACCCGGCATCGCTTCGTTCGCGTTCAAGGCCGGCGGCAAAGCGGTGACCAAGACGCTTCAACTCGAAGAAATGTACAACACCTTCACCGTGGAATTGAGCAGCACCGACCCGCTGTTGGCCCTGCTGCGCTCCAAGGGCGAGGTCACGGTCGCCTCGGGCAAATATGGCGAGAACAGCTTTCCGCTTGCCGGCTCATCCGCCGCCATCGGCAAGGTGCTGGCCCAGTGCGGCAAAGCCAAGGCTTCTTCCGACAATGAAGATTGATGAACCCCTCACACTTCGATTTGAATCACGCGAGACGTTGGTTGCGAAGATAGAGCGTGATCCCGCTAACCTCGATCCCTGGACAGGGCTTGTCGAACTGGAGGCCGAGGAAAGCAGCCTGGACACCGCGGTGTCAGTTCTCTTGCGGGCAATTGATGCTGTATCCGACAGGGAACAGCTTTGGCGGGCAGCTGCCTGACTGTCGAGTCGCCGCCAGCAGTTCAGGCCTGAAGCAGCGCCTGCTCTTCCGCGCTCAGATGGCGTGCCTTGCCTTTGGCAAGGTCGCCGAGTTGCAGAGATCCGATCGCGATCCGCACCAGGCGCAGCACCTCGATATCATGGGCGGCGAGCAGCCGGCGGATATGGCGGTTGCGGCCCTCGTCGAGCACGATTTCCAGCCAGGCGGTGCTGGTGCCGCCGCGCAGCAACTCGATCGAGCGGGCCGCCAGCAATTCTCCGTCGACGGTCGCGCCGGCGCGCAACCGCGCCAGCATGGCCTCGTCGGGCAGCGCGCCGATCTGCACGTGATAGGTCTTGGCGACATGCGAGGCGGGATCGAGCAGGCGCTGCGCGAAGCGCGTGTCGTTGGTCATCAACAGCAGGCCTTCGCTGGCCTTGTCGAGGCGGCCGACGGGCGAGACGAAAGGCAGGTCGAGGCCTGCCAGGCAATCATAGACGGTGCCGCGGTCCTGCGGGTCGTCACGGGTGGTGACCAGCCCGCGCGGCTTGTTGAGCATCAGATAGACCTTGCGCTCGGCGGCGACGCGGCGGCCGTCGACCTCGATGCGATCGCGGCCTGGATCGACGCGAATCGAGCCGTTGCGCACGATCTTGCCGGCGACCCGCACGCGCCCCTCGGAAACCAGAAGCTCGGCCTGCTTGCGCGAGCACAGGCCAAGCTTCGACAGCGCGCGACAGAGGCTGACGCCGGGAGGCTGGGCCCCGGGGGCAGGGCGTTGCCGGGCAATGTTCGGTCGCGGCGACATGATGTTGCCTGTGGATTCTTGTATACGAGCATCCCACTATAGCCGGCCGCCGGCTATGTCCACGGAAGGGAACTGCATATCGTTTGCGTCGTGCGCAGCGGCTGCGAGGACTTGCATGAAAACAGCCATTCGCCTTTGCCTGCTGCTCGCCTTGTTGCCGACATCGCCGGCGCATGCCGGCTGGCAGGCAGTCGAAAAGGTCGAGACCTATGCCATCTCAGGGCAATCCGGCCCGGAGCTCTATGCCTCGATCGGCGGGCGCGGACCGCTGCTCGGCGAACGCCGCGTCATCGCGCATACCAATTTCAAGCTGACCTGGGTGAGGGACTACCAGCCGCAAGGCGACGCCTGCGTGCTGGTGTCGGCGCGACCGAAGCTGATCATTACCTACACCTTGCCGAAGCCGGCCGCGCGGCTGCCGGGCGCCATCCAGAAGAACTGGGAGGTTTTCGCAGCCGGCCTCGCCGCCCACGAGAAGGTGCACGGCGCCAGCATCGTCGACATGGTGCACAAGATCGAGACGGCCACCATCGGCCTGACCGTCGCCGATGACCGTGGCTGCAGCAAGATCAGGACCGAAGTGACGAGACGGCTCGCCGGAATCTCGCAGGCACAGCGGCAGGCGAGCCGCGATTTCGACCGGGTCGAATTCGGCCCGGGCGGCAAGCTGCGGCAGCTTGTGTTCACGCTGATGACCGGGGGATAGTCGAAGCGGGGCAAGGTTGGCGGGACAGCACCGCCCCCTGTCCTGCCGGACAGAGGGGGCGGCGCAGCGCATCGACGTCTGCAGGCTGACCTCATGCCTGCTCGGTCGGATAGAGCGTCAGGATGTTGACGTTGACCCGTGGCGGCTGGCTCACTGCATAAAGGATGGCGGCGGCGATGTCCTCGCTTTCCAGCTGCTCCATGTCGCCCAGCCTTTCCTCGACCGCCTGGCGCACATCGGCGCGCATGTTGCGGGTGAACTCGGTCTTGACCGCGCCCGGTTCTATGCAGGTCACGCGGACGCCGTCCTTGCCGATCTCGCGGCGCAGTGACTCCGCCATCGCGCTCACCGCATGCTTGGTGCCGGAATAGACGACCGAAGGGTGGATGTAACGGCCGGTACCGGACGAGACGACGACGATGTGGCCGGCGCCTTGCCGCTGCATCGACGGCAGTGCAGCATGGATCGGATAAAGCAGGCCGAGAATGTTGACGTCGACCATCCGGCGGTATTCTTCCGGCGTCGTATTGCGGAACGGCGCGGCGACGCCGACGCCGGCAACCGCAAGCAGCATGTCGAGCCGGCCGTACTCCTGCTGGACCCGTTCGACCATCGCCGTGGCTTGCGTTTCGTCGGTGACGTCGACGGCAATCGGCAGTGCTGCGCTGCCGGTCTCACGGATCCGCCTCGCCAGATCGTCCAGGCGCTCAGCGCGCCGCGCGGCAATCGCCAGCGTGGCGCCCTCGGCCGCCAGCGCCAAGGCGGTGGCCTCGCCGATGCCGGAGGAGGCGCCCGTCACCAAGGCGATCTTGCCGCTCAGTTTTCCTGTCCGCATCTTTTTCTCTCCTGACGCTTTGAACACGCCGTGAAGCTAGGGCGCAGGCTTTCGGGCAACAATGCTGATCGAAAACCGAATCCACTCTTGGGGTTCGTGGGCTCAATACGCGGCAGTGCCCGCTCCCCGCAGAGTACCGCAAGGCATGCGGGACAGTGCCCTCCGGCAAGCCCATGTGTGCGCAATTTCCTTTGAGCTAACGAGCGGGCCTTGACGTGACTGGAGCTGTTGCGTCTTGATACGGGGGCTGCGGGGTCTCGCATGAAAACAGCTGATCGACTATGTCTGCAGGTAGCTTGTTTGCGGGCGACGCGCTTGCATGCAATCTCGCGACCGAGCGCAAGATGAAGGTCCTCGTCGTCTATTGCCATCCCTGCACCGATAGCTTCAACGGCGCCGTGCGCGATACGGTGCTGGAGACGCTTGCCGAAAGCGGCCATCAGGTCCACCTGCTCGACCTCTATGCGACCGGCTTCGATCCGGTCATGCGGACCGAGGAATGGCGCGGTTACCACGACAAGGCGGAAAACCTGCAACCGGTGCACGAACACGCGCAGGAACTGCTCTGGGCGGAGGCGGTCGTCTTCATCTATCCGACCTGGTGGTACGGCCTGCCGGCGATGCTGAAGGGCTGGCTGGAGCGTGTGCTGGTGCCGGGCTTCGCTTTCGAGATGCCGACCGCAGAACGCGGTCCGCGGCCCAAATTGCGGCACATACGCCGGGTGATGGCAATGACCACATGCGGCGCCACGCCGCTGATGTCGTGGATCATGGGACAGCCCGGCCGGCGGACCCTGCTGCGCGGCTTCCGCTCCGTCTGCCATCCGCTGTGCCGGACCAAATTCCTGGCGCTCTACCGGATGGACAGCGTCTCGGCCGCCGGACGCCAGGCGCATCTGCAGCGGGTCAGGAAAGCGGTTGCCGGCCTTGGCCGCGCTGATGCGGTCGCCGCCACAGTGCCTGGCTGATTTGGCTCGAGCAGCCGCCGACAAGGCGGCGTAAGTTGACTTTCTTCGTCATTTCTGGAATCTTAGAAATATGGATAAGACACTCGCCCTTTCGGCGCTTGCCGCGCTCGGCCAGGAAACCCGGCTGGACGTTTTTCGCCTTTTGGTGCGGGCCGGTGCCGAGGGCGTGGCTGCGGGCGAGATCGCCTCGCGGCTCGCCGCGTTCCCGAATACGATGTCGGCCCATCTCAAGATCCTGTCGCATGCCGGCCTGGTGCGGACCGAACGCGAGGGCCGCAGCGTGCGCTATTTCGCCGATATGACCGGCTTTCGCGATCTGCTGGCCTACCTCATGGAGGACTGCTGCAACGGCGCGCCGGAACTTTGCCAGCCTGTCATCCAGGCGGTGACCTGCAACTGCTAAGGGGAGGAGGTTCGTCTTGGTCAATCTGTCACGCCGCCTTGTTCCCGAGGCCCTCGGCACGGCTCTGCTGGTCGCCACCGTGGTCGGTTCCGGCATCATGGCTGACAGGCTGAGCAGCGATGTCGCCGTCTCCCTGCTCGGCAACACCTTGCCGACCGGGGCGATCCTGGTCGTGCTCATCACCATATTCGGGCCGATATCCGGAGCGCACTTCAACCCGGCTGTGACGCTGGTATTCGCGCTTCGACGCGAGATCGAAACGAACGCAGCGCTGGCTTACGTCGCCGCCCAGATTGCCGGCGGCATTGCTGGAACGTTGCTCGCGCATGCGATGTTCGAACTGCCGATCCTGCAAGTGTCGGCGACGGTGCGGACCGGAAGCGGGCAATGGATTGCGGAAGTGGTCGCCGCCTTCGGGCTGGTCTTCACCATCCTCGCCGGCTTGCGTTGCCGTCCGGATTCTATCCCCTGGCTGGTCGGGCTCTATATCACCGCTGCCTATTGGTTCACCGCATCGACATCCTTCGCCAATCCAGCCGTCGCCATCGCCCGTGCGTTCTCCAACACTTTTGCCGGCATCCGCCCCGCCGATCTGCCGGGCTTCATCGCCGCCGAACTTTTGGGCGCGTTGCTCGCCATGGCATTGGCAGGGTGGCTGCTCGCCCAACCGAAACCAGTCGGACAGATGAAAGCTGCGCAATGACCATCACCATCTACCACAACCCCGATTGCGGCACCTCGCGCAACACGCTGGCCATGATCAGGCAGTCCGGCGAGGAGCCTGAGGTGGTCGAATATCTGAAAAACCCGCCGTCGCGCGAAAAGCTCGTCGAGCTGATCGCAGCGATGGGCATGACGCCGCGCCAATTGCTGCGCGAAAAGGGCACGCCCTATGCCGAACTCGGCCTGGCCGACCCGAAGTGGAGCGACGACGAGATCCTCGATTTCATGCTGGCGCATCCGATCCTGATCAACCGGCCGATCGTGGTGACGCCGCTCGGCACCGTGCTTGCCCGACCCTCCGAAGCCGTACTCGATATCCTGCCCAATCCGGATATCGGCCCGTTCACCAAAGAGGACGGCGAGGTTGTCATCGACGCCAGCGGCAAGCGCGTCGCCTAGAGATCAGCTTATTTCGATCTTTGTCGAAATTCTCTTGACGTGCAGCGATTCTGGAAATAGCTTATTTCCATGAAACTCGAAAAAGCAGCCTCGCAACTTGAAGCCCTCGGCAGCCCGACGCGGTTGCAGCTCTATCGCACGCTGGTGCGGGCGGGCGATGAGGGGCTGCCGGTCGGGCGCATCCAGGACAGATTGGGCATCGCTGCCTCGACGCTGTCGCATCACCTCAAGCGGCTGGTCGACACCGGCCTGGTGACACAGGAGCGGCAGGCAACGACACTGATCTGCCGGGCCAACTATCCCGCCATGAATGGGCTTATCGGATACCTCGCAGACGAATGCTGCGCCGACGCCACCTGTGCGCCGGCGTCGGCGGAAGCGGCCGCCAAAACGGCGGCATGATTTTTTGGCATTATAATTCGAAATTACCGGAAGGATGGAAGATATGGAGATGATCGAAAAACTCACCGTCGCGGTGATCGGCGCCGGGCCGGTCGGCCTGGCGGCAGCGGTCCACCTCATCGCGCAAGGCATTCCTGTCAAAGTCTACGAAGCCGGCAATGCGGTTGCATCCAACCTCAGGGATTGGGGCCATGTCCGGGTGTTCACGCCCTGGCGCTATTGCGTCGATCAGGCGGCTAGAAACCTGCTCGAGGCGCATGACTGGCGGATGCCGGAGCCCGAGGCATTCCCGACCGCGGACGACCTTGTCGCGGATTATCTCGAGCCGCTTGCAAAGCTTCCGCAATTGTCGCCGGCGATCGAAACCGGCGCCCGGGTCGTCGGCATCTCGCGCTGGGGCGCCGACAAGGTGCTGAGCAAGGGACGCGAGAACCGGCCGTTCGTGCTGGTGGTCGAAACCGCCACCGGCACTAGGCGCGACAGCGCCCGTGCGGTCATCGATGCTTCGGGAACCTGGCAAATGCCGAACCCGCTCGGCGCCGGCGGAATTCCTGCAGAAGGCGAAGCCGAATATGCCGACCGCATCGCCTACGGCATACCCGATATTCTCGGCCGCGATCGCAGCCTTTATGCGGGGAAGACGACGCTGGTCGCCGGCTCCGGCCATTCGGCAGCCAATGCGGTGCTGGATCTCGCCAGCCTGGCAAACGTAGAACCCGGCACTGACTTCATCTGGACAACGCGCGGCACCGACCTGGTGCGCATTTATGGCGGCGGCGATGCCGACCAATTGCCGGCACGCGGCGAACTCGGCGCCGAAGTGCGCGAACTCGCCGAGAGCGGCGGCGTCAGGCTGGTGACGGGCTTTGCAGCCGTTTCGATCCGCGATGCCGACGGCCGGATGGTCGTCGAAGGCCAAACCAGGGACGGCTTGCAGGCGCTTGGCCCGGTCGACCGCATCGTCGCGGCGACCGGACAGCGCCCGGATCTGTCGCTGACCCGCGAGCTCCGGCTCGAGCTCGATCCGTGGTTGGAAAGCGTCAAGGCACTGGGGCCGTTGATCGATCCCAACGAACATTCCTGCGGCGACGTGCCGCCGCACGGCCACCGTGAGCTCAGCCATCCCGAGCACGGGTTCTATACGGTCGGCATCAAGAGCTATGGCCGCGCACCGACCTTCCTGCTGCTGACCGGATATGAGCAGGTCCGCTCGGTCGCGGCGGCGATCGCCGGCGACATGGTTGCGGCCGACAACGTCCAGCTCGTGCTGCCCGAGACCGGCATCTGCACCGTGCCGCGGATCGGCATTGCTGACAAAGGATGCTGCGGCGGTCCGGTGCCGGCAGCGGTGGAGGCCTGCTGCGTCGCCGACGCCGAGGCCAAGGCGATCGGCAAAAGCGGCTGTGGCAGCGGCGTCGCGGCATGAGCCTTTCGCCGCCTTCGCCGGCCATCTTGCGCAGCCGCGGCGCGATCATCACCGCGCTTGGCCTGACGCAGATCATGGCGTGGGGATCCTCCTACTATCTTCCCGCGGTCATCGCGCCGGCGGTCTCCTCCGATACCGGCTGGCCGCTGGCATGGGTTGTCGGCGGCCTGTCTCTCGGCTTGCTCGTGGCGGGATTGATCTCTCCGCGAGTCGGGTCGTCGATCGAGCGGCATGGCGGCCGCAATGTCCTGGCGTTCAGCGCCGGATGCATCGGGGTCGGCCAGGTTGGGCTGGCCGTTGCCCCCAACCTTGCGGCCTATATCGCTGCCTGGCTGGTCATCGGCCTGGGCATGGGGGCAGGGCTCTACGATGCCGCGTTTGCAACGCTTGGCCGCCGCTACGGCCATGGCGCGCGCTCCGCCATCACCGCGCTGACGCTGTTCGGCGGTTTTGCCAGCACGATCTGCTGGCCGATCTCGGCCTTGCTGCTACAGGAGGTCGGCTGGCGCGGCACCTGCCTGGTGTACGCGGCTGTTCAGTTGGTGATTGCGCTGCCGCTCTATCTCGTGATCCTGCCCCGCGAGGCGCCGAAACCGGCAATCAAACCGGGATTGAACCAGGTGACGCCGATCCTCGAAAACAATATCGATCCGTCGATCGTGATCGTGTTAGCCGCGACACTTACGCTTGCGGCGGTGATCTCCTCGACGCTGTCGGTGCATCTGCTCACAATCCTGCAAGGCAGCGGCATGGCGCTTGCTGCAGCCGTCGGGCTCGGCGCGCTGGTCGGCCCGTCCCAGGTGGCGGCGCGTGCGATCGAGATGACCATCGCACGCTACCACCATCCGATCCTGACCAAGTTCGCCTCGGTTACCTTCGTCGCGATCGGCGTTTCGGCGCTCTGGGCCGGTATGCCGATCATCCCGCTGGCGCTCGGCTTCTATGGCGCGGGCATCGGCCTGGAATCCATCGCGCGGGGGACGTTGCCGCTCGCGCTGTTCGGCTCGAACGGCTACGCGAAGCTGATGGGCCGCCTCGCCATGCCGAGCCTGATTGCCCAGGCGGCGGCACCCTCGGCCGGCGCATTGCTGCTGGAGCGCTTCGGCGCGCACGGGACGTTGGCCGCGCTTTCCGGCCTTGCGCTGGCCAACGTCATCCTCGCATGCGGCCTGGGGTGGCGGATGCTCCGCTGGCGGCAATCGCAGGTTCAAACTCGGTAGGATTTCGACCTGCGTTCAGCGCCGTCAACTGGAGAGCGGGAGATCGTCCAACGGATCGACAAGGAAGGACGCGGCAATCAGATCGTCCGCGTCGAGGCGCAGTGAACCTTTGGCGCCGCCCATGATGGCGGCAACCTTTTGAAACGTCTTGATCTCGTGCTCGGTAATCTGGGCACTCTGCATTCTGGATTTGAGGTCGGCAACGCGCAGCCCCAAACTGTGGGACATTCCGATTTTACGGTTCGACATGGTAAGATGCTCCTCCCCGGCCCATGTTTGTTTTGCCACCCGCCCTTATTCGCATTTCCTCCGCCTGCCTAAATATGAGGCATCGCGAATACAGCGCCCGAACGCCCGATGCAAGGGAAGGTTCCGGCGCGCAGAGGTCACGAAATAATAACAAGAAGGAAGCACGGCCGATGGTCCGGCCGGGGATAGGACTTAGGTACGACGCCCCGCCAGACAGAGGGCTCCGGTGGCTTATCGGCTGGCCAGGACCATGCGGTTGCCTTCGCTGTCGCGAAACTCCGCCACCGTGCGCCCCGGCTGCCACGTCGCCTCATGCGGTTCGGTGACGATCTCGACGCCGCCCGCCTTCAGCGCCGCGATCATTGCTGCGACATTTTCGTCGACCAGCACCAATACGAGCTCCGCGCCGGGGGTTTCGTCGGCGCGCCTGATGAAATGCAGGTTCGTCACGGCATGCGGAAACGCCAGCTCGATCCAGCGCCAGCCGTCATCGCCCATCTTCTGGTCGGCCATGACCTGACAGGCGAGATGCCTGGTGTAGAACGCCTTGGCGCGGTCCTGGTCGAACACCGGTAGCTCGGCAAACTGGATATGCATGATCGTCGCTCCTGCTTGATGGCTGCCGCGCAGCCGCCCACGCGCGAAAGACGATGCGGGCAACCGAAAAGATTCTTCGGCAAGGAGAATCTTTTCAGCGCAGCCGGTCGTCCTTCGTTCATGCCAACCAGTCGGGAGACGACGATGAACTACGCGCTCATTCGATACGGTGTGAACCAAGCCGACCTGGAAGATAACCGCGCGCTGGTCGAAAAGGTGTTCGAGGCGCTTGGCGATGCGGCACCGCCGACGGTGCGCTACCTGGTGCTCGAGCTGGACGACGGCTCGTTCGTCCATATCGTCGGCCAGGACGGCGATTCGTCGGCGCTGACCGGGCTTGCCGCCTTCAAGGCATTTGCGGAAAACCACGCCGAACGCCGTTCGACCCCGGCAATGCGATCGCCTGTCAAAGTCATCGGCAACTACCGTATGCTGGCGGATCAGAAAGCCGGGTAGAGCCTGCCATGCCGCTCGCGCAGAAATGGGATGCTACGCCGAAAATGAACAGGGCGACTTTGGAGGCGATGCTCGTCGGGTTGCGGCCAAGGCTGCATCGCTACTGCGCGCGCATGGCCGGCTCGGTGATCGACGGCGAGGATATCGTCCAGGAGGTGCTGATCAAGGCGCTACAGGCGATCGATGGCGGCGCCATGGTCGAACGGCCGGAGCAATGGCTGTTTCGCATTGCCCACAATGCCGCGCAGGATCACCTGCGGCGGCGCAATCGGGAAAGGTCGCGCATGACCGAGGCCGACATGAGCGTGATCGAAGATCCCTCCGGCAGCGCCGACAGCCGGCTCGCCGCCCAGACCGGCCTGCGCTCCTTCATGCAGCTTTCGGTGTCGCAGCGCAGCGCCGTGATCCTGGTCGACGTGCTCGGCCTCAGCCTGCATGAGACCTGCGAAGTGACCGGCGCGACGCTCGCCGCCACCAAGGCCGCGCTGCATCGCGGGCGGGCGCAGCTCAAGCTGCTGGCGCTGCAGCCCGAGCAGGCGCTCGCCCCGAGACTCGATGCCGACGACGAGCGCCGGCTGCGGCACTATGTCGACCTGTTCAACGCGCGCGACTTCGACGCGGTCAGGGCACTGATCGCCGAGGACGTCCGGCTCGATGTCGTCAACCGCGTCCGCCTGCGCGGCAAGGCCCAGGCGTCGACCTATTTCGGCAATTACGACCGTTTCAGCGACTGGACATTGTCGCTCGGCTTCGTCGACGGCAGGCCGGCGATCCTCATCCGCGACCCGCAAGCGGCCGACGGCGCCGTGCGCGGCTTCATGCTGGTCGAATGGGCGGGCGATGAGGTCATCCAGATCCGCGACTTCCGCTATGCACCGTGGTGCCTGGTCGATGCGGAGATTGAAACGGTCGAAGGGTGAAAACCCGGCCCATTCACAACTCCTTTTCGGCCAGCTCGCGAAAGGCGTCGGGAACCGACCGCTGTAGTCCGAGCGCGACCGAGGCATAGCCGACCGCCTCCCAGCCGAAGCGGTCGCGGATCTTGTCGATGGCGCGATCCGCGGTCCAGCGCGCCGCGCCCTTCCGGGTACCGGGGCGGCGGCGGTCATCGTCGAGCCCGAGCGGCAGTTCCAGTTGCAGGCCGGCATGCTGCTCCAGATGCGATACGGCGATCGCCAGCAGCGAGATGGTCTTTTCGTGCGGATGGTCGATGAGCACCTTGCGCACCAGCGCCTCGGCGATCTCGGCCAGCATGGCGGTTGCCGATATCGGCTGATCGAGCGTGATCGAGCGCGTCACCGAGCGCAAATCGGCAAAGCGGACGCGAACCGTGACGGTGCGGCCGGGCCGGGATTTTGCCCGCAACCTCGTGGCGACCCTGTCGGCCAGATGCAGCAAAGCGGGTACGAAGACGTCCTCGTCGGCCGGTTTTCGGCCAAGCGCCGATTGCGCGCCGGCCGATCGCGCGCGGCGCTGCGTCTCGAGCTTGCGCGGATCGCGGTTCCACGCCAGCGCGTTGAGTTTTTCTCCGGCCGCCGGCCCGAGCAGGCGCTCAAGCGCGCCACTGTTGGTCTTGGCCAGCTCGCCGATGGTGTTGACGCCGATGCCGGCCAGCCGTTCCCTGGTGACCGGGCCGACACCCCACATCAGCTCGACCGGCAGGTGGTGCAGGAACTCCAGCTCGTGGCGCGGATCGACCACCACCAGCCCGTCGGGCTTTGCGACCTGTGACGCGATCTTGGCCAGATGCTTGGTGCGGGCTACGCCGACCGAGATCGGCAAGCCGAGTTCGGCCCGCACGCGGCGGCGGATCTTGCCGGCGATCTCGGCCGGCGAGCCGAACAAATGGGTGCAGCCGGCGACGTCGGCAAAGGCCTCGTCGATCGAAATCCGCTCGACCACCGGCGTGAAATCGCCGAGCACCTTGATCGCCGCATCGCCCAGCCGCTGATAATCCTTGAAATGGCCGCCGACGAAGATGAGTTGCGGGCAGAGTTCCCGCGCCCGCCGTCCCGGCATGCCGCCGCGCACGCCGAACGCCTTGGCTTCATAGGATGCGGCAAGCACGACCCCGCCGCCGACGGCAATCGGCTTGCCGCGCAAGGCCGGGTCGAGCAATTGTTCGACCGAAGCATAGAAGGCATCCAGATCCGCGTGGAGGATGTTGGCTTCCATCCGGCCCGTTCGCCCGCGGCGGCTCGAACGCCGCATTGTCTCGAGTTGTGATAGGAACATAAAGAGAACATTGCCGGCGGATTGTCAAGCAGCGGAAGCTGCCGCAGAGACGGGCGGTCGGCAAAGTTCAGCCGCGCAGCCGATCGCGGGCCTGCATCAGCGCGAATCCCAACAGGTTCTCGCCGCGCCACAGCAGCGGGTTCACCGCCCTCTCGTCATCCGCCGCAAGACCGATACCCCACACCCGGTCGACAGGGCTCGCCTCGACCAGCACCTGGTCATGGGTCGACAGCAGATATTCGCGCAGCGCCGCGTTCTGACGGAACTTCTGAAAGCTTCCCTCAGTCACGATGCGATATTTGTCGGCATCCCATTTGGTGCCATCGAAGCCGCTCACCTGCCGGCCAAGCTGCTTTGCCTGCTTGGGGCCCGTCGCCCTGAGGATTTGGGTTACCGTCTGAGCATCACCGAACAGGCGTGCCTTCTCGGCCATCATCCAGTGTTCGGCAGTCGGATAGCTCAGGCCCTCGACGGTAAAGGGCGCATGCCACCACTGGCTGAAGCACGACGTGGTCATGCGGCCGTCCTTGGACGGCTGATGGCCCCAGAAGAACAGGAATTTCTGCCGGGCCTTTGCGCGAAAGGTTTTTTCAAGCCAGGTTCGGTCGTAAATCATGGGCGGATGGAGCAGGGCGAAAGGCCGGCTTGTCAATGCTCGGCTGTGAACTCTTGCTCGCTGAGCCTGCGCATCACGCAGCCTATGTGTTTCGGTGCCGGGCCTAACGCCTGCAATGCTATACTGCGGTTCGGCAATCTGCATCGACGATGGATATTGTCTCCGCCCCACCCGGCCATGTGAAAACGTACTCGATACGCTTGATCCGGCGGCTGGCGAGCCATTTGCCCAGCGTCTTGCACTGCTCCGTATAAGCGCCCGATTCCCGAAGGCCTTTGAAGAAGATTTCGTCCAGCGGTTGCGTCGAGGACAGGTGGTAAGTGAGAAAGCGGTGAGAGAACGATACGTTCTCCATCGTTACGCTGTCCGTTGTCTGCGGCAGCCCTGCATTCATCCGAGCCAGATCAGCCCCCGTAAGGGCCGGCGCCGGAAGCCGGCCGAAATTAACGGACAGCGAGAGGACGATAATGAACAAAAAGGCTACAATGCCTATCTTGAACCACCATTGCAGGACCGCACCGACGATCGCGGCAAACAGGATCTGCACACCAATCCACGGAAGCCAATCGAGCGGATTCCAGTAAAGTTCTCCCCAAATCTCGTGCAGCACGTCAAGCATTTACACCCGCCAGTGGTACGCTAAGGACTGTCAGCCTCCCAGTCCGCCGGATTCTCGTACAAGTTTCGGGAAATGGCGGCAACGTATCGAAAACGGACAGCCCGCAAAAGGCGGAAAACCGACCTACAACCCCATCTTGTAGCCGAGATGACTGGCGGTGAAACTGAGGCGTTCGTAGAAAGCGTGCGCCTCCAGTCGACCTTTGTCCGTGGTGAGTTGGACGAAGCTGCAATTGCGCGAACGGCACACTTCAATCGCCCATTCGATCATCAGCTTGCCGACGCCGCGAGAGCGCCATTGCCGGGCGACGCGAACGCCTTCGATCTGGCCGCGCCATGCGCCTTTCCTCGAAATGCCTGGAAGGAAGCTGAGCTGCAGCGTTCCGACCACTTGCCCGGCCTCGACGGCCACGGCCAGCAACTGGTTGGGATCGGCATCGATTGCGCTGAAGGCATCGAGATAGGATGGCGCAAGCGGCGTGGACGGGTCTTCCCGGTCTGCGCCGAGCACATCGTCGGCAAGCATTGCAACGATCGCCGGCAGGTCGGGCGCCTGGGCACGACGGAATTCGATCTCGCTCATCGCGCGGAGACATACGGCGCGACGTCGGCGATCGCAATATCCGTTTTGACTTGCAAGGGGGGCGCCTTCAGGCGGTCTCGAGCGCCCAGAGACGATGGCCGTAGAGGCGGAAGAACCGGGCGAAGAGGCGCTGCTGCCTGGCGCGGGCGAGGTCGGCGGCGCGCCTTTCCTGCCGCCAGCGCGGCATGTTGTGGAACATCGCCAGGAAGCGTGCGGCGTCCTCGAGTGCCTCCTCGGCTGACTGCGCCGGGCGGATCGCCACCAGGAACAGAGCGCGGCTCGGCTTCATCTGGTCAATCGCCGCCTTGCGCTGGCGATGACCCTGGCGTGCCTTGCGGATGCCGTCCTGGCGGATGGCCGCGAAAGCGGCAAGCATGGCCGGGCTGTCGCCGCTATAGCCGCAGGCATGGGCGAACTGGTCCATCGTCGTCCGGCCGGCTGCGGTTCTGTGGCTCGCGCGGATTCCAGTCCCGCACCAGATATAAGCATAACTCAAATAATTGAACAAGTGAAACTTTCACGGTGATGTAGCGGAACCGACTCGACTCCGCTCTGAAAACCGATAATTATATGTGAACAAAGCAGGAACAATGATGGGGATGGCCATGGCATTGGTAGGCAAGGAAGCGACGATCGCCGATGTTGTGTCGATTGCCGTCGAGTGCATCGATTGCGGCCGAAACAGGTGGTGGAAGCCGGCTGAGCTCAAGCGGCATGGGGTGATGCCGGAGACACCGCTGGCCGCACTTTCAGGGCGCCTGATCTGCAAGGCCTGCAGGGCGGACGGCCTGCCGGGCGCCGCCGTTTCGATCCAGGCCGCCTTCATCGACGACCGGCAACGGACCCGCGCCGAGGCGCGGATGCTCAACGGCCGAGAGCTGGAGCAGTCGAGGCGGGCTTGAGGGGAGGGCGTGCTGCTCTTCCCTTCTCCCCTTGTGGGAGAAGGTGGCCGAGCGAAGCTCGGTCGGATGAGGGGTGTTGGACGGATCGCTGCTATGAAGACGTAAGGCTCTAAAAATCGTTCCGTATTTTTGACGCCGAGTTTCTTCGAGCACCCCTCATCCGGCTCGGCGCTGTGCGCCGATCCACCTTCTCCCACAAGGGGAGAAGGGAAAGCCCCCTCAATACCCTAGCAATTCCTTGAGCGGGATGACGCGGAAGACGTTCTTGATGGCGTAGCGGTTGAAGGTCAGCGTCTTCGGCGGGTTGTACTGTTCGACGATCAGCTCAGCGGCGGTGCGCTTGACCAGCTTCTTGATGAAGGCCTTGCCGTTTTGCTCGTTCTCCTCGGGCAGCGTCTCGATCACCACATGGTCGCCGGGCACGGCGTCGCGGCCGCCGCAATAGATCATCTCGCCGGGCTCGTAGCGCGGCACCATCGAATCGCTCAGCACGTGCAGCGCAAACACATTGCGCAGATGCCGGATCCCCGGCGGCCGCTGGACATAGCCGGCCGGCTGGCCATTGAAGGTGAAGTCGCCATCGTCGCCGCCGACGGCGGTGCCGAGAAGCTGGATGTCCATCGGCCCGGCGGGCAGGGGGCCGGGATCGGTGACGATCTCGGCATCGGCGACCGGTCCGGCATCTTCGAGGAAAACGACCTCGCCCTTGCCGAGTGCCACCGGGTCGACGCGCAGGAAAGCGGCGGTCTTCAAAAGGTTCTCGGTCTTGGGCAGGTTGCGCCCGGTCTCCCAATTGCCGACGGCAGCGACATCGGTGTCGTTGTGCTCGGCAATGTGGCGCATCACCAGGCCGCGCTGCTTGCGCGCCCGGCGGATCGCCGCTCCGACCTTGATCGACAGTGCAGTTTTCGCCATGGCTCCATCTGAGACATAAGATTCGGTTTCGTCTATGCAAGAATCACTTGCATTATGACTTGAGTTATGCTCTTATGTGGGCATGCACAAGTCGCTTCACCAGCTTTCGGTCATCGAATCCGCCGTTCAGCGCGCCGGCAGCGCTCGCTTGGGGGTGGTACCGCAAACGATCGCCAAGGCCGTGCATGTGCCAACCCTTTCCCCTTCGTCGCGGCTGTCCTCCTCCCCGGCCGGGGCGATGCCCGAGGCTCGCGCCTCGGATCCGGCAGCGCAAGCGGCCGGAACGGCCGGAGCCGTTCCCCTCACGGCTCCGGCCACGAATTACCTGCCGGCCGGCAATCCGGATGCTGCGGTTTCCTGCATCCGCACCGAAGACGGCACGGTCATCGCCTTCGACAAGCGGACGGGCAAGGCAGCGTCCGGCGCAACGAGGCAGGCGGCCGAGATGAAGCTCGATCGCAGCGGACCACGCGAAGGCTGACCGGCTTTCACGCCTGAGGCCGGCGAAGCCGGCGCCGCACACAACCACCTTTGCAGGGAACAAAACATCATGGCCGCCCGCTATTCCGCCTCGGAACTGGAACAAATCGAGAACTGGCTGATGAGCGGATTGTCGGCCGCGAAGATCGCTGCCCGGCTCGGTGCGCAGCGTCGTAGCCCGGTCTCACGCGCGGCCATCATCGGCATCGTCCACCGCACCGCCCGTTTGCGCACCATCGGCCTTGCCAGATCCAAGGGCCGGTGCGGCGGACGCTCGGGCGGCCGGCTCGGAAATTCGGCGCCTGAGCCATCAAATGCCGCAAGCCAAGCGGAGGCCGCTCCGAAGGCCGAGCCACGCTGCCGCCCCGCCAGGCTGTCGGCCAGGCTGGCGCCGCCGGCCTGGCAGCCGGGTCCGGCTCGGATCACCGGGAGCGATGGCGCGCCACTCGAAATGCCGGCGCCGCGCCCGATCGCCGCCGGCGGCCGCCAGCCGCATTTCGCCGCCATGCGCTTCATCGATTGCCTGTTCGAGCGCTGCCGCGCGCCGCTCGACACGACGCTGCAGGAGGATGCGGAAAACGACTCGCCCGGCAGCCGCCCCGGTTTGGACATGCTGTGCTGCGGACTGCGCACGAAGCCATCGAAAAGCTACTGCGCTTATCACGCGGCGCGCTTCCTGCGCACGCTGCCGGCCGAAGCGATTTGAGCCCGCTGGATGACGGAAGTTCGCCAGAGCCCGACGACGGAAAACCAGGAGGACCGAACCGATGAGCAACAAAACCGTCCAGAAGATCAAAGCCAGGCCGCCGAGATTGCCGAAAGGCGAGGCCGAGCAGGTGCGCATCCGCAAGGAGATCGGCCATGATTTCGCACTGAAGGACGACCGGTTCGGCCGCAAGCGGCTGGCCAAGGGGACGCAGGAGGGAGCGCGCCTCTATGAGGTCTCCAATGACGGCCACACCGCGACCGGCGGCATCGTTCGGGTGCGCAATGTCGACCCGCTGAGCGGCCTCACCTCGCTGTCGCGCCAGCAGCGCGAGGCGGGCATGCGCTACCGCCAGGATTTTCGCGACTCGTCCGAGGCAACCGCCAGGCCGATGGCCTGGGCCGAGCGCGTCGACGGCGGCCGCACCGGCAGCGGCGTCGCCGAACACATCCTGTCCGCCGGCCGCGACCATACCGAGGCCACCAGGGCGCTTGCCCATTGGGAGATCGCCGGCATCGTGCAAAAGGTCTGCTGTGCCGACGCAACGGTGAAAAGCCTGGCCGAACAGGCTGGCGAGCCGCGCGACGTGGTGGTGAAACTACTCAAGATCGGGCTCGACATATTGGCCGTGCACTACGGCATGATGCTGATGCGCAAGCCGAGATGAGTAACCCGCCGATCCGGCCGGCACTACCGGCCGGATCGATCCGTCAACGACGGCAGACACGGATTCTTTCGATAATCCGATGGTGATGACGCCAGTGCCTGATGACTTCGGTGTGACAGCGCCGGTGGTACCGGTACCGGTAGCGCGGCGCGTAGTCCTCGTTGTAGACATCATAGCGGTAACGGGGGACGTACTCATCGTCGTAATCGGAATACCGATGGTGGCGATAGTAATAGTCGTCGTCATAGCCGTTGCCGATACCGATCGTGACGCTGCCGCCGGCATTCGCCGGGCCGATCACGGAAGCCGCCGAGGCGATGGCGATCACCGAGGCAAGCAGGAGCTTCTTCATAGCTACCTCCTTCTTTAACGTCCCTCTAATAGAAAAACCCGCGAGGGGCAGCCTCGTTCCATAGATTGGCAAGATGTAACGAACGGACGAGCCCAAAGTTTAGCGCCTGCCGGCGCGAAAATGCCGCTGGCTGCGGCGGAGTTGGATCGCAGACGCAGCGTGGCCGCTCCTCTCATCAAACAGCGGCAATCGCGCGTCAGTCCCGTCTTTTGCCGACGTCTGCCTAAAGAACATGGCCCAATTCCAGCAAAACGAAGGCGGTCGCACCCAGCACAGCGAGGGCGTAGGCCGCATAAAGAACAAGCAGCATCACCTCAAAGTCCCGGACGAAGCTTGCGGCAATCCTGGTCTCCTTGGGCTCCGCTTTCTCGACGCGGTCGGCTTCCAGCTGCTCCGTTGCCACGACGAGGCAGACGATCCTGTCGTTGTCGGCCGCCTGTAATATCCGTTCGGTCAAATCGACGGCAATCACCGGGTCGTCGGCCAACTGATCCCGCGGTAGCCGGCTTTCAGTGACGGTCTGGATTTCACGCTTTCTCACGCACGCATAATTGCGTCGACTAAATTAGGTTCCACTAAAATACATAGATTGCCTCGGACCCGATCGCCATGGGTGAGGCGTGAGCCCAGCTGGGCGGGGAACCCCCGCCCGAGGCCCGCATTTGTCGGCTGTCGAGGCGAATCTCGATCCGCATCCTCCGATCAAAGGGCGCGGGCTTCTTCATAGGCTGCTACGATGTGCCAGTGGGTAGATCGCAATGCTAAAGCTGCCAAACCTTCATATCGCGAACGCAGCGCCGACGTCTTCGGTACTGACCGGTTATGACGAAGATCGCATGCTTACTTATATCCGGCTGCTCGACGCTTCGGCGGAAGGAACCGATTGGCGCGAGGTCGCCCGCATCGTTCTGCATATGGATCCGGAGCGGGAGCCGGAGAGGGCTTTCCGGGCGTGGGCGACACATCTGGCGCGTGCACGATGGATGACCAGGAAGCGGAACGAACTGCGCCAATTGCATGATGAGTGGTGGGGATGAGCACCGTCTAAACGGAACTGCCGTCCCGGTCTGGCCGTTGAGGGAGAAGGCCAACATGGAAAAGCGACCAATGACTTCTTGGCCAGCCAATACTTTCGAGCTGTGCTGCCTTCTTGCAGTTCCGCTGTCGCTGATCCTTACGGTCTTCCTGGCTGGTCTTATCCTTAGCTGACGCCCGAGCTGACGCCCGGGATGGTTGCTTGCCGGGGGCCGGTGGGTCGGATCCGACAAGATCCGGAACTGTTACTTTACTGCCGCCATCACATCCGAAAACAGCGCCCGCTCCACTGCCGGCTCCAGCGTTTCGGCGAAGGGCGTCGCCAGGTGGTGGCGGTCGCGGAAGGCGAGTTTGCCGTCGATGAAGACATGGCAGGTGGTCTGGTCGCAAAAGCGGTCGGTCATGTCGATGTAAGCAGCGTTCGGTGTCGAGCGCACGATATCGCGCTCGACGGTGGCGATGTCGTCGTTTGCCGCCATGATCCTCGGCGTGTCGCATGTCGCGGGCGTCTGGCCCCGCCACAGCGCCCGCGCCACGCATTTGTCGGCGTAGCTTGCATTGTAGGGAACGTCCCTGATGACCGCGACCTTGATGCCGGCCTGGCTGAAGGCTTGAAGCGTCCAGGCGAGACCCGTCCGCCACTGCGCTTGCCAATCGGCGTGCTTCAACTCCTCGGGCGATTCCTTCATCACATTGCCGATCGAGAATTCCGAGATCACCACCAGTTGCGGGTGGAGCGCGATGATGTCCTTGACCGACTGCTCGCGCCATTGATCGCATTCGGTGTAGTCGCGCTTCAGCCGCCAGTTCCAGGTCGTCACCCGCGAAGCCCGGCAGGAGGATTTGAGAAAGGTGACGACGCGAAAATTGTTCTTCTCGGCCGCCTTGATCAGCGGCGTCGACCAATGGTCGGCATGCGAGTCGCCGAACAGCACGACCGAGCGCTGGGCATCCTTGCGGCCGAACATGCAGGGTTTTGGCTTGACGGTCTCGAAATCGAGCACGCAGCCGCCATTGGTCGCGCGCACGGTGGAGAGTTGGGCGGCACTGTCGGCGATGACGTGCTGTTCGGGGCTGAGATTGTGCTCGGCAAAGCGCGCATTGCCATAGGCTGCGACCACGCCAGCGCCAGTCAGCGCGACGGCGGGCACCAGCGCCCGCGCTGCTCCGGCCATCAGCCAGCCGTTGCGGCGGATCGGGTTCTCGATGAAATGATAGGTGAACATCGATAGAACCAGCGTCAGTGCCGCGCAGGCAAAGCGGCCGAGGATGGACAGGCTGGGAACCACCATCGCCGCATAGACAATGACCGGCCAGTGCCAGAGATAGAGCGAATAGGACAGCCGGCCCAACCATTGCATGGGGGCCAGCGCCAGCACGGCGCTCGGCAGATTGCGGCAGCCGCTGCCGCTGAGCAGCAGCAGCACTGTGCCGGCGACAGGCGCCAGCGCATTCACCCCGGGAAACGGCGAATCTTCGTCCAGCATCAGATAGGCCCAGGCGATCAGTGCCAGACCGAGGCATGCCTGGAGAGTGGCCAGTAATGGCCGGTCGCGCCAGATCTTTGCCGGCGCCATGGTCGCGAGGCCGCCGGCGGCGAATTCCCAGGCCCTGAGCGGCGAGAAATAGAAGGCCCAGGGCTGCGACACTTCCGTCAGCCAGGCGCAGGCGGCGAAGGAGGCCGCGCCGGCGACGCCGATGACGATGATAGCAGTGCGCTTGCCGGGGCGCAGCCATGCGGCGGCAAGCAGCAGCGCCGGCCATGCCAAATAGAACTGTTCCTCGACCGAGAGCGACCAGAAGTGGATGAACGGGTTGTTGGTGGCGTCGGCGGCGAAATAGTCGAACGACCAGCGGATCAGCCAGAGGTTGATCATGTAGGCGGAGGCGAACATGGCGCCTTTCGAATAGAGCGCCTGTTCCTCCGGCGACAGGATGAAGTAACCCGCGAACAGCGTGGCGAGGATGACGAACAGTGCCGCCGGCAACAGGCGCCGGGCGCGCCGGGCATAGAAACGCCAGAGGTTCAGCCGCCCGGTCTCGGTGATTTCCGTAACCAGGTGGCGGGTGATCAGATAGCCCGAGATGACGAAGAAGATGTCGACGCCGGCAAAGCCGCCGGGTAGGCCGGAGAGACCAAAATGGAAGGCGATGACACCCGCCACCGCCAGTGCGCGCAGCCCTTCGATGTCAGGCCGAAATGATGCCGACACAATCACCTCATGCAAGGAATACCCACCTCGCAAAGGCTCGACCCGATGCGCCGATATTGCAATGCAACAAATCTAACGCAGTGCAACATAGGGGGAGGGCGCAGCTCCTCCAGCTCCTCGCGCGGGGGCGATTCACTCACATGAGCGATTCAGTCATGAGGGCGATTGATATGGAAGCGAAGGGCAAGGTGCCGAGGCGATCACGCCTTTTTCAAAAACTCGGTCTTCAGCACCAGGCCCTTCACCTGCTTGGTGCTGCATTCGATCTCGCCGGGATGCCGGTGAGGCGAATATTCTTGACCAGCGTGCCGCGCTTGATCGTCTCCGACGTGCCTTTGACCTTGAGATCCTTGATCAGGGTCACGGAGTCGCCCTCGTGCAGCGCCGTGCCATTGCTGTCTCGCACTATCGCGTCGGTCATGTCGGGTCTTTCGTGGAGCTCCGGTGCGGAGGTGGTTGGCCTATCCCACGGCTGCCGGCGAGGTCAAGCGTGCTGGGGTCGAGCCCACTGGGTCAAGCGTGCCGGCAGCCAAACGTGCCCGGCCGGCAATGCTATGCGGACGGCTTTTATTACGCGGGTATTCCGGCACGAGTTCGAATAGCTGAGCGCCCGCCGGTGCAGACAGGAAGGTCGCACAATGGTGGAGCTGCCCGCCCTTTCGCTTGGTCCGTATTGCAATCGGCAAAAAGCCGGCGGTCACTTGTTGAGCTGCATGGCCATCTTGCAGAAGTCGGCATGCGTCTTGGCAATGCCTGCGTCGCTGCATTCCTTCAACATCATGGCCCGGTCGCTTGTGGACATGGCCATCCATGCCGCCTTGAATTCGGCTTCCGACTTCATGCTCTTCATGCCGGCGTCGGTGAAGAAGGGCGTCATTTTCTGCGGATCGTCGAGCGCCGAAGTGCCAGTGGCACCGGCGGCAAGCGCTGCGCCGGTCATCATCGAAAGCGCCATCGCGCCCATGCAAAGCATCTTGATGTTCATGATCATTCCTCCTGAGCTGCTGCTTTGAGGTTGTCCATCAGCGATCTACGAAGGAACGGCGTTTTGACCCAAAAGTTCCACGTTCTGGCGCAGGCATGGAACAGGATTGCCCGTGACGCCATTAATGCAGAAAATTCTACCATGACTGAATTTGCGGCGCTGCCGACCAGGGCAATCGGCGTCCAGCTGGGTGAGACGCTACGAGTTGCACGCCGGCTCAATATGCCCGATCATGGCGACGGCGGGGCGGAGGTATCAAGTGGCGGCAAATCGTCGAGACGGCGCGCACCTGTCGGAGCCCCGGCGGGCGGGCATTGTTTCCGCGGCCAGGGCGCTTCCGCGCACATCCTTGCCCAGCGTAGCGTCGGTCGTGACGGCCGTCGCGGCGCTCTATTTCGGGCGCGAGGTCTTTCTGCCGATCGCAATCGCGCTGCTGCTTACCTTTGCGCTCGTACCCATGGTTTCGGTACTCAAGCGAGCCGGCATTCCGCGTCTTCCTGCCGTAATCGCCAGCGTGCTCGGCGCATTCACGGTGCTGGCACTGTTCTCCTTCATCGTCGCCACGCAGGTCAGTGAACTGGCGCAGAACATTCCGCTTTACCAGGCGAATATCCTGACCAAGGTCCGGTCGCTCAAGGAAACCGGCGTCGGCGGCGGCATCGTTTCCAGATTGAGCCGGGTGATCGAACGCGTCGGCCAGGAGCTCGACAGACCCGAGCCCGCACAACCCGCCGCCGATCAGCCTCCGCGGGAACCGATCCCGGTCGAAATCGTCGCGCGCGAACGACCGCTCGAGGTCCTCCAGAATCTGATCGGCCCGCTGCTGAGCCCGCTGGCATCGGCCGGACTGATCGTCGTGGTCGTCATATTCATGCTGCTCGAGCGGGAGGACCTGCGCGATCGCTTCATACGCCTCGTCGGCTACGGCGACCTGCATCGAACCACCGAGGCGCTGCAGGATGCCGGCAAGCGCGTCGGCCGCTATCTGCTCATGCAATTGGTCGTGAACATCGTCTATGCCGTCCCGATTGCAATCGGACTTTGGGTGCTGGGCATACCCAATCCATTGCTGTGGGGTTTGCTGGCGCTGGCGCTGCGCTTCGTCCCCTATATCGGCCCGGTCATCGCGACGCTGTTGCCTCTGTTCCTGGCGCTGGCCGTGGCGCCCGGCTGGTCGCTCGTGCTATGGACCGCCGGGCTTTTCGTCGTGGTGGAACTGATCACCGGCAACGTGATCGAACCCTGGCTCTACGGCTCGCGCACCGGGCTGTCGCCATTGGCTATCATCGTTGCGGCGATCTTCTGGACCTGGCTCTGGGGGCCATTGGGCCTGGTTCTGTCGACGCCGCTTACGGTCTGCCTCGTCGTGCTCGGCCGCCATGTGCCGCAGTTCGAATTCCTCGACGTTCTGTTCGGCAACGAACCCGTGCTCGAACCGCACGCCCGGCTTTACCAGCGGCTGCTGGCCGGCGATCCCGAGGAAGCGACGGACCATGCCGAGGAGATGCTGGAGGAAAAATATCTGGTCGAGTTCTACGACGAGGTCGCGATTCCCGCACTTCTGCTCGGCGAGCAGGACCGAGTGCGTGGTGTGTTGAGCGATGAGCAAAGACAGCAGGTCGCGGGCAGCGCGCTGACGATGGTGGCGAACCTCGACGACAGCGCGCAGGAGGAGGCGGAAGCGGACGACACAACCGCGGCCGAGGACAACGGCTCACGCGAGGACAAGCACGTTCAGGGGGAGGTTCAGGGCGAGGACGACACCGAACTGCCGGATGGCACGGGCATGTCGGTGCTGTGCGCCGGAGGCCGCGGCGAACTCGACGACGCGGCTGCCGCCATGCTGGCGCAGGTGCTCGAAGTCCAGGGCGCCACCGTGTTGAGGGCGAGCTTCGCCGAGATGGAACCGGGGAGCATTCGCCGCCTTGAGCTCGACGCCGTCGATACCGTCGTCGCCGGATTTTTGAACCGGGATTCCGTCAAGCACGGGCGGTTCCTGGTCCGTCGGCTGAAGCGCGCCAAACCAAGGTTGCGAGTGGGCATCGTGTTGTGGTCGGAATCCGACAGCGACAACCAGGAGGCAGATGCCAGATTGGCCAATGAGATCAACGCCGATTTCGTCGCACACGGCATGGTCGGCGCGGTGCTCGGTGCGTTGTCCAGCGCTCCGCCGGTGGCGCTGAAGACCACCGCCAAACGCCGCATGCGCCGCCTGGCGCCGGCGCGCAAGAAGGAGCCGCTCGCCGCGGCAAAATGAGCGCGGCCAACGACCGCGGCAGGTGGGGCTATTACCGTTTTCGCGAAAACGGCAATAACGAGACGGATCAGGTGTCTTCGCAAGGGTCGGGCTTAACCGTCCGGACAGTGCCGCAGCAAAGGGGCGAACCCCTCACACAGTCCAGAAATAGCGCACCGTATGAAAGAAGACCGGGGCAGCGAAGACCAGGCTGTCGGCGCGGTCCATCATGCCGCCATGGCCTTCGATCAGATGGCCCCAGTCCTTGACGCCTTGATCGCGCTTGATGGCGGAGGCGACAAGCCCGCCAAGGAACCCCATCAGGCAGGCGATGAAGGCGACGCCGGCTGCCTGCAGCGGCGAAAACGGCGTCAGGAACGACAGCAGCGCGCCGAGCAGGCTCGACGCCGCCAGCCCGCCAACCAGCCCCTCCCAGGTCTTCGACGGCGAGACCGTCGGCGCCAGGAGATGCCGGCCGAACAGCTTGCCGAAGATATATTGCAGCACGTCGCTGCCTTGCACGGTGATGATCAGGAAAGCGATCAGCAACAGGTTGCGGCCTTCGAAGCCTGGCACCTCGAGCGTCAGCAGCGCCGGCACGTGGCTGACGCAGTAGACCGAAATCATGACCGCCCATTGCTGCGCCGAGATGCGCTCGAGAAAGCGCTCGGTGTCGCCGTGCAGCGCGGTGATCGCGGGCATCAGCAGGAAGCAGTAGACCGGGATGAAGATGGTGAACATGCCGTACCAGGTGGTCCATACCAGCCAGTACTGGAACGGGATGACGATGCCGAACATGCCGAGCAGCACCCAGTGGTCGCTGCGCCGGCTGTGCGTCAGCGTCACGAATTCGCGCAGGGCGGCGAAGGAAATCAGCGCGAACAGGATGGTCATGCCGGGGCGGCCGAAGAAGAAGGCAACGGTGATCGCCACCACCATCACCCACCAGGCATTGATGCGCTGGGTCAGGTTGACCAGCGTCGGCGACAACGGCTTCGGCGCCCGCCATGACAAGACGCCCGCGACGACGCTGGCGCTGATCAGTACCGCCAGCAGGCCGACAATCAGAATGAGGGTTTCGTGCATCATCGGCAGCATTTGCCTTGGTCCTCAATCGTCTCGCTGCGGCCGGGGGTTCAGCGCCAGCAGCGTTTCACGGGCGCGGTCAAGAAAGGCGCGGCGTTCCTCACCCGGTTGAATGGCGATCGGCGCGCCGAAGACGACGCGGCAAAGCAGCGGCACCGGCACGAATTGCCCCTTAGGCAGCACCCGCGACATGTTCTCGATCCAGCACGGGATGAGCTCGACATCGGGCCGCGCCATCGACAGGTTGTAGAGGCCGGAGCGAAACGGCAGCAGCGGTTCGTCGGTCATGTTGCGCGTGCCTTCGGGAAACAGGATCAGCGAATGGCCCTGGTCGAGCACCGACAGCATGATCGAGATCGGGTGTTGCGTTTCATCCGTCCACTGCCGGTGGATCAGCACGGACGACAGCATATCCTCGGCAATGAAACGGCGCAGCCGCGTCTTGCCCCAATAATCGGCGGCCGCCACGGCATGGGTACGGGCGCGTTCCTTCTCGCTGAGGCAGGCCGACAGCAGGATGAAATCGCCGTGGCTGGCATGGTTGGCGAAGTAGATGCGCTGCCGGTCCGATGGCTGGCTGCCGTTCCAGATCGGCCGTACGCCGGTGACCACCCAGGCCAGCGCCGACAGGCCGACCGAGGTCACCGTCTGCAGCAGGGTATAGGTGTTGACGCGAAGCTTTGTCATGGACGGGCTCAAAAGAATGCCGCGACGACCGAGGCGGCCGCGAACAGACTGAAGGCGATGCGCTGCCTGGCGAGCAGGCCGCGCGTGCCGGCCATCCGCTGGTCGAGCGAGCGGCCGCCGGCCGCCGTGGGTTTCAGCCGCATGCGCGCCAGCACGTCGTCGATCGCCGCACAGCCGCCTGCCTCGCTGGCGTGGCTGGCCATCAGCCGGAACAGCAGCGCGTCGAACAAAAGCAGGGCCGACAGAATAATTGTGGCTATGGCACCCGCGGCGGCGATCAGCCAGGCCGCTGCGGACAGCGACGCAGCCGCCAGGCCGATGACCGGCGCAGCCAGCAAGGCAGCAGCAATCAACAGCAGCGGCCATGCCACCTGCACCATCAGCCCGGCGGCGAACGCTTCGGCCTTGTCACGATAGGCGGTCATGTCGTCGCATCCACGCCAAGATGCACCGGCCGGCCCGCGGCGGCGAGCTTGCCTCGCGCCTGATCCGGCGTCGCGGCCCGGCCGCTGGCGACCAGCCATTCGGCGACGACGGCGGCGCTGCGCTGGAAGCCGAGCGCACAGCAGACCAGCACCGTGCCCTGGCTCTGCGCCGTCTCGATCGCCGCCACCGCTTGCGCACGCGCCTCGTGAGACGGCGGCAAAAGGTCGACCATGGGCAGGCTCACCCAGCGGATCGAGGCGCCACGCGGCCTTTCCAATTCGCCGGCAAGGTCGACCACCGTGCCGAAGGCGTCAGCCTCGGCGGCGGTCGGAAAACGGCCAAGGCAAACACCGTCGGCGATGACGATCTGGGCCGGAAACTTTCGCGTCCATGCCCAGACATTGGCCTTGGCGGCAACCCGGTAGGGCCACAGCAGAAGTCGGCTGGCCAGCGACACGCGGCCATCGGCTGTTTTCTGGAACACCTTGGCGCCGGCGCCGGCATAGGCGAAAGCGACTATGGCCAGCGCCAGTGCCGGCCACAACAGGATGAGCCACACCGCCGAGACCAATGCCCCGGCAGCGGCGCCGGCCAGCGCAAGGCTTGCGCCAAACGCATAGAACAGCGCCAGCCGCCGCGCGTTCGGATCAGCGCTCAGGCGGAAGCCGGCGAACGGCAGCTCGCCATCGCGCGGAAACAGCCACAGGGCGAAAAGGCCGAGTAGCGCGCCGGTTGGAATGTCGACGAAATGGTGCTGCCACGTCGTCAGCACCGAGGCGCCGATCAGGAAACACCAGACATGCCAGGCGAAGCCGGCGATGCCGGTCAATCTGTGACGCCAATGGTCCCAGATGATGACCAGCAGTGCGATGTGCAGTGACGGCGCCTGATTGAAGGGTTTGTCGAAGCCGCCAAGCACGGCGAACATGAAACCGGGCAGGCCGCTCGTCTGCGGGCGCACGAAGGTCGCCGTCAGCGGAAACAGGATGAAGCAGACGACGGCGACGAGCTGCGCCGTCAGATAGCGGCCGGCGAGGCGGTCGACGCCGCTCTTCGAATTGTTCAACAGCAGCGACAAGCCATAGAACAGGTTGATCGACCAGTAGGGCACGATCGTCCAGGCAAGGAACGGGATGCCGCGCTCCCAGCCGAAGACGATGCTGCCGACGTCGTCGCGCCGCGACGCCAACCAATTGGCGAAGCCGTAGGTGGCGTAGAAGAACGGCGCCAGAAATGCCAGCCACAGCGCGGCGCGCAGGACTATCCCGGGATACGGCTCGCGCGGCAAGGCCGGAAGGGCAGGGGCATTGCCAGGCAAGGCAGAGGCAGGCAAGTTCATGCTCAGACGCGCCGCGCGACCGAAACGGTGAAGATGCCCCACTGGTCGATGCGCTGGTCGAGTTTCTCGAAGCCGGCGGCCGCCACCAGCTGGTCCATCTCGGCCTGCGTGCGGCGGCGCATCACCCAGGCCTGGCCGCCGCGATGCGAGGTCAGGCTGCGCGCGATCATCTCGAGCTGCGGATGCCAGGGCTGGTTGGTGTAGACGAGCAGGCTTCCGGGCTGCATCGCGCTGGCCAGTCCACCGAGCGAGCGGCCGATCATGGCATTGTCGGAAAACAATTCGTAGAGCCCTGAGACGATGGCGAGATCCGGCGCCGGGTCGAGCCCGACCAGCATCGTGGCGTCGAAGGCGTCACCTTGATGGAACGAAACGGTCGCCGGCAGCCTGCGCTCGGCGATCAGCTTGCGGCCGAGCGAGACGTTGAGCTCGGAGAAATCCTGCAGCCGAACGCTTGCCGGTGGCTCGGCGCATTTCTGCACGGCATCGAGCACGTAGCGGCCATGGCCGGCTGCGATATCGACGATATGGACCGGCCGGCCGGCGGCCTTGAGCGAGGAGGCGGCGCTGCCGATCAGCTCTTCCAGATGCAGCTTGCGCTGGCGGATGCCGCGCCAGCCGATGGCGTCGAGAAAGGTGCGGTCGATCATGCGACCGATGGGGCTGATGCCGCGCGCCTCGTTCTCGTAGACATAGTCGAGCGTCGAGCCGGAATCGAAGCCGGTGGCAATCCCTGTCTTCATGCCGGACGACAGCCAGGCGCCCATGCGGATCGAGGCGCGGCTCATTGCCCAGTAGAGGCCCCTGGGCGACAGCAGCGGCAGCGGTGAGGCCAGCCGGTCGGCCTCGTCGCGTGTGTAGCCGGCGCGATCGGCCTCGATCAGGTCGACCGGCTTTTCCGGCGCCGCGAATTGCTTTTCGAGGAAAGGCCTGATCAGGTCGAGTGCCTTGTGGCGGTCGCGCTCGCCCAGCGTGTCGTGGAAGAAGCCGGGCAAAATATGCCGCTCCTTGGCTGGGCTCGCCAGATTGACGAAAAACTCGTGCTGCGGTCCATGCCGGACCACCCAGTCGCTGCCCGAGATCAGAATCTGTGTCGGCACGGTGATGGCGCGGGCGTCGGCGACGATGCGCGCGGCATGGTCGTAGAGCTCGACCAGGATGTTGGAGGCGATCGGCCGGGTGATCAGCGGGTCGGCGTCGAAGGAGGCGATGCGCTCGGGGTCATGTGTCAGGAATTTCGCCTTGACGTAGGAATTGACGAAGAAGCGGCCCTTCAGCTTCTGCCACAATGCAATGCCTTGCTTGGCAAAGGGCACGTAGAGCTTGACCGAGAAGGCCGGCGAGGCCAGCACCAGGGCGCGAATGTCGGGCGCATAATCATGCACCCAGGCGGCGGCAAGCACGGCGCCGAAGGATTGCGCGATCAGCGCGATGTCGCGCCGGGCAAAACCGTCGCTGCCGATCGCGCCCACGAAACAATCGATGTCGCGCACAAGTGCTGCAAACGACGGCGCATAGCCGCGCTCGCCGGCGGAGCGGCCATTGCCGCGCGCGTCCCAGGCATAGAAGGCGTGGTCGGGCATCTGGAGCTCGTCGACCAGATGCGCCATGCGACCGCCATGCTCGTGGCCGCGGTGGAACAGCAGGATGGCGCCCTTGCGGTTTTCCGACAGCGCCGGCCAATAGCGATAGAAGATCTCGGTGCCGTCATGGCTCTTGAAGCTGCGCTCCTGCGCCACTCGCTCGATGTTGACTGGAGCCACTGCGGCAACCGTCTGTTGGTGAAGCATGTTGTTCTCCCTGGCGAGACCGGAATTCAGCTGCCGCTCCCGTTAAGGCCGCTGCGTATCCGGTTGATGGCGGTCGCCAGCGAGAGTGTAGCCATGGCCGGAAACACGAGCGGCGTGAGCGCCGGGACCCACAGGCCGGACGCGATAAGCACGGCGAGGATGCCGAGCGCCAGCGCCCGGTCGCTCTTGCCGAACGGGCCGGCATAGTTGCGCCCGGTTCCTGCGGCGATGCCGAGCACGCCGGCGAACTCCGTGATCATCGCCGCGATCGCAAACGCAACGACGCCCCAGGCAGGAAAAAGGACGGCAAAGGCCAGGATCAAAGCGAGATCGGAGACAACGTCGCAGAGCTCGTTGAGATACATGCCGAGCGTCGAGGCCTGGCCATGTTCCCTTGCGAGCATGCCGTCGATCGCATTCAGCGCCATTCGCGTAAACAGCACGAGCGGCATCAGCAGAAAGACCACGCGGTGGCCGGCAAGGGCTGCCACCACAAAGCCGGTGGCGAGCGAGAGGGCCGCGGCCAGCAGCGTGATCTGGTTGGCGGTGACGCCGGCCCTAGCCAGGCCATCGGCAAGCGGCCGCAGCCTGGCCTGGAAGGCCGGTTTCAGCGCATAAAGCGTCGGCATATGCGAACCCCCCGGCCGCGGTGCAAATGATGTTGGCAAGGATGGTCAATTGGCGCGCAAGACGCAAGGGCGGCGCCCTGCCACTTTTCGACATCCGGTTGTGTCGGCGCTAGCTTTCGCTGTTGCCATTGTCGCCCAGGAACCGTGCGGGCAAGCTTTCTTCGGCCGCCGCCCAGGCGCGACTATGATAACGCCGCAGGACGAGAATGCAGGTCGCGAACAACACGAACGGCCTGCCCATTTGCGCGACGAAGGACAAGGCAATCGTTGCACTCGAGACCGAGGTCAGGAACAGATCGGCTCTCTGGTTCGCTTCCTGAATGGTCGCGGCGCGAGCGTTTTGCAGCACGAAATGCTCGGTAGTCAGGCACTGCCGGGCGTGCTGCGCCTGGTCAGGCGGAACCGGGGCGTCGGGAGAACGGGTCATCGACATTGCCCGCTTCTGCCCGCCGGAGACCGGCAGGGCAGAAGGGGGGGCGTCGTCCTGCTGCGAGCCATCAGGACTTGTCGCTGCCGCCCTTGATGGCGATACGCTTGGCCTTGTCCTGGGCGCGCCCCGTCTTCGGCAGCGTCACGCTGAGCACACCGTTCCGGAACGCGGCATTCACCTTGTCTTCGTCGACTTCGTAGCCGAGCGGGATCCGCCGCTCGAAACGGCCATAGAAACGTTCGGAGAACTGCCTGTCCTTATCCTCGGTCTCTTCGCGTTTCTCGCCGCGCAGCGTCAGCACGCCGTCATCGAGCAGCAGCTCGACATCCTTCTCATCCATGCCGGGGATCTCGGCGGTGACGCGGATTTCCTTTTCGCCATCGGAGATTTCGACACTCGGCCAGCTGGCGCGGGCAGAGGAGAAGCCACCGAGGGACGGCGGCCGCATGTCGAAGCCGCGGAACGCCTCGTCGAACAGGCGGTTCATTTCGCGATGCAGCGTCAGGAAGGGATCGCGATCGCCGTTGCGGAACAGGCTGGGGGCCTGATTGTTCTCCCGGCCCCAGGGAATGAGATCACGAATAGCCATTGCATAGTCTCCTTTCTCGACTGGTGCATTCAGGCAGCCTGCTTGTTTGCTTCGACCTTCGGCCCGGTCTTCGGCGAGGCGACATCGGTCGCGATGGCGATGCGCCGAGGCTTCATCTCCTCGGGCACCTCACGTACCAGATCGATGCTGAGCAGGCCGTTGTCGAGCGAGGCGCCTGCGACCTTGACGTGATCGGCAAGCTCGAAACGGCGGGTAAAGGGCCGTGCGGCGAGGCCACGATGCAGATACTCCGCGTTATCCGGCTCCTTGTGCTGGCCGGAGACAATCAGCAGGTTGGGTTCATGGGTGATTTCGAGGTCGTCCTCGGAAAAGCCGGCGACGGCGATAGTGACGCGGTAGTTATTCTCGCCGCTGCGCGCGATGTCATAGGGCGGCCAGGCGTCGAAAGCCTGCGGAGCATTTTCCAGCAGGTTGAAGACGCGGTCGAAGCCGATGCTCGACCGATAGAGCGGGGAAAAGTCGACTGCGGTTCTCATAGCTACATCCTCCATCGAGCAACATAGATACGAGGGGCGCCAAAGAGCTGGCGCTCCCTGGTTCCGCCGGCCCCATTTCGGCGACCGGTGCCTTCGATCTGGTTATTGTCCGCCGCAAGTCAAGACCCGGTGGCTTTCGCGTTGCCGGTTTTTTCGGGCCGGTTTCCGGTCGGTTCGGCGAGGCTGCCAATCTCCCTTTTTGCGGCGAGATGTCCGGCAGGAGATTGCCTGTTTCCCAGCTGGCCTCAGTCGCCAACGCTGACTTCCCCGGCGGTTATTGTCTGCTGCAGGTCAAGACCCAGATTCTTCTGTTGCCGGGCCCATTCCCGGCACTTGCAGATGGAGCTGACCATGACACGCGACGAGATCATTTCTGTGCTGGGCCCGGTCGACGAAGCCGTGATCGCCGACATTGCGGCGACGGACGGGACGGTCCAGGAATTGCGCGAGGCCCTGGCCTGGATCGCCGCCGACGAGGCTCTGGTGAACGAGGGCCGGCCGCTGCCGACGGCAAGGGTAGCGACGCTGATCGAACTGCTGCAAGGGCCGGACGAGGACGAATAACCGGCTGTAGCCGCGATGCTCTTGAACCGCGCCCCATGCTCTTGAACCGCGTAAAGAGGCGAACCATGTCCTTCAGCGGCGCCGGCCGGCCGCCGGCACCGCCAGCATAGCGTTGCTTGCTCAAACAAGAAGACGATCAGAAAACAAGGAGGAAGTGATGGACGACGTCCGCTTTGCCGAGCCGATCACGTTGAAATTCCAATCCAGCGAGCGCAAGGTCGCCAGCAGTTGGGAAGCCATCGAATGCATGCGCCAGCAGTGGCCGGACCGTGCACGCGGCCGGAGTTGGCGCGCCGCTTATCGGACCTGCCGGGACGCGCTCGACGGTTGGCGTACCGCGCGTGATGCGCGCAAAGCCTTCGTCAGGGCGGCGCGCAAGGCCGGATTGCTCGCAATGCCCCGCAAGCCTGTCGACCACGCCGGCTAGTCCAGACCCCCCTCCGATATTGTGAGGTCCAAAACAAGTGGGGAGAGGCAGCTGCCTTTCCCCGTTTCGGAGACTTTGTCCGCTGTCTAGCGGCAGTTCGGCTGCTCCTCAGTGGACGGTGATAATGCCGTTTACGGCCCGCCATTCGGAAGGCTGGATCAGGTGATGATGGGCGACGCGTACCGAATGCAGCGGGCCTTCGATCTCGCGCTCCCAGAAATCGAGGAAATGCTTCAGCGTCGGGAAATCGGGGGCAATATCGTATTCCTGCCAGATGTAGAGCTGCAGCAGACTCCGATGATCGGGCAGGCGGTAGTGGATCTCCGCCGTGGTGAGGCCAAACCCTTGCATCTGGAGCTGAAAGTCCCTGCTGGTCATGCGATCGTCCTTTCCGTTGAAATCTCGGTCCGTTGAAATCTCAGTCCGCAAAACGCCTCGCCTTCCACATAGGTTCCAGCCGCCACGAGCGGCCCCGGACGGGCGGGATTTTGAAAATATCCTGCCAGAATTTGAGCCGCATGTAGCTGAGAGCAGCTAATGTGCGAACGATTACAGCGTATTGGCACTCTCAGGTACCGAGTGCTAAAATTTTTGCCTGATCCTCTTGAAAGCTGAAAAAAGCGCGACTAGTTCGTATGCGCGCGATGCCTGATGAAGGGTCGCGCACCCCGTGCCGGGCCGATATTACCGGTCCGGTCAGGAGGATTTTCGAAAATTTGTTTGTCCCGAGAGGAGAACGACATGACGTTCCGTCCATTGCACGACCGTATCCTGGTCCGCCGCATCGAGGTCGACGAGAAGACCGCCGGCGGCATCATCATCCCCGACACCGCCAAGGAGAAGCCGCAGGAAGGCGAGGTCATTGCCGCCGGTCCGGGCGCGCGCGACGACAGCGGCCAGTTGCAGCCGCTCGACGTCAAGGTCGGCGACCGCATCCTGTTCGGCAAATGGTCCGGCACCGAGATCAAGCTCAATGGCGAGGATTTGCTCATCATGAAGGAGAGCGACGTGCTGGGCGTTATCGAGGGCGCCGGCGAGATGAAGAGGGCCGCCTGAGCGGGGCCTGAACAAGCATTCCGGTCAACGAAAGCTGCCTATTCGAAGGAGTGATCCAATGGCTGCCAAAGATGTGAAATTTCATACCGAAGCCCGCGAGAAAATGCTGCGCGGCGTCGATATTCTCGCCAATGCGGTGAAGGTAACGCTCGGTCCCAAGGGCCGCAATGTCGTCTTCGATAAGTCGTTCGGTGCGCCGCGCATCACCAAGGACGGCGTGACTGTCGCCAAAGAAATCGAGCTGGAGGACAAGTTCGAGAATATGGGCGCGCAGATGGTGCGCGAGGTCGCCTCGAAGACCAGCGACACCGCAGGCGATGGCACCACGACTGCGACGATTCTTGCTCAGGCCATTGTCAGGGAAGGGGCCAAGGCGGTCGCTGCCGGCATGAACCCTATGGATTTGAAGCGCGGCATCGACAAGGCGGTCGACGCCATCGTCGCCGACCTGAAATCCAATGCCCGCAAGGTGACCAGGAACGACGAAATCGCTCAGGTCGGCGCCATCTCTGCCAATGGTGATGCCGAGATCGGCCGCTTCCTCGCAGAGGCGATGGAAAGGGTTGGTAATGAGGGTGTCATCACTGTCGAGGAAGCCAAGACCGCTGAGACTGAGTTGGAAGTGGTCGAAGGCATGCAGTTCGACCGTGGCTACCTCTCGCCCTATTTCATCACCAACCAGGATAAGATGCGCGTCGAACTCGAAGAACCCTATGTGCTGATCCACGAGAAGAAGCTGTCCAACCTGCAGGCCATGCTTCCTGTGCTCGAAGCCGCCGTGCAATCCGGCAAGCCGCTGTTGATCATCGCCGAGGACGTCGAAGGCGAGGCGCTGGCGACGCTGGTCGTCAACAAATTGCGCGGCGGCCTGAAGGTTGCGGCCGTCAAGGCGCCGGGCTTCGGTGATCGCCGCAAGGCCATGCTCGAAGACATCGCCATCCTGACCGGCGGCACGGCGATCTCGGAAGACCTCGGCATCAAGCTCGAGAACGTCACACTGGAGATGCTCGGCCGCGCCAAGAAGGTGCTGATCGAGAAGGAGAACACCACTGTCGTCGACGGTGCCGGCCGCAAGGATGAAATCCAGGCACGCATCAGTCAGATCAAGGCGCAGATCGAGGAAACCACCTCCGACTACGACCGCGAGAAGCTGCAGGAGCGGTTGGCCAAACTCGCTGGCGGTGTCGCCGTCATCCGCGTCGGCGGCTCGACCGAGATCGAGGTCAAGGAGCGCAAGGATCGCGTCGACGACGCCATGCACGCCACACGCGCGGCGGTCGAGGAGGGTATCCTGCCCGGCGGCGGCGTGGCCCTGCTGAGGGCGGCGAAGGCGCTCGATAACGTCGTCGTCGACAATCCCGATCAGAAGACCGGTGTCGACATCGTGCGTCGCGCCATCGAAGCGCCGGTGCGCCAGATCGCCGAGAACGCCGGTGCGGAAGGTTCGATTATCGTCGGCAAGCTGCGCGAGACGACCGACTTCGGCTATGGCTGGAACGCCCAGACCAACGAGTTCGGCGACCTGTACGGGCAGGGCGTCATCGACCCGGCCAAGGTCGTACGCACGGCCCTGCAGGGTGCCGCCTCTGTTGCCGGCCTGCTGGTGACGACCGAGGCGATGGTGGCCGAGAAGCCGAAGAAGGAAGCTGCCGCGCCGGCGATGCCCGGCGGAGGCGGCATGGACTTCTAAGGCCAGGCTTCCAAGGCGCGACTTCGAAACGGCAGATGGGCCGTGTCCGCCAAAAGCGGGCACGGTCTTGCCGGTCCGGGACTAATGCTGAGCAGGTGTTGCCATGGATATGATGGACAGTTTTGGAAAGATCGCGGCGCCGACCCGCCCGAAGAACGATTTCAACTATGAGACCGATTGCAGGGCAGCGCTGGCGCCTTTGGTCGACGGCTTGCTGGATATGGCCGAGTCGGCCGGCTGGGACCGCCACAAGGCGGCCTACACGCTGATGTTTCTGTCGGCTCAACGCGTGGGAGCCGGCACGGAGGAGCGCATATGATCGCGGCGCGAATGCGCGAATGCCTGCGCCTGCTGCGGTGGTCGGAAAACGATTTCGCCGAAGAGGCGGGGTATCCCATAGCCAAGGCAAAGGCGTGGCTCTACGGGCGCGAACATCCGCCGCTGGGCGTGGCGGCCTGGCTGGAGGCGCTGGTCAAGGTGCATCGGCGGCTGCCGCGGCCGGGCACGCCGCAGGCCGTATTGCATTCACCGATCGACGCCGTCCTGCAGGCGGATCGAAGCGCCCGCGCGGTTGAGTTCCGAAGGGAGCCGATTGAGCCAGGAAAGGAGAGTGTCATGGATCGTGCTCCGTTCGACAAGCCGGTTACCATCCTCACCGGCCTCGGTACGCCGACGAAGATAGAAAGCGCGGCTGAGGCCCATGCGCTTTTGGCTGAGTGGCCGGCGACGAGCCGGACGGCCGCGCATGACATTGCCGCAAAAGCCTGCCGTGCCGCCATGGAAGGAGAGATCGACGCCGAAACCGCGCGCGCCACCGTCGTTGCCTTCGCCCGCCGCAACGACCTGCTTGCGCCGCAGACGAACGGGACGGTTGCCGGCGAGAGCGTTGTCGGCGCGACGGTTGCCGACTGGGCAACGCGCCCGCAGCGCGTCAACGCCCCGGCCTGAGCTGGCGCTGTCGGCAAAGCTGCCAATCTCCCCTCTCGAGGCAAGATGTTCGGCAGGACAGAGCGGGTCGCCGCGCGTGAAACGCCAACCTTCTCTCGCATTGCATCACGCCAGCCGAGGCGATCCCCTCTGTCGCCTGAGGCGTAATCTCCCCTCGAGGGCCCTCGAGGGGGGAGATTACGCGCTCAGCCGCTTTCGCCTGCTAAGCCATCGGCAGCAGCCGGCGCATGATCAGCGAGGCGTGGCCGCCCACGCCGTGTGCAGCCGGCCGGCGCTCGACGACCTCGAAGCCGTGCTTGCGATAGAAGGCGATAGCGCGGTCGTTGCCCTCGATCACCTCCAGGGCGATGCTGGGAATACCCGCATGCGCGGCAAGAACGGCATGCAGCAGGTCAGCGGCAAGGCCGGTGCCGTACTCGCTTTTGTCTATATGGAGCCGCTCGAGCATGACCTCGCCCTTGTCGTCCATCGCGGCCATCGCATAACCGGCGAGCGAGCCGTCAGCCCGCTCGGCGACGAAGGACATCTTGCTGTCGTCCCCGAGCTCGGCCGCCAGCCGCTCCGGCGCGTGCCTCTCGTCCGAAAGCCGTGCCGTGGTCTCGGCACCCAGAATCGGCGAATAGATGTGTCGCCAGGATTGGCCCAGCAGCCGCGACACCGCCGGAATTTCTTGTTCGGTCATGGTCCTTATTTGAGTCATTGGCACCTCGCCTCAGAAACCTGCCCCTTTGAGCGGAGATGTTCGGCAGGACAGAGAGGTGCTTGTCCCGCCGACCTGGATAGGTATGGCACCTGTATCACCGCCTTACCCGCGATTTCAGCCAGCGGTCGAAGGCCACGGCGAGGATGAGGATCAGGCCGATGACGATGCTTTGCGTGTAGGACGAGACGTTGTTGAACTGCAGCCCGTTCTGCAAGACGCCGATCAGTCCTGCACCGACCACCGTGCCGCCGACGCTGCCGATGCCGCCGAATAGCGAGGTGCCGCCGATGACGACCGCCGAGATCACCGTCAGCTCGTAGCCGATGCCGGCGACGGCTTCGGAGGAGTTGAGCCGCGCCGACAAAACGAAGGCGGCAAGGCCGGCGAAGAACCCGACAATGACGTAGACCGAGATCAGGATGCGGTCGACGCGCAGGCCTGAGAGGCGCGCGGCCTCGGCATTGCCGCCGACGGCGTAGACCGCGCGGCCGTAGCGCGTGTAGCGCAGCACGATGTGGCAAAGGATTGCGGCAATCGCGAAGATGATCGCCGGCACCGGAACCGGGCCGATCAGGCCGGTACCGAACCAGCGCATCGAGGCGTCGAAGCCGGAGATCGGGCCGCCATTGGAGATTGTCAAGGTCAGGCCGCGAAACACGGTGAGGCCGCCAAGCGTGACGACGAAGGGCGGAACTTTCAGCCTGGTGATGGCAAAGCCCTGGGCGCCGCCGGCCATGGCGCCGACGACGACGGCGGCGAGAAGGGCGGCGAACCAGCCATAGCCTTGCGTGCCCGTTGTCGACAGCGACAGCGTGTTGGCGGTGCCGCCTTTGGCTACCACCGCCGCGACCATGCCGCAGAAGGCGAGCAGCGAGCCCACCGACAGGTCGATACCGGCGGTCAGGATGACGAAGGTCATGCCGAGCGCGATCAGCCCGGTGATCGAGATCTGGCGCATGATGTTGAACAGGTTGATCGGGTCGATGAAGCTCGGCTTCAGCACGGTGAAAACGATGATCAGCAACGCCAGGAACATCAGTGGGCCGAAGCTCATCAGCAGGCGCGCAATATTGACGCCGCCGCGCTGGCTCCGTTCGGTCGTGCTGGTCATTGCGTTGCTTCCTGCTTCTGGTCGAGCGCCATCAGTTCCATCAGTTTCTCCTCGGTCGCCTCGATGCCGGGCATCTCGCCGGTAATGCGCCCGCGCCGCATGGTCATGATCCTGTCCGACACCGCAAGCACTTCGGGCAGCTCGGACGAGATCATCATGATGGCGATGCCGCGCGCCGCGAGCTCCACCAGGATCTGGTGCACCTCCGCCTTGGCGCCGACATCGACGCCGCGCGTCGGTTCATCGACGATCAGCACCTTGGGGTCGCGCGCCAGCCAGCGGGCAAGGATGACCTTCTGCTGGTTGCCACCGGACAGTCCCTCGATCGCCTGCTCGGGCGAGGCCATGCGGATCGACAGCGTCTTCCTGTAGTTCACCAACGCCTCGCGCTCGCGCCGCTCGGCCATGAAGCCGGCGGCATTGGAGTAGCGGTCGAGCGCGGCTACGGAAAAATTGGTGAGGATGGCGAGGGCCGCGAAGATCGCCTGGTGCTTGCGGTCTTCCGGAACCAGCCCGATGCCGAGCTCGATGGCGTCGGCGGGTGAGGCGGGCGCGATCGGCTTGCCGTCGAGCATGATGGTGCCGGCGGCAATGCGGTCGGCGCCGAAGATGGCGCGGGCGAGCTCGGTGCGGCCGGAGCCGACGAGCCCGGCGACGCCGAGGATTTCGCCCGCCTTGAGGTCGAGATCGACGCCTTCGAGCACGATCGCGTGCGGCGCCTGCGGATCGCGCACCGTGCGCAGGCCGCGCACCGAGAGCCGGACGTCGCCGGCGACATCGCGCTGCGTCGGCCTGGCATAGAGCTCGGAAGCGGCGCGGCCGACCATCTTCTCGATAATCTTCGGCAGTTTGATCGGCCCACCTTCGCGGTCTAGATGGCCGGCCAGCCTGCCGTCGCGCAGCACCGTCATGCGGTCGCAGATCGCCGATGCCTCTTCCAGCCGGTGGGTGACGAACATGATGGCGACGCCGTCCTTGCGCAGCCGGCCCATGATCGACATCAGCCTGTGCACTTCGGTTTCGGTCAGCGCCGAGGTCGGCTCGTCCATGATGATCAAGCGGCTCTTCAGCGACAGCGCACGGGCGATCTCGACCAGCTGCTGCTCGGCCACCGACAGCGCCGACACCGGCGTCGCCGGGTCGAGGTCGAGGCCGACGCGAGCGATGATCGCGCGCGAATCTTCCTCCATCTTCCGCCAGCTGACCAGCCCGAACCGGCCGAGCGGCGCGCGGCCGATGAAGATATTCTCCGCCACGGTCAGCGTCGGGATCAGGCTCAGTTCCTGGTAGATGGTGACGATGCCGTGGCGCTTGGCATCCTGCGGATTGTGCGGGCTGAATTCGACCCCATCGAAGACGATGCGGCCGCTGGACGGCGGCATCACGCCGGACAGGATCTTGAGCAGCGTCGATTTGCCGGCGCCATTCTCGCCGAGCAGGCCGAGTATCTCGCCGGGGCGGACTTCGAGCGAAACGTCGTTCAGCGCGGTGACGCCGGCAAAGCGCTTGGTCACGCCCTCGACGGTGAGCAGGGCGGGAGAGGGTGATGCGGCTTCAGCTGGCGGCAAGGATGGCTCCCTGAGACATTGAACGTTGGCGCTGCCCCTCACCCTTACCCTCTCCCCGTATAGAGACGGGGAGAGGGGGGCGCCAGCGTTGGAGCGCGTCCCTTCTCCCCGTCATTATACGGGGAGAAGGTGCCGGCAGGCGGATGAGGGGCGGCGCCAACTTCGGCGATCGATCTTGCTCGCGCGACTGTGCACCGTCAGCGCTGATCACAAACCTTACTTCGTCTCGCCCAGCCTCTCCGCCTTGTCGAGATTGTCCTTGCCGATGACGATCGGCGTCAAAAGCACCAGCTTTTCCTTCGGCTCGGTCTTGTCCCTGGCGTAGGCGACCGCGATCTGCACCGCGGTGCGCGACTGCTCGCCGGGGAATTGCTCGACCGTGCCGGCCAGCTTGCCGTCGCGCACGGCGACCAGCGCTTCGGGAAGCGCGTCGAAGCCGTAGATCTTGACGTCGGTGAAGTTGCGCGCCGCGCAGGCTTCAACCGCGCCAAGCGCCATGTCGTCATTGGCGCAGATGATCGCGTCGGGCTTGCCGTTGGCGGCAAGGCCGGCCTCGGTGACGGACAGCGCCTCGGCGCGGGCGAAGTTGGCGGTCTGCTCGAAGATGATCTGGTACTTGTCCTTCATCGGATCGAGGACGTTGTGTACACCCTTGTTGCGGTCGATCGCCGGGCCGGCGCCGGGCTGGCCCTGCAGATGGAAGATCTTGGCGCCGTTCGGGAACGCCGCCACCATGGCCTGTGCTTCGGCCTCGCCGCCCTTGACATTGTCGGCGCCGACATGGGCGAGGATGCCTTCGACGCCCTCGACGCGGCGGTCGATGGTGACGACGGGAACGCCGGCCTTCACCGCTTCCTCGATAGCTGGGGCCAGCGCGTTGACGTCGAGCGGCGAGATGACGATGGCGTTGACCTTTTGCACCAGTGCCGCTTCGATATCGGCGGTCTGCTTGGGCGCCGAGTTCTGGCCGTCGCTCTCGATCAGGTTGACGCCTTGCGCCTGGGCTTCCGCCTTGATCTGGTTCAGCATGTGCACGAAGAACGGAAAGCCGAGGCTCGGCACCGAACCAAGAATGGTCAGCTCGTCCTGGGCAATAGCCAATTGCGAAGCGGCCAGCGCCAAGGCGCCCATCGCCGCGGACGACAGCAGGAATTCACGTCTGTTGATCAATTTAGTCTCCTCCCAGATGAGCGCACGACCCCGGAACCGGAATGGGATTTCCGGAAGGTTCCTTGCGTCGATTCAAAAATGGAGTGTCCTTTGAGCGCCCAACTCGTGTTTGAAGGGACGCAACGGCGCTCCAGCCGGTCCACCGCGACGTTCTCCTCCGCTCGATGCCGGCCGGCGGATGCTAGCCAAGGCCGGAGCTTTGCGCAAGAACGGGAGAACGCAAGACCTACCGATCGATCATCACCATGGTGCGCTCGCCGTAGCGCGGACCGGCGACCTTTCCCGGCGCCAGCGCGTCGTCGAGCACCTGCATCTCGGCTGGGTCCAGCCTGATCGAAGCCGCGGCGACGTTCTCCTCGAGGTATTTTCTGCGCTTGGTGCCGGGGATCGGGACGATGTCGATGCCGAAGTCGCTCCCCTTGTGGAGCAGCCAGGCCAGCGCGATCTGACCTGGCTTGACGCGCTTCGCCGCGGCGATGTCGAGTACCGTGGCCGCCGCCTGCATGTTGGCGTCATAGTTGGCGCCCTGGTAGCGCGGATCGCCGCGCCGGTAATCGCCCTCCGCATAGTCTTCGGCGCGCCTGACGTCGCCGGTGAGAAAGCCGCGGCCGAGCGGCGAGAACGGCACCAGGCCGATGCCGAGTTCCTTCAGCAGCGGAATGATTTCCGGCTCCAGATTGCGCTCCCACAGCGAGTATTCGCTCTGCACTGCCGACACCGGATGCAGGGCATGCGCCCGGCGGATGTTGGCGGCGCCGGCTTCAGAGAGGCCGAAGAAGCGGACCTTGCCCTGAGCGATCAGCTCGCCGACAGCGCCCGCCACATCCTCGATCGGCACCGCCGGATCAACACGGTGCTGATAGAGGAGGTCGACGTGGTCGGTGGCGAGCCTCCTCAGCGAACCTTCCAAAGCCTCGCGGATATGTTCGGGCCGGCTGTCGCGCTCGGTGCCGACTTGCTTGCCGTTTTCAATGCGGAAGCCGAATTTCGTCGCGATCGTCACCTCATCGCGCCGGCCCTTCAGCGCGCGGCCGAGCAGTTCCTCGTTGGTGAACGGCCCGTACACTTCCGCGGTGTCGAGGAAGGTGCAGCCGAGTTCGATGGCGCGGTGCAGCGTGGCGGTCGATTCCGCCTCGTCGGCCGGGCCATAGGACTGGCTCATGCCCATGCAGCCGAGACCGATTGCCGAGACTTGCAGCCCCTGGCTGCCGAGTTTGCGCATCGTCAATGTCATGTGAAGTTCTCCGGATCAGCATCGCTTTCCAAGCCGCCAGGTTCAATATAGCGCACCGGCTCGGTTTCCACAGAGCGGGAGGCGCCACCGCGCGAGGGCTCGCAGCGGCCGCCAAATTGACAGCCGACCCGCTCTCGGCCATCCTTAAGGCATGCCGCCTTGCGGCTTTGTGCGTGAGCAACCAGCATGGCCAGTTCCGTCGCCAGTCAGAAATCCAAGCGCGCCGCGGTGCGCAACGCGCTCGACCGCCACAAGGTCTACATCACCGCGCAGCGTTTTTCGGCCGGCAGCTACAGCGCGCGGGTGCTGGTCGACGGCGAGGCCTATTGGGTCGACGAATTCCGGCTCAGCCAGCTGCAGCAGGGCCTGTCGCCGGCCGAGCTCGAATTGACGCCGGCCACCGACGATTGAGCGGCGTGACCTCCCATCCTTCGTCATCCCAGGGCGGAGCAGGAGCGAAGCGACGTCGCGGAGAGCCTGGGATCCATGCCGTGACATTGGAGCGCCGCTGCGATGGGATTTTGATGCCGCGCTCGTTGCTTTTACCCATCACCCGCGCCTAGTCCATGCCAGCTCCTTCGAAGCTCAAGGCCTATCGCGCCAAGCGCGAGTTCACGAGGACGCCGGAACCAGCCGGCGGTCTGGTTGCCGGTGAAGGCAATCGTTTCGTCGTCCACAAGCATCACGCCACCGCCGATCACTACGATCTGCGCCTGCAGGTCGGCGACGTGCTGAAGAGCTGGGCGGTGCCGCGCGGCCCGTCGCTCAATCCCGCCGACAAAAGGCTGGCGGTCGAGACCGAGGACCATCCGCTCGAATATATCGACTTCGAAGGTGTCATTCCCGAAGGCGAATATGGCGGCGGGCCGATGATCGTCTGGGATACCGGCGTCTGGGCGCCGATGGACGATGTCGAAAAGAGTTTGCGCACCGGTTCCTTCAAGTTCAGGCTCGCCGGTGAGAAGCTGAATGGCGGCTGGATGCTGACGCGGCTGAAACCGAAGCCCGGCGAGGATGAGGGCAAGAAGAACTGGCTGCTGTTCAAGGAGCGTGATCTCGCCGCCGACGCCACACTCGACATATTGGAAGCCCGCCCGGAAAGCGTCAAATCCGGACGCCGCATCGAGGAGCTGGTGGCAGCGCCGAAGCCTGCCGCCAAACCTGCCAGGCCGATGGTGCTGAAACCCGGCGCTTTGCCGGGCGCCGTCAAGGCGGCGCCGCCTTCCCGGATCGAGCCGCAGTTGGCTACGCAGGTTCCGAAGCCGCCGGGCGGCGATGACCCCGCCGCCCGAACGGGCGAAGCCTGGCTGCACGAGATCAAGTTCGACGGCTACCGCACCATGGCGCATGTTTCCGACGGGAAGGTCAGGCTGATCACCCGCGCCGGCCTCGACTGGACGAAGCGCTATGGCGACCTGCCGCTTGCATTCGCCAGGCTGCCGTGCCGCGAGGCGATCATCGACGGCGAGGTCGTCGCGCTCGACGCCAAGGGCATCAGTCGCTTTGCGCTTTTGCAAGACGCGCTCGCCGAAGGCGCCGGCAACAAGCTCCACTTCTACGCCTTCGACCTTCTCTATCTCGACGGCTGGGACTTGAGACAAGCGCCGCTCCGCCGGCGCAAGGCGCTGCTTTCGCAACTGCTGTCCGGTCTCGGCGCCAATTCGGCCATCCAGCTCAGCGATCATGTCGAGCGCGACGGCCAGGCACTTTATGACCAGGCATCCGAGATGGGGCTCGAGGGTGTCGTCTCCAAGCGCGCCACGGCAATCTACCAGAGCGGCCGTACCAAGACCTGGACCAAGACCAAGGCGCTCCAGACCGGCGACTTCGTCATCGCCGGCTACACGATCTCCGCTGCGGCAGAGGGGTTGGCTGCACTTGGCCTCGGCGAATTCGAGGACGGCGAACTGCATTATCGCGGCAAGGTCGGCACCGGCTTCGATGCCGCGACCGCAGGCGAATTGCTGGCGCGGCTGGAGCCATTGCGGGCCGGTGCATCCGCGCCCGAAGGGGTTCCCCGCGAAATCATGCGCGAGATGAACTGGGTGCGGCCGCTGCTCTCGGCGCATATCCACTACGCCAACCGGACCACCGACAATGCGCTGCGCCATGCCGTGTTCCGCGGCCTGCGCGACGTCGGCCTGTCGACGCCGGTTTCGGCCAAGCGCAAGCGGCTGATCGCCGAGGCCGATCTCGCCACAATCTGGGTGACCAACCCGACGCGGCGGCTGTTCGGCAAGACCGGCCCGACCAAGCTCGACATCGCCGTCTATTACGCGCTGGTCGGCGATTTCATGCTGCCGCATATCCTTGGCCGGCCGGTATCGCTGGTGCGCTGCCCGACCGGCAAGCCGCAGGACTGTTTTTTCCAGCGCCATGCCTTCACCGGCATGCCGTCCTCGGTGGCGACCTTCGAGGCGACCAATTCGGAGGGCGAGACCAAATCCTACCTCTCGGTGGAAGACGCCAAGGGCTATCTGGCTCTGGCGCAGTTCGGCGTCGTCGAGTTCCACACCTGGGGCACCCATCGCACGCGGCTCGACAAGCCCGATTTGATCGTGTTCGACCTCGACCCGGGCGAGGGGATCGCCTGGCGCGAGGTGGTGGAGGCGGCGGTGCATATCAAGGGCGAGCTGGAAGCGCTAGGACTGGTGCCGTTCGCCAAGACCTCCGGCGGCCACGGCATCCACATCACCGTGCCGGTCACGCAAAAGCAGAACTGGAAGAAACTGCACCAGGCGACCAGCGCCATCTCCACGCATCTTGCCGCCACCGCGCCCGACACTTTCACCACCACCATGGGCAAGGACAACCGCAAGCGACGCATCTTCATCGATTATCATCGCAATGCGCGCGGCCACACTTCGGCGGCTCCCTATTCGCTGCGCGCGCGCACCAATTTGCCGGCCTCGACGCCGGTGAGCTGGAGCGATCTGGCGACCATCGACGCTCCGCAGGATCTGAATTACTCGTCGCTGCCGGGCCTGCTGGCGACGTCAGGCGATCCCTGGGCCGACATGGAAGATTTCGCCCGGGATTTGCCGGTGATAACCACCGCGAGGTAGTCCGGCGGGCGCCGCCCCAGACTCCGGCCCAGACTCCATCGACGCTCCGGAAAATTTGAATTATTCTTCGCCACGGACCTCTTGCCTGCAGGCGGCTCTCAGCGGAGGAAGATTTCGCTAGGGATTTGCCGGTATTGTAAGGGTCAATGTAGGATTTCGGCAGCCCCGTTCGTCCTCCGGACGAACGAATGCTGCGAACAGTTCGACAGCACAAGGCCGCGTAGGAGTATTTCATGGCGCCCAGGGCAAGTTGGAAAGGTTACCTCAAGCTCAGTCTGGTCAGCTGTCCGGTCCGGCTCTATCCGGCGACGAGCGCCAGCGAGCGCATCAGCTTCAACCAGCTGCACAAGAAGACGCACAACCGCATCAACATGAAGCCGGTCGACCCCGAGCTCGGGCTGGTCGAGCGTTCGGACCTGGTCAAGGGCTACGAATACGAGGACAAGCAGTACATCATCATCGAGGACTCCGATCTCGATGCGGTGCGCATCGAATCCAACCATACGATGAACATCGAGGCCTTTGTCGACGAGCATTCGGTCGACGTCATCTATCAGGATGCGCCCTATTACCTGGCGCCGGACGGCGCAATGGCCGAGGAGACCTTCGCCGTGCTGCGCGAAGCGATGCGCAAATCCGGCAAGCTGGCGATCGCCCGCCTGGTGCTGTCCAGCCGCGAGCGCGTGGTGACGATCGGCGCGCGCGAGAACGGCATGTTCGTCTGCACCTTGAGGAATCCGAACGAAGTGCGTGGCACGGCTGAATATTTCGGCAATATCCCGGCCGGAAATCCAGATCCTGAAATGCTGCAATTGGCCGAAGCGCTGATCAAGCAGAAGGAAACCACCTTCGATCCGAAGAATTACGAGGACCGCTACGAGATCGCGCTGATGGCGATGATCCGCGAGAAGCTCAAGGGCCACAAGCCGATCATCGCGGCGGCGCCTGAGCGCGGCAATGTCATCAATCTCATGGATGCGCTGAAGGCGAGCCTGTCGCAGTCGGCCAAGCCGCCGGCCAAGTCGAAGAGCAAGGCAGACGACGCGGCGAAGCCCGCAGCGAAATCCGCGAAGGCTGGCGCCGGCGCGGCTAAGGAAAATCCGCTCAAGGCCAATTTGCTCAAGGCCGTCGGCAAGAGCAAAGGGTGACAGCGCCTACCGGTATAACCTCCGGCACCATCTTCGGCATCGTCGGGGCGCTGGCGGCGTTTCCACTTCGGCTGGCCGCGCGCGAGGTTGAGCGCCAGCAGGGCCAGTTGCGGCGCGGCGTCAACAGGCGCACCACCCATGTCGTGTTCGGCCGCTTGCATCTCGCCAAGGCCGGGGATGCCGAGATCGAACGCCGTATCGCGGCCGAGCGCGCGGCCGGGCGTAAGCTGGTCAGCGAGAACGGATTTCTGCGCCTGCTCGGGCTGATGAAGGCGCCGGAGGCTTCGGCGCTCTCGCGGCAGTCGCTCATCGACCAGTCGCGGCTTGCCGCCGCCGATCTCGACCTCTTGTCGCTTTTCGATGCCTTCGAGCATGATGGCGAGCCCTATTCCTTCCGCGATTTGATCCTCGCCCGCAAATATGCCGGGCTGATTGCCGGCGGCGCTTCGTGGGGGGCGATCGCGCGCTCGGTGCACCGCTCCGGTCCGGTCGCCTCGCTCACCGCCAAGTCACTCAATGTCGGCTCGCAGCATGGGCGCGCCGATGCGATCTATCTCGAGGGCGGCCAGAGCGAACTCGACGGGCAATTGCTGTTCGACTTGGGATCGCCCGATGACGACACGCTGGAGGAACTCTTCGCCGACGCCGAGGCGGCGGAGGAGGCTGAACACCACGAGCAGGCGGCGGCGCTCTACCAACGCTGCCTGGCCATCGATCCGAGCGATGCGATTGCCGCCTTCAACCGCGCCAACTGCCTGCGCGCCTCCGGCCATGCGGCCGAGGCGGCGCACGACTATGCCCGCGCGATCAAGCTCGACCCCGGCTTTGTCGAGGCCTGGTTCAATCTGGCCGGGCTGATGACCGAGCAGGGCCGCGAGGCGTCGGCGCGGCGGCATCTGCAAAAGGCGATCGCGCTCGACCAAAACTATGCCGACGCTGTGTTCAACCTCGCCCGGCTGGAGTTCGACGCCGGCAAGCTTGCCGAGGCACGGCGGAACTGGTCGCGCTATCTCGAGCTCGACGCCAGCTCCGAATGGGCGCGGATGGCTGCCAAGGGTATCCAGTTCGTCGATTTGCAACTGGCGCAGAAATCGGCGTCCTGACCCAGATGCTGGATTCAAAGACCATTCGAAAAACAGTTTCAGAAGAACTTCACTCGCGCCTTGGGGCGAAATGGTTCAAGCCGGACAGCAGCAGGCTCGTGGTCTTTTCAGCGGACAATCTGACGGACTTCAGCGTTGCGTTCGATTGCCATGCTGACCGCCGGTACGGAGAATATGACTGCTCACTCTCTGCCGTGTTCAAATGGAAGAAATTCGCCAAGTCATACAGAGATTTTAGCGCCTGGTATGAGGTTAAAGATCCAAGTTCAGCGCAGTTCAAAACTAGAAGTTCTGAGCAATTGAACGCACAATTCCTCGGAGTTGCCTTCGATAGGATTGACGGAAATTTTTTATCTGGAGGTCGAGGCGCCTTCTGGGTTGCGAATGAACAGGACCTTGATGCGTTTATAGCCCAGTGCGTCGATGATTTGGATGGCAAGGTTGGCGAGTGGATCAAACGGTGGTTCACTTGGTCTTCGGCGCTGGATGTCATGAACGGTAACGAGCAGTTGTGCGGAACGTGGCGAGATCATGCTTACTTTTGCCTGCTGGAACAGGTTCATGGGCGTGAAGCGGCTTGCTCCTGGGTTGGCGGTCTCGATCGGGCAAACTGGCCCGAATATCAGACGGCCCAGATCGAGTATCTGCAGTCACAGATTTGTAACGTGAGTGCAGCGCGGCCATAGTCGTTGCGGGCCTACCTTTCTGGAGTTCGAAGCCCGATGCCAACCGCCTTCCTCTTCGACGGCGACGAACACGCCCCCGCCACCATCCTGCTCGCCCACGGCGCCGGGGCGCCGATGGACTCGGCTTCGATGACCGCCACGGCCAAGGCGCTCGCCACTGCGGGCTTTCGCGTTGCGCGCTTTGAATTCCACTACATGGCGGCCCGCCGCTATGGCCACCGCAAGCCGCCGCCGCGCGCCGAGACGGTTAACCCGGAATACGTCAAGGCGATCGCCGACCTCCGGGCGAAGGGCGTGACGGGTCCGCTGATCGTCGGCGGCAAGTCGATGGGCGGACGCGTCGCTTCGATGATCGCCGACGAGATGTTTTCGAAGGGCGAGATCTCGGGCCTGCTTTGCCTTGGCTACCCTTTCCATCCGCCGGGCAAACCGACGCAGCTTCGGACAAAACACCTCGCCGATCTCAAAACGCCGACATTGATCTTCCAAGGCACGCGCGACGAGTTCGGGACCAAAGACGAGGTCGCGACCTATGCTCTGTCCGACGCAATCGAGATTTTCTGGCTGGAAGACGGCGACCACGATCTGAAGCCGCGCAAAAACATCTCCGGTTTCTCCACCGCCGATCATCTGAAGACGCTCGCTGATGCGGTGAAAGCGTGGACCGAACGCATCGTGCGCTGAAGCAGGCCGATGAAGATCGCCACCTTCAACGTCAACAACATCAACAGCCGGCTGCCGAACCTGCTCGCATGGCTGGCCGCCGCCAAACCCGACATCGCCTGCCTGCAGGAGCTCAAGACCAGGCAGACGCAGTTTCCGCGCACCGCGCTGGCGGCCGCCGGCTACGGCGCGGTTTGGGTCGGGCAGCCGACCTGGAACGGCGTCGCCATCCTGTCGCGTGGCTCAGAACCCGTTCTGACCCGCGAGGCGCTGCCCGGCGACGATAGCGACCAGCAGGCGCGCTACATCGAAGCGGCGGTCAACGGTATCGTCGTCGCGTCGCTCTACGCGCCGAACGGCAACCCGCAGCCCGGCCCGAAGTTCCAGTACAAGCTGGCCTGGCACGAAAGGCTGGAGGCGCATGCGGCGCAGTTGCTCGACACCGGCCTGCCGGTGGTGCTGGCCGGCGACTACAACATCGTGCCCGAGCCGCGCGACATCTACCCGACCCGCTCCTATGACGACAACGCGCTGGTCCAGCCGGAAAGCCGCGCATCGTTCCAGCGGCTGCTCGACCAGGGCTGGCTTGACGCGCTGCGCAAGAAGCACCCGACGGAGACGCTCTACACATTCTGGGACTATCGCCGCAACCGCTGGCCGCGCGATGCCGGCCTGCGGCTCGACCATATCTTGCTCTCGAAGAAGCTGTCGCGCCGGCTGGTAACGGCGGGCATCGACCGCGACGTGCGTGGCGAGGTCGGCGCCAGCGACCACGCGCCTGTCTGGGTGGGGTTGCGGTGAGGCACGGAGGCTGGCGCTGCCTTCGGGCGGCAACCGGTCAGGTTGGCCGCGCCGCTTCGCGGGCGAACGCTTCAATCAAAGGGGCGTATCCCTCGAGGTCGGGCTGCGTAGCGAAACTGTGGCTAGCGGCGGTCGAAGCCCAGGGCAGCTTTTCCGACGTGAAGACTTCGACGAAAGGCACATACCAATGATGTTCGTCCAGCATGGTCGCACGAACGTTGACGAAAAAGTCCAGCCCATGCGGACGCGTGAACATCCAGTTCTTGCAATGCGGGCAATAGAGTTGCCGATGCGGGCCGTGCAGGCCGCCGACCACCGGCTTGCCTTGCGTTATGGCGAAACCGTCGCTGGGCACGGCGATGGTCAGGGAATACGCGCTGGCGCTCAGCTTCTGGCAGCCGGTGCAGTGACACGCCGTCGTCAGCAAAGGCGGGGCGCTGATGCGAAAGCGTATCCCGCCGCACAGGCAACCGCCGTCCCAAGGTAGTTTCCAATCGTCCATCGCTGGCCTCGCCTTAGCCTCTGCCAGCGATCTAGCGCGCGACCGCCAAGCTGCAATCTCTCCCTTGATGGTCCCAGAAGGGCATCGTCAGCTTCACGTCCTTCCCCCAGGAATCCTGAACACCACGTCGGCACGGCCGTAGCCGCCATCGGCTACCTCCTCGATCAGCACCATCGTGTAGGGGCGCACGCCTTCGCCGAACATCTCGACGAACAGGGCTGTGGTCTTGTGGACGAGGTCCTCCTTCTGTCCGACGGACAGCGCGCGCTCAGGCACCTTGAAATTTGCAAACGGCATGATGTCGATTTCCTGTTGGTTGTTGGAGGTAAAGTCAGACCGTGCCGCCATTGGCGCGCAGCACCTGGCCGTTGACCCAGCCACTGTCCGGTCCGGCGAGGAACGACACCACGGCGGCGATGTCGGTAGGCTGGCCGAGCCGCCCGAGCGGGATCATCCTGGTGATCGTCTCGACCAGTGCCTCGGACTTGCCTCCGAGGAACAGATCGGTGGCCACCGGCCCCGGCGCCACGACATTGACGGTGATGCCGCGCGGCCCGAGTTCCTTGGCCAGCACATGGGTCATCGCCTCGACGCCGGCTTTGGTGGCAGCGTAAACGCCGTAGGTCGGCTGGTAGAGCCCGACCACGCTGGACGAGAAGCTGATGATGCGGCCGCCCTCGCGCAGCCTTCTTGCGGCCTCGCGCATGCCGCGGAAGACGCCACCGAGATTCACCGCGACCTGCTGCTCGAAACCGGTGTCGTCCATCTGCGCGATCGGCGCGAGCTTCATGATGCCGGCATTGTTGACCAGCACGTCGAGGCCGCCAAAGGCCTGCTCGGCTGCGTCGAACAGATGCGCCGCGCCCTTGGGATCGCCGACATCGGCCTGGACGGCGATCGCCGTGCCGCCTGCCGCCTCGATCCCGCGCACCACGCCTTCGGCGGCTTCAGCACCCCTGGCATAGTTGACGACGACCGAAAAGCCGTCGCGTGCCAGCCTTCTGGCAATTTCGGCGCCGATACCCTTCGAGGCGCCGGTTACCAACGCCACCTTTCCATTCCGCGTAGTCATGTCAGCTCTCCAATTCTTCTCGGCTGAAAATAGTCGACAAATCCTGCGGGATAATCGCTCGGGACTTGCCAACACCATTCGGATATGGCGAACAATGGCGATGGACAGTCTCGACCGGATGCGCCTCCTTGCCCGTGTGATCGAGCGCGGCAGCTTCACCGCGGCGGCCGCCGATCTGTCGATGTCGCGATCGACCGCCACCGAGGCGATCAAGGAACTGGAGGCGCGGCTGGGGTGAGGCTGCTCGAACGCACCACGCGCCATGTCAGGCCGACATTGGACGGCCAGGCCTATTACCAGCGCTGCCTCGCCATCCTTGCCGATGTCGAGGATGCCGAGGCCGGCTTTCAATCGGCGCAGCCGCAGGGCCTTTTGAGGATCGACGTGCACGGCTTCATGGCCCGCCATTTCATCCTGCCGCGGCTCTCCGAATTCCTCGACAGCTACCCCGGGATCGACCTGCATATCGGCGACGGCGACCGGCTGGTCGATCTGGTGCGCGAGGGTGTCGACTGTGTGCTGCGTTCCGGCGAACAGGCCGACAGCGGCATGATCGTGCGGCGGGTGGCAACATTGCGCGAAGTCACCTGCGCCAGCCCCGCCTATCTCGAAAAGCACGGCATGCCGGCAACCCCCGACGATCTCGAAGGCCATCTGATGGTCGGCTTCCGCTCGTCGCGGACCGGCGAGGTCATGCCGCTCGAATTCACCGTCGGCGGCGCGTTGCGCTATATCAGCCTGCCCAGCCGGGTGACGGTCAACGGCTCCGACACGATGGCGGAGCTGGCGCGTCTCGGCTTCGGCCTGGTGCAGGCGCCGCATTACCGCTTCGCCGGGGATTTCGCACGCGGCACGCTTGTCGAAGTGCTGCCGGATTACCCGCCGTCGCCGACACCGCTGTCGGCGCTCTACCCACAGAACCGCCAACTCGCGCCGCGGGTACGCGTGTTCATCGACTGGGTGACCGCGATTTTTGGCGAGGATGGGACATCGGGCCGGGTATGATCGTCCGGGCCGCCGGCTACTTTGCGAAGGGCGATCGGACGAGATAGATATCACGCTTGGGTTTAGTGACAAGATCGGGACCGGGCGGCGAGCCGGTGCGACTTGAGGGCGGGCGCGCCGCCGGCCCCATGAGGTGACCGGCCGGATCGGGTGATGGTCCTGCTGCAACCAACGTGTTGACCGAATGCAGTAGCCAATAGGGAAGCTCCAGTGAGAAGATTTCTTATAGTCGGCGCGATCATGCTCGCAACTTACGGCGCCTCGCACGCCCAGACGGTGGACGAAGGCATCCACCGCGACGCGCATGGGCCGTCGACGATGTGCGGTTTTCACGGTGCTGACGCACTGGATCTGGTTGAGCAAGTGAGGGCGTCTCCAGCGTTGCGTCGGGTTGCTGCCTCATCGCGCTTCGAATTGTTCGTTTCTGCTGACGGGCTGACGCAGTGGAGTTTCACAAGGCCCACCGAACAGGCGTATCCCGCCATAACCTGCAATCGCCTCAGCAGGGACCGGCAGGGCAGTTTGTATCAAACACGGACTATGCGATGCGAAGCGGGTCGCCGGGCATGCGATGGGCTCTTTGCCGAGTTCCAGCAGCTGGACGAGCGATTCCGGCGGGCGATGCGCAAGTAGGGTTCAGACAATTTGGCGCGGGGCGCCTCACCAATTGCGGCTTCCGCAAGCGCGACCTATCGCGTATTGGCGCGGGAACTCTCCTTTGGCCTTCCCCGGAAAACCATGATTCGTCTCGAAAGCATCAGCAAACAGAACGGCCGCCAGATTGTCTTCATCGAAGCCTCCGCCGCCTTGCAGAAGGGCGAGAAGGTCGGGCTGGTCGGGCCTAACGGCGCCGGCAAGACGACGCTGTTTCGCATGATCAACGGCGAGGAGCAACCCGACGAAGGCCAGGTCTCGGTCGATCGCGGCGTCACCATCGGCTATTTCAGCCAGGATGTCGGCGACATGTCCGGCCGCAGCGCCGTTGCCGAGGTGATGGACGGCGCCGGGCCGGTGAGCGAAGTGGCGGCCGAGATGCGCGAGCTCGAGCATGCCATGGGCGATCCCGATCGCGCCGGTGAAATGGACGAGATCATCGCCCGCTACGGCGAGGCGCAGCATCGCTTCGAGGAGCTCGACGGTTACGCGCTGGATGGGCGTGCTCGCGAGGTGCTGGACGGGCTCGGCTTCAGCCAGGAGATGATGGACGGCGACGTCGGGAAACTCTCCGGCGGCTGGAAGATGCGCGTCGCGCTGGCCAGGATCCTTTTGATGCGGCCCGACGCCATGCTGCTCGACGAACCGAGCAACCATCTCGACCTGGAAAGCCTGATCTGGCTGGAGCAGTTCCTGAAGAACTATGACGGCGCGTTGCTGATGACCTCGCACGACCGCGAGTTCATGAACCGCATCGTCAACAAGGTGGTCGAGATCGACGGCGGTTCCCTGACCGCTTACTCCGGCAACTACGAATTCTACCAGCAGCAGCGGGCGATTGCCGACCGGCAGCAGCAGGCGCAGTTCGAGCGCCAGCAGGCGATGCTGGCCAAGGAGATCGCCTTTATCGAGCGCTTCAAGGCGCGTGCCTCGCATGCCGCCCAGGTGCAGAGCCGGGTGAAAAAGCTGGACAAGATCGACCGTGTCGAGCCGCCCAAGCGGCGCCAGAAGGTGTCGTTCGATTTCCAGCCGGCGCCGCGCTGCGGCGAGGACGTGGTGACGCTGAAGAACGTGCACAAGGGCTATGGCAGCCGCTCGATCTACGAGGGATTGGATTTTCAGGTGCGCCGCCGCGAGCGCTGGTGCATCATGGGCGTCAACGGCGCCGGCAAGTCGACGCTGCTGAAGCTGGTGGCTGGCGCTTCCGAGCCGGACAATGGCACGGTGGCGCGCGGGCCTAGCGTCAAGATGGGCTATTTCGCCCAGCACGCCATGGAAGTGCTGGAGGGCGAGCGCACCGTGTTCCAGACACTGGAAGAAGCATTTCCGCAGGCCGGTCAGGCGCCGCTCAGGGCACTGGCCGGCTGCTTCGGCTTTTCCGGCGACGAGATCGAGAAGAAATGCCGCGTGCTGTCGGGCGGCGAGAAGGCGCGGCTGGTGATGGCGTTGATGCTGTTCGACCCGCCCAATTTGCTGGTGCTGGACGAGCCGACCAACCACCTCGACATCGCCACCAAGGAGATGCTGATCACGGCGCTGTCGCAGTACGAGGGGACCATGCTGTTCGTCTCGCACGACCGCCATTTCCTGGCAGCGCTGTCGAACCGGGTGCTGGAACTGACGCCCGAGGGCATCCACACCTATGGCGGCGGCTATACCGAATATGTCGAGCGCACCGGGCAGGAGGCGCCGGGGTTGAGGAGCTGAGGCCGGGTCTGCCGCTCACGGTCACGTAGACGCTCGATTCCGGAGGCCAAGCACGAGCTGCTCAGCCATGTATCGCAATTTCGCGCAGCGGATCGCCGCCGTCGATGAACAGCCGGCCTTGAGCGGTCAACGCGGCCTTGAGCCGTTGCAGGGCGATTTTTCCTGCTTCGGGATGACGCCCGTCCAGCGCGCCGACGCGCACCGCAACGGCAATGTCGAAGTGCTTCTCGTCCGCCTCCAACACGAAATCCTCGATGGCGACCTGGCGAAGGCTCAGCCGGCCTGCCGCAATCTCGGCGCGTGAGGCGGCTCCGGCCTGCGCGATGGCCTTGGCCGAGCGGTCGATCGCCAGCACGTGCCCGCCGCCGATCCGGCGCGCGATCTCGCGCGCTGCAGCACCCGGTCCACAGCCGATCTCCAGCACTCGCATGCCCTGCCGCAAGGGCAGCGCATCGACGATCGCCAAAAGCCTTGGCGACAAGTCGTTCGCCATACGCTCTTCTCCAGCATTTTCGCGATCCGAGATTAGCGACCACGCCCGGCGACGGGAAGGCCGAGAGACGCGGGGCATTGCCGATGGGTTCAGCTGGTGTTTTGGGTACTGGTTGAGGAGGGGGGAATGATCGACATCGAAGAGGTCGACGATCCGGTCTCGACCGCGGGCGACCGGGCGGACCCCGAGCGGCCCGGCGTCGTTGACCTGAGGGGTAGGGAGGGAACTGGCGCCGAGCCTAACCGGTTGGGGGGTAGATCACCGGCCGTTTATGCGTATACGCTCAAGCTAATATAAGAGCAAGCTAATGTTTTGCGTCAGCGATGTGGGCGATTGTTCTGATCAGTGGCCGGTTGTGGCTTCCTTCCGCGCCCTCCAACCCGGCCAAACACCGTTTATTGCCTTCATGTCCCGGCTCCGATGCTGTACCCCGGCCCGAAATTCAAGGAGCCTGCGATGACCTCACAACCCGACATCCCCGACGCCGGCATGGCGGTCGATGCGGCCGGCATGGCAGCCGATGACCGGTGCGCTCGCGAGGCGGATGCCGCATGGCAGGACGATGTTCGCGAGGGCGTGCGGCATATAGGCGATCTGGATTCGCTGCCGCTGTCGCCAGCCGAGCGGGCGGCGGCCGAAGCCGCGGCCACGCGCCACAAGGTTCGCATTCCCAAGTCCTATCTCGACCTGATCGACTGGAACGACCCCGCCGATCCGATACGGCTTCAGGTCATCCCGTCGCCCGACGAACTGGCGGAGCAGGAGGGCGAGCTCGACGATCCGATCGCCGACCACGCCTTCAGTCCCGTGCCGAGATTGACGCATCGACATGCCGACCGGGTTCTGTTGTTCCCGACCTATCAATGCGCGGTCTATTGCCGGTTCTGCTTCCGCAAGGAGCAGCTGACCTCGATCGGCCGCGGCTATACGCGCGAAGCTCTCGATGAAGCCTTCGCATATATCGCGGCCCATCCGGAAATCCGCGAGGTGATCCTGACCGGTGGCGACCCGCTGTCCTTGCCGGATAAGGCGCTGGCGGAAATCCGTGCCCGCGTCGAGGCGATCCAGCATGTGCGGCTGTTGCGCATCCACACTCGCGTGCCCGTCGCGCTGCCGTCGCGCGTCACCGGCGGGCTGGTTCAAGCCCTGCAAGGCCGGCTGATGGTCACCGTCGTCACCCATTTCAACCACCCACGCGAAATCACCGAGGCGACTGAGCGGGCCTGCCGCACGTTGCGGCAGGGCGGCTTCGTGCTGCTGAACCAGAGCGTTCTGCTGAAAGGCGTGAACGACACGGTGGAGGTGCTGGAAGAGCTGTGCCGCGAGCTGATGTATCGCCTTGGCGTCAAACCCTATTACCTGCACCACGGTGATCTCGTGCGCGGCATGGCGCACCGGCGCACCACGATCGCCGAGGGCCAGGCGCTGGTCAGCGCCTTGCGTGCGCGCCTGTCGGGCATCTGCAATCCCGTCTACGTGCTGGACCTGCCGGACGGCGGAGGGAAAGTGCCGCTCGGCCAGTCCTATCTCGAGGCCCGGGAGGGGGAGACGTGGCGGATACGTGGCCAGGATGGGGCGGTGCGGGCGTACGGGGAGATTGCTGGGGAGTAGGAGGACGCGCAGCCGCCGAACGGTCGAGGTCGCGTTCAGCTTATGTAGTAATGTCCCATATAGATATCATGGTCTAGACAGGACATGTTCGGTTCTGGGAATGTGCATTGGACGTTCCGCTAGTTTAGTCAACTAATATATATCGCCCAACTGATGTCGTCGTTTTTGGGCTAGTGGGAAAACCTGCCTGCTGCTTGTAAGACGGTGCCTAAGGCCACATTTTACAACCGGCTGGCAAGCTCGCTTTTGTTGATGTCAGCCTAAATCCGGCTGGTGTTTTCGATGGGGCGCTGAGGCTATAAAGCTGTTCAACCGTGCGGTATCGAGGTGCGCGTCGGCCGGTCGAAGAGGGGATGATGGCCATCGACGGAACGCCAAACGTGATCTTGCTGATCGGCAGCGCCCCCGATGTGGTGCGCTGCGCGGCCTGGCCCAAGCAGGCCTTCGGCAAGATCGTGGCCATCAACAACGCCTGGCGCGTGCGCCCTGACTGGGATTTCCTCGTCCATGCCGGCGATTTCCCGGCGGAGCGGATGCCGCAAGGCGATCCCCTGCAGCAGGCGCAGATCTTCAGCGCCTCGCATTACGTGCCGGCACAAAACAGCTTTGGCGGCTTCGTCTATGCCGGCGCCACCATGTCGATGACGGCGGCCTACTGGACGATCCACAGCCAGAAGCCGGACGTGCTGGCATTCCTTGGCTGCGACATGATCTACGACCAGCCCGGCAACACGCATTTTTACGGCGTCGGCCGCGCCGATCCGCTGCGCAACGACGTCACCCTGCGCAACCTCGAGGCGAAGTCGGCCCGCCTGCTCATCCATGCGCTCCGGCGCGGCTGCCTGTGCGTCAACCTATCCGACCTGCCGCGCAGCCGGCTGATCTTCCCGCGGCTGATGCTCGATGACCTCGGCGCGCTTTCTTCCTTGCAGCTTTCGGAAATGAAGGCGGAGATGCTTGCCGGGCTGCGGCTCGATCTGGCGGAGGAGGCCGACAGGATCGAGAAGGAACTCGGCTATTTCTTCGAGGACGGCATGTACTGGAAGCACCTCGACAAACTCGACGAGAAATTCCTGGCCAGCATCGACCGGCTGTGGATGGCGGCGGTGGAGACGGGCCAGCCGAAACTGCCAATCTCCCCCACGAGGGGGCGAGATCAGCAGTTTCAGTCGTCCGCTTAGCTTTTGGCCGCCGCGAGCTTGTCTTGCGTCTTCGTCTCGAAATCGCTGGCGTCATGGCGCTCGTGCAGTTGCATCGAAGGCTCGCCGAAGGTGCGGTTGACCATGCGGCCGCGCCTGACCGCCGGCCGCGCGTCGATGGCGTCGGCCCAGCGCTGCACGTTCTTGTACTGCTCCACCTGCAGGAACTCGCCGGAATCGTCATACATACGGCCCTTGGCCAGCCCGCCGTACCAGGGCCACACCGCAATGTCGGCAATCGTGTAGTCGCTGCCGCCGAGATACTCGCTTTCGGCGAGGCGCCGGTCGAGCACGTCCATCTGCCGCTTGGTTTCCATGGCGAAGCGGTCGATGGCATATTCGATCTTCGTCGGCGCATAGACGTAGAAATGGCCGAAGCCGCCGCCGAGATAGGGCGCGGAGCCCATTTGCCAGAACAGCCATGACAGGGTCTCGGCGCGAGCCGGCTGCTCCGTCGGCAGGAATTCGCCGAATTTTTCGGCGAGATAGAGCAGGATCGAACCGGATTCGAAGATGCGGACCGGCTTTTTCCCACTGCGGTCCATCATGGCCGGGATCTTCGAGTTGGGGTTGACCTCGACGAAGCCGCTGCCGAACTGGTCGCCGTCGTTGATCCTGATAAGCCAGGCGTCGTATTCGGCGCCGCTGTGGCCGAGCGCCAGAAGTTCCTCCAGCATGATCGTCACCTTGACGCCGTTCGGTGTCGCCAGCGAATAAAGCTGCAGCGGATGCTTGCCGACCGGCAGCTCCTTGTCATGCGTCGGGCCGGCGATCGGCCGGTTGATGCTGGCGAAGGCGCCGCCATTTGGCTTGTTCCAGGTCCAGACTTTTGGCGGCGTGTATTGGTCCGTTGCGTAGTCGTTCATTTGGGAGGCCTTTGGAAGGGTTGGGTTGGGAGGATATCAGAGCATCCACTTGGGTAATGGCGGAGGAACTTTGCATAGGGCAGCTTCGGATAGCCGTAGGTACAGATAGGGCTGCCGGCGCTGTTGCAAAACCCCGGCGCGAACGGCGCGGCGCCGGCCCCTTGCGCCTGATCACCTGCGCCATACCTATAGCCCATATCAGCCTGCGAACATTGCCAGGAACCAAAGCATGAATATCGAACCCCTTTTGCGATCCATCGTGGCCGTCCGCGCCACCGTGCCGGAGGACGCCTTCACGGCAAACGCACTTGGCACCCGCCGCGAGGGCAGCGGCGTGGTCATCCGCGGCGACGGGCTGGTGCTCACCATCGGCTATCTCATCACCGAAGCGGAGGAGGTCTGGCTGGCCGACCAGGACGGGCGCGTGGTTCCCGCCCATGCGCTCGCCTACGACCAGGAGTCGGGCTTCGGCCTGGTGCAGGCGCTGGCGCCGCTCGGGCTGCCCGCCATTGCACTCGGCGATGCGTCCAGGGCGAAGATCGGCGATCCCGTCGTGCTCGCCGACGGCGTCGGCCGCTCGGTGCGGGCGCGGATCGTCACCAAGCAGGAGTTCGCCGGCTATTGGGAATATCTGCTCGACGAGGCGATCTTCACGGCGCCGGCTCACCCCTCATGGGGCGGCGCCGGCCTGATCGGCGCGGATGGCAGGCTGCTCGGCATCGGTTCGCTGCGCCTGCAGATGAGCCGCAACGGCGAGGTCGCCGACATCAACATGGTTGTGCCGATCGATCTGCTGCCGCCCATCCTCGACGATCTGCTGACGCGCGGGCAGGTCGCCAGGCCGCCGCGGCCCTGGCTCGGCGCCTTCTCGGCCGAGAGCGACGGCAAGGTCGTGGTAATGAGCGTCGCCGAGGGCGGTCCGGCCGCCCAGGCGGGCCTTCGCCAAGGCGATGTCATCTCGGATGTCCGCGACACGGCGGTCGACGGGCTCGCCGATTTTTATCGCAAGCTTTGGAAGAGCGGCCCGGCGGGCGCCGAGATCCCGCTCCGGGTGCTGCGCGACGGCCGCGAAACCTGGCTGCGCGTCAAGTCCGCCGATCGCAACAGCCTGCTGTGGAAGCCGCCGCTGCAGTGAGGCAACCGAAACCTCTCACTCTCCGCACGCGCTGAAGCCAGTGCCCGGGGTCCATTCCGCAAATGGGATGACCTTGCCTTCGACCGATACGGTCGCTTGCCTGGTGGTGCCGTCCGCCAGTTTCTTGCTGCTTTTGCCCTTGCCGGTCAGCACATTGTAGTCGCAGTCGCCGGCAACATTGTCGTCCATGTAATCCCAATACTCGTAGGCGAAACCGGCGACGACGAACGTGCCATTGCGCCAGGCGAGCGTCAGCGTCTTGTTGGTCCGCTCGCTGCCGATCTCCATCGCCGGGATATAGAGCTTGATCGAGCCGTTGGGGAGCGCGGTGAGTTCTGGCTCGGTGTCGGATGTGGCGGGGCCTGGCCGGTCGTAGTTCTTCCATTCACCGTAAATCTGTTCATGCACGACCCCGGCAGGTCTGAGAAAATCGCCGTCGCGGTCCCTGAGGAACAAATGCAGGTCCATGGGATGGCCGGGCTCGGTCTCGACGATCATCGCCAGATCGGCGGCACCGTCGCCGTTCCAGTCGCCGGTCGCCGCCGTGATGATCTTCTGCGTCTCGATCGGCTCCGCCAGGGCGGCGGCCGGCAGCAGCAGGACCAGACCGAATATTGTCGATCGCATGTAAATCCCCCGAGCTTGGGCAGGCCTGAGACGCAAGCGCTTCTCAGGAGGCCCGGCTCTGCCGCGTCTCGGAACGGCTCGTCTCGTTGAGCAGCCGGCAGAGCGAAACCGCTTCACGACGGCTCAGGCCGATCAGCGCGATTTCCGAAAATTGCGCCGGCAGATCATGAACGATGTCCCACACCATCCATCGGCCGTTCGGCTCCATGACACATTCGTAGCGCAATAGTTGTTCCTGCATCCGACCCCCCGGCTTTGCTCACCGGACTGGTACAGTGTCGAGGTAAATGAGTTGTTGCGCCGCGAGAGTATTCCGCGGCTGTCAAAACCAGGCGTTGAATCCCGCAGCCGCGACGCGACGAGCAGCGGCCGGCACCGGGCCGATGGTGCCGATACGCTCGACAAGGCGGCAGGGCAGGGACACTTCTGGCGTGAACGGCGGCCGCCGCCAAAATTGGATCAGGCGTTGCGGCTAGCCATATGCGCGTCGAGCTTCCTCCTCGAGGGGCCGTAACGCTTGATGATGGTTGCGGCCTCGCTTTGCGGTATGCCGTATTTGCGGGCAAAGGCGGCGACCTCGTAAGGCTCTTCGCTGGAGACCAGTTTGCGATCCTGCTTGGTCTTGGATTTGTCGTCGGCCATGGCGTCCTCCATCACATCTGGTCGTTATAGGGCTCCTTGGTCCGGCCGACCATCCTGGCCAGTTCGGCAAAGGACGGCATGCCGGTTTCGCCCTGGGCATTGTTGGCCGCCTGCAGCAGCCTGAGCGGAAAGCAGACGGCGTCGCGGTTGGATGGCGACATGTCTTCATAGAGACGCTCGTCGCTGGTCATCGCCGCCTCGGCCCGGCGCAACGCCATGTCGACCTCGTCGACCGACAGCAGGCCCTTGTGGACCAGCGCGTTGTTGACGGCCGCGATCGCCATCATCAATCCTTCGAGCTGTAGATTGGCGACGTTCATCGTCTTGCGTCCTTGCCGGGCTTTTTGGCGGTGGGCTTGCCGTCTGGCCGGATCGCTGCGCGCGGCGGGTTCTGGCCCTCCGAATGCCGGGTCTTGTCGTCGAAATCGTCAGCCGGCCTGGTCAATCCCATGCCGCCGGGCGGTGGCTTGTTGCCGGCCGCGTCCTGCGAGAATTCGTCGGCCGCGTCGGGGCTCGTCTTTGCCGGATATTTCCTCGCTCCGGTCTCGTAGCGGTTCGGGTCGTCGGCCATGTCCTGTGCTCCGGTTGCAATGAGCAGATAACTTTCATGCGGCAGCAGCGGTTCCGTGGCGAAATCGACCTTGCCGGTGCGCAAGCCTTCGCAATCTGTCGGGTTTAGTGCATTCTTGTGCATGCCAACCATGCTTCGCTCCGACGCGCCGGCAAAATGCTGCTCCTACTGCGGCGGGCGCGACCACGACTACGAGGATTGCCCGAAGCGCAAAAGCGATGCCGAACGGCAGAAGGAGACGCCAGGCAACGCGCACCTGCCCGCTGCCGCGGCTGCAGGGGAAATCCGCTAGCCAGCCTGAACCACCCCGCCGGTCCGGCCGGCCGGCGCGAAGGTCCTTCCGTATCCAGAGGATTGCAATGCCGCCACTATTGTGGGCAAAAGCAGCACGGGCAATCAGGTTGGGGTGGGGCAATGACCGAAACGCAAGGCAGTTCAAGCCGTCCGCAGGGCAAGCCGGGGGCGGCATCGGGGTCGATCGGTTCCGGCCTGATCGCACTCGTCATCGTAGCGCTCGGCGTCTTTGCGCTGTTTGGGTCCTGGTATACGATCGACCAGGGCGACCGCGGCGTGCTCTTGACCAACGGAGCGCTGAGTTCGGTCGTCGATCCCGGACTGCATTTTAAGCTGCCGTGGTTGCAGCGCGTCGAGAAGATCAGCCTGCGCCAGCAGGTGCTCAAATGGGGCTGCGAGAACCAGAACGATTGCAGCGGCCTGCCGGCCATGCAGGCCTATTCGCGCGACCAGCAGCCGGCCGACATGCGCGTCACCGTCAACTTCCACGTGCCGGCCGCCGAAGTCAGCAACGTCTACACCAATTACGGGTCGATCGAGGCACTGGCCGACCGTGTCATTGCCAGGAAAGCACCGCAGGAGATCAAGACGGTGTTCGGCCAGTACGACGCGGTGTCGGTGATCCAGAACCGGGCGAAGTTCAACAAGGATGTCGCCGAGGCCATCGCGGCGGTAACCGACGGGCCGGTGATGATCGACAGCGTGCAGGTCGAGAACATCGACTTCTCCGACGCCTACGAGCAAGCGGTCGAAGCCAGGATGACGGCGCAGGTCGAGGTGCAGAAGCAGGAACAGAACCTGCAGCAGGAAAAGATCAAGGCCGACATCGCCGTCACCCAGGCCAAGGGCCGCGCCGACAGCGTCAAAGCCGAAGCCGAGGCCAGCGCCTACAAGACCAGGGTCGAAGGCGATGCGACCGCGGAAGCCATCAAAGCCCGCGCCGCGGCACTTGCCAACAATCCGCTGCTGGTCGAACTGACCAAAGCCGAGAAGTGGGACGGGGAGTTGCCGAAGTCGATGATCCCGGGTTCGACAGTGCCGTTCCTCGAACTCAGCACGCCCGCCGCAGCATCGAACTGAGGCGCGGCGTCGCGGCGCACAAACCAGGTCAGGGCGGCGGCGCGGTAGCCGTTCCCGGTGCGGTCACGGCTGAAGCACGGCGCCTTGGGCGATTGCTTGCGTTTTCCTGAGAAAAGCCGCCAGCAGTTCCGTCCCCGCCGGCCAGTCGCCGAGACCGCTGTCGCCATTGATGTGGCCAAGCGGCCCAGCGATATGGAGATCGCTGCCCCAGCGCTCGGAGTTCGCCCTGACATAGTCCAGCGAGCCGTAGGGATCGTTGGTGCTGGCGACAATCAGCGACGGAAAGCGAAGCCGTTGCTGCGGCGCGTCGGCGAAGGCCAGGGCGGAGGAGGGGAAGGCCGGCGACGCCGGGTCCGGAACCGCGACCAGCAACGCGCCGCTGATCTCGCGGGTGGAGATCCGCTGCCAGTGTACGACGAGCAGACAGCCGAGGCTATGGGCGACGAGCACGGGTGGTGTCTTTGCCAGGCCTACAGCGGTGTCCAGCGCAGCCACCCAGTCGTCGAAATCCGGCGCGTCCCAACTCGCCGGGTTGAACCGACGAATCGCCGGGTTTGCCTGCTGCCAATGCGTCTGCCAATGGGCTTTGCCCGATCCGCCGATGCCCGGCACAATGATGAAGTCGGTCATGCGAAGCCCTTCTTTCCTGATGCGGCGCGTGCAATTCTAGGTCTTCTCCCGGGCGGCGGAATGAGAGGTCATCGGAAAGCAGCGAAGAAATCCGATGGATTAAAGGCGATCATGCGAAACAGCGATTATCGGCCAAGGCTCGATCCTACCGATCTGGCGATCATCGAGATCATGCAGGAGGACGGCCGCATCGGCATCTCCGAGCTTGGCCGCCGCGTCGGCCTGTCCCAGCCCGCCACCTCGGAACGGGTGAAGCGGCTGGAGGAGCGCGGCGTCATCACCGGCTACAAGGCGGTGATCAATTCGGCAGCGCTCGGGCTCGGCACCATGGCGGTCATCCGCCTGCGCACCACGCATGTGCATATCCAGGCCTGCCTGAAGAAGTTCGCCCAATTGCCGGAGGTGGTCGAGGTGCTGCGGGTGACCGGCGAGGACTGTTTTCTGGTCAAGGTCGTGGTCCCGTCACCGCCCGATCTTGAAAGCATCGTCGACAGCATCGGCCACTACGGCACGGTGACGACAAATGTGGTTCTGCGCGCCGAGCAACCGAAGCGACTGGGACGCGAATTGATGACCAGGGCCTGACCGGTCTATCGCTTGGTCTGCGTATGCCCGACGGCATTGGCGAACGAGATGCCGCCCTTGATCTCGCGCATCGCCATCGAGGTGATCGTGCGCCGCACGCCGGGCAGCCGGCTGAGCTCCTCGCGCAGCATCCTGTCGAGCGCCATCATGTCGACGGTGACGATCTGCAGGAGATAGTCGGCCTCGCCAGTCGTGGCATGGCAGCGGCGGATCAGCGGATGCGTTTTGACCGCCGCCTCGAAGGCGTCCGACAGTTCGAAATCGATCGACACCTGGATGAAGGCCTCGATGCCGAAGCCGAGCTTGGCCGGGTCGATGCGGGTCGAGTAGCCGCGGATGACGCCGGCGTCCTCAAGCGCCTTGACCCGCTTCCAGCACGGCGTCTTGCTCAGGCCGACCTCATCGGCGAGCGCGGCAAAGGAGATGCGGGCCTCGCGTTCGAGCGCCGCGACGATCTTCCGGTCGACCGCATCCAGCATCATTCGTTCTTCCAATCTGCTTCAGAAACAATTTTCGTCCTTCGTTTCCCGCCAATCGAATAACAGAAAGGGACAATGTTCGGCAAGAAAGCGATTAGACTCAGGGGACCGGGATCCAATAAACGCCTGCGGTCCAACGGCCGCGGCAAGGAGCATGGCCATGGATAAGCAGGACTATTATGCCCGCATCGAAACGCCTGAGATGCGCGACTATGGCGTCTACCTCAAATGCGACAGGCTGCTCGCCTGCCAGAAGCCGTTGGCCGAGATGGTCAATGCCGACGAGCTGCAGTTCCAGATCGTGCACCAGGTCGAGGAGCTGTGGATGAAGCTCATCGCCTACACGCTGGTCGATGTCGTCGATTTCCTAGAAAGGCAGGACACGCACCGCATCGTCACGCTGATGGGGCGCGTGCACCGGCTGATGCGCATGATGACGGCGCAGCTCGACCTGCTCGAAACCATGTCGCCCAAGGAGTACCAGCAGATCCGGCTGCAGCTCGGCAATGGCAGCGGCCAGGAATCACCGGGCTTCAAGCAGCTGCTGCGCCTGCCGCCCGATCTGTGGCGGGCCTTCAAGGCGTCATACCTCGACGGCCGCGGCCTCTCGGTCGAGGACGTCTACGATGCCGGCTACGATCACGGCGACAGCTATGTCGTTGCCGAAGCGCTGGTCGAGTTCGACGAGCTGTTCCAGAAATTCCGTGCCAACCACCTCTATCTCATCCACCGCACGATCGGGCTCGGCGCGAAATCGCTGAAGGGCCGGCCGGTCGAATTGCTGGAGGCCGGCGCCCGCCACCGCTTCTTCCCGGAACTCTGGGACATACGCTGGGCGATGACCGACCGCTGGGGCAGCCAGTATGGAACGGTACGGGAGCCGATCAGCCAGCCAGGGGCCAAGGTGAGGTAGTCCTGAACCTGGTTGCTCGCCCCAATAGAGGCAGGCAATCGCATAGGGGATCCCCCTCATCCGGCCGCTTCGCGGCCACCTTCTCCCCGCTGGGGAGAAGAGCCTGGCACCAACGCAGGCGACCTCCTCTCCCCTCGGGGAGAGGTCGGATTGCCCCGAATTGCCGTTCGCAATTCGGTTGGCAATCCGGGTGAGGGGGCACTTGCCCATATGCGCCCTGCCTCCACTGGGCGAGGAACCCAATCCTGCAAGGCCTTCTCGCCCCGCGCTTGTATCTCTCAGGTTTTTCGGGGGATGATGTCGGGCTTGCGGCCGGTGGTGCGTCCTTGGGGCACAACCATCGCAACTCTGGGAGGACATCATGACCTTGGAAACCGCTCAATCAACCGTTCAGTCGCCGTGGCAGACCGCGGCAATCCTTATCGCCCGCCTGATCTTCGCTGCCGTCTTCCTGATGGCCGTGATCTTCAAATTCGTCGATATCGGCGCCACCGCCGGCTATATCGCGGCGGCCGGGTTTCCATTCCCGCTGTTCCTGGCCTGGTGCGCAGCCCTGCTCGAGGTCGTCCTCGTCCTATGCTTCCTGACCGGCGCCTTCTTCTCCTGGGCAGCACTCGTCGCCGGCGCCTATGTGTTGTTCCTGGGCTTCGCCTTCCATGGGCCGTCGCACTGGGCCGGCAACCAGGCGGAGTTCGGCTTCTTCGTCGATCACTTCACCTTCCTGGCCGGGCTGCTGTTCGCCGCCGTGCACGGGCCGGGCCGCGTCCTGGCGCTGAGGCTTGGCAGGGGGTGATCCGGAATTTCGCATCCGGCGTTCCCGCAAAGGCGCTCAGAAGGGTGGCTGCGACAATGGCGGTCGGGTCTATGACCGCGACCAGGGCCAGATCGGCAGCACGATCCGCACCAGCATCGTCGTGACGATCGAGAGCGGCCGGGTACCGCCATTCCGGCCATCCGCAGGTCGAGCGCAATAAAAGCGACAGCTAAAGTACGAGCGTTCGAGGTTTATGCTTTTAGTAGATGCGCCTGCATTCCCCTCTGTACTTCCAACTTTCCGCGGGCTAAGCAAGACACGGGTCTTGAGGGGGAATTCATGAACATCGCCACGCGTTTTGCTGCCGCCATGATCGGCGCGTCACTGCTTGCCGGCTGCACAACGTTGACCGAAGGCGAATTCAACACGATGCATGCCACGCTTGAAGGCAGCCCTGTCACCAAGCGCACGGCGATCAACGAATGCATTGCACGCGAGAGGTCCACCCCGCTCGCCGAAAGAAAGACTTTCGCGGCGTTCATGAATGTCAGTGTCGCCAAGCACGATAGCGCATTCTGTAATCGGCTCTATAATGCCGTTGCAAATGGCAGGCTAACTTATGCGGACTACCGCAGGCTGTCCTCACCGACCGCCGACAACAGCAAGGTGATCAAGATCCTGCAGGGGCGCTAGCCTGCCGGCCTGGCGCGTCGTTCCGATAGCGGCGGCAGTTCTGATCGCTGCGTCACATCTGGTCGTTGTAAGGTTCCTTGATCTGGCCGACCATGCGCGCCAGTTTCGAGAAGGACGGCATGTCCGTCTCCGGCTGACATTGATTGGCCAACTCCAGCAGTCGGATCGGGAAGTTGACGGCGTCGCGGCTCGACGCCGACATGCCCTCGGACCTTTCCTCGTTGGTCTCGCTGGCTTCGGCCTTGCGCAAGGCGATGTCTATCTCCTCGACGGAGAGCACGCCCTTGCGGACCAGGACCTGATTGATCGATGCGATGGCCATAAGCAGGCCTTCGAGTTGCAGATTGGCGACGTTCATGGCTTTGCTCCCATTGGCTAGGGTTCAAACGCGCCAGCGCGCGTTGCGATCCAGTGTGGGACGGCGGGCAGGTCTACGACCGGTCGGGTGGCGATGGCTCCGCGGCGTTCTTGGCCAGGCGAGCGTCCATGTCGCTCAGCTTCTGCGCAATGGCCTCGATAGCCGCGACTGACCCGCGCTGAACGCGAACGAGTTTCATGACGAAATAGCCGAACACCCCGAGCGTCAGAACCATCGGGAGCCAACTGATAATAATGCCGAGCAGAGAGCCCGAACCGTCTTCCATGTCGCGACCTTGATTCCCTGCCCTCAACCAAGGCGTGCAGCAAAGCATTGAATTGACCACGCAACAAGCCGGTTCCGGCCAAAATTTCTATTGCCGGTCGAAGGAACGAATTCAAAATGGTCCGCGCGGCGCCACCAAAGCGAGCAGGCGAGGGGTATTCTCACATTTTTTCGCGTCTTAGGTGAATTTTGTTCTTGCTTTGTGCCGGCAGCTATGCTACTAATCTGGGTATGGTGCTAATTGGCTCCAACGATCCGCCCGCCGAGGCGGGTTTTTTGTTTCAGGCTCCTTTTCGACCGAAACGTTGCGTGAGCTGCCGGCTGTGAAGTCGGCGCGAAGGAACACCACCTTGGCGACCGTCTTTTGAGCACAACCTCGCGGCGCGCAAAGGAAATCGCATTTTTTTGCCACCGCGCCACATTTTGTTCTTGCTTTGTGCCGGCAGCTATGCTACTAATTTGGGTATGGTGCCAATTGGCTCCAACGACCCGCCCGCCGAGGCGGGTTTTTTGTTTCAGGCCGGTTTGGAGGTTTCAGGCCGGTTTGGAGACGATCACGGCGAGTGAGGCGAGCTTTCCGTCACTCAGGCTTCGGATGTAGTTGCGGCGGCGCTGCAGGAATTCCGTGCCCATGACGATTTCATTTGCCTGCTGCTGGGCCGGCGAGGGCACGATGCCGGAATTGGCTCTCTTCAGCGCCAGCTCAACATGTTCGCCGGTTTCGTCGACGATTTCGTCGATGCGAAATCCGGCATCGACAAACAGGGTTTTCAAGGTTTCCCGATCGGCGAGGTGACTGGTCGCGGGTGAAACCGCCCAGGGCACGGGATAGTATGGCTCGCCACCCGCGAGCACGGCTTCGGTCCAGATCAGCCTGCCTCGCGGTTTCAGCACGCGCCGGGCCTCGTCGATGACCGCGGCCTTATTCTCGATGTTCATGCCGACATAGAAGCAGATCGCCGCATCGAAGGTGCTGTCGTCAAAAGGCAGTTTCGTCGCGTCGGCCTGATGGAAGCGAACCTTGTCTGCCAGTCCGCTGAGTGCGGTCAGTCGGCTCGACGCGGCGACAAAAGGCTGGAGTCAGGTCGATGCCGTCGACCTCGCAGCCATAGGTCGAGGCCAGAAACCTTGCCGGCCCGCCAATGCCGCTGCCGATATCCAGGATTCGATCTGTCGGCGAAGGGGCAAGACGGGCCGCATGCTCCTGCGTGGCGATCAGTTCGCGGCCATGGAACTGATCGAACGGATAGAGTTGCGCGGCCGCGAGTTTGCCGGCCGGGTCGGCGTCCGGGATCGCGGCCAATATGCGATCGACGATGCCGTCGCTGCCCTCGCTGCCGTAGTGACTGGTGACATTGCCCATGACGCGTTCCCCTCAAGCGCAATCACCATCCCATCAACGCAAGTCTCACGCAATGGCCCACCTTTTTCGCCCCTCCTTCCAGCCGTTCACCGACGAGGGTGCGAGGCCGTCAGTGCATTTTTTTCCGCCGGTGCCACATTTTGTTCTTGCTTTGTGCCGGCAGCTATGCTACTAATCTGGGTATGGTGCTAATTGGCTCCAACGACTCGCCCGCCGAGGCGGGTTTTTTGTTTCAGGCTCCTTTTCGATCGAATGATGTGCGTGCTGCCGGCTGTAAGTCGGCGGGACAGCGCCCCCCTCTGTCCTGCCGGACATCTCCCCCACGAGTGGGGAGATCGGCAGCTTGGGCGACAGCACTTTTTTGCATCCTACAAAATTGGCGAAAGCGGTGATGACAGCCAATCTCCCTCCTTGTGGGGGAGATGTCCGGCAGGACAGAGGGGGCGCGACGGAACGCGACCCCGACGATCCTCAGATTAACGCGCCCCGTGCGCCCACTTCAGAGAAGCCCCCATGTCCAACCGTTACGCCACCATCATCACCGACGATGACGGCCGAGAGGTCGTCAGTGCCATCGGCGAGTTCGCCGGCGCCGCACCCTATGCCCGCCATGGCCGCTTCGAGCAGGTCGCAGCCGGCGTGCGGATCGGCATGATGCGTGGCGGTACCGTTGATGCGGTCGGCGGCTTCGGCTTCCCGTCGGGAGCACCCGACAGCAAGGCGGCGGCAATTCTCAGGGCAAGGCTGAATGCCTTGCCCGACGCCGGTGCGATGAAGCCCGGCACGACCACTGATGCGAAACCGGCAAGCCAGCTGCGGAAGCCGAAGTCGGCACGCGTCGGCAAGAAGGCCAAGCCGCGCAAGCGCATCGTGCGGCCAGCCAACAAAAAGCCGGCGATCTCCGCCGGGAAGGCGGAGTAGGGCATGGCCAAGGCTCCCTCCACCGGCGATCCGCAGCAGCACGATCAGGCACCCGGCAAGCGAACCAGGCGGGCGAAGAAGACGCTGGCCGACGGTTTCCTCGAAGCGATCCGCGCCGATTTTCGCGCCCACGGCGCCGGCGTCATCGCCGAGGTGCGCGCCGAAAAGCCCGACCAGTACCTGAAGCTCGTGCTGTCGGTGCTGCCCAAGGATCTGAGTGTCAACATCAACAATCTGGATGCATTGAGCGATGACGAAATCAGGCAGCGCATCCGCGGCCTCGAGGCCGTCCTCCGGCCGTTTCTCGAAAGGCCGGGCGCCGCAAAAGGCCTCGCACAGCCGGGCGGCAAGGAAGGAATATCTCAGCCTGCTGGCGGAGCTGGACCGGAGGCGCCGCACTAACCAGCTTGCCGCCTATCGGCCTTATCCCCGACAGGCCGAGTTCCACGCCGCCGGCGCGACCAATCGCGAGCGCCTGTTCATGGCCGGCAACCAGCTCGGCAAGACCAGGGCCGGCGGCGCCGAATGGGCGATGCACCTCACCGGCCGCTATCCCGATTGGTGGCAAGGCAAGGTTTTCGATTGTCCGGTCCGGATGTGGGCGGCCGGCGTCACCGGCGAAAGCACGCGCGACAACCCGCAGCGCATCCTGATCGGCCCGCCGCAGCAGCAGGCGGCCTGGGGCACCGGCATGATCCCGGCCGACGCGATCCTCAACACGATGGCGGGACGGGCGCCGGGCGCGCTCGACAGCGTCGTGGTGCGCTGGGGCGGCGGTGGCGACGTCCAGGCCGACGAATCGGTGCTGTCGTTCAAGAGCTACGAGAAGGGCCGCGAGAAATGGCAGGGCGAAACGCTGCACGGCGTCTGGTTCGACGAGGAGCCGCCGCTCGACATCTATTCCGAAGGGCTGACCCGCACCAACGCCACCGGCGGCATCACCATCGTCACCTTCACGCCGCTGCTCGGCATGAGCGATGTGGTGCTGCTGTTTTTGTCGGCGGAGGAGGTGGGCGGGATGGGGAAGGGGTGACAGGGCTGCGAACTCGCACAACTCGCGTTCCTTCGCGCCCCCCTCTGTCCTGCCGGACATCTCCCCCACTTGGGGGGAGATTGGCAGTTTCCGCGTCCCGCCTGCCTGCAACCGTTGAAGATTGGCGAAGACCAGGATGACATCCAATCTCCCCCCTCGTGGGGGAGATGTCCGGCAGGACAGAGGGGGGGGCGCTGTCCCGCCATCATAAAAATCTTACCGAACAACAGCATACGTCCAGCGCCTGCCATCACGATTCAATGCCGCGAGGGTGAAACAATGACCCGACACGTCACCTTCATGACCATCGACGACGCCGAACACTATACGCCGCAGCAGCGCGCCGAGATCATTGCCGCCTATCCGGCGCATGAGCGCGAGGCGCCGGCCAAGGGCAGTCCGGTGCTCGGCTCCGGCCGCATTGCCAAGCCATGATCCGGAACTAGACTGACTGTCGTATCGCCAGAAGGCAACGTCGGCATGTCAGCAACTTTTCCTCCTGTCCCGAAATGGCGGCCATCGTTTTCGCAGCCCATCGATCGCATCGAGGAGCGCATTGGCTATTACTTCAACCAGGAGCGTGACTTTGCCATCCTTGAAAACGGCACCTGCGTGCTGCTGAGGCTGGCCTTGCCGATGGCGCTGCATCCTTGGCAGCCATCCAGACGCTTGCCATGATCTACAATTGCCACCCGGACATGGAACCGTCCGACATGGACGACGGCAACGTGTTGGTCAGTTACAACCATCCTGCCTTCAACGTCGTGCTGACCGATATTGCCAAGGCGCATTGGCCAGAGATCGAGGCTCGTCACCAGGACGGACTGACGGCCGATGAGGTGCTGATCACGCCGCTCGGGCAGAACGTGTTCGATGATTTTGGCAAAAAGGCGCTGCTCGGCAGGTGCTACATGTTCATGGATGCGCAGGCGCCGAAAGTCGTTCGCATCAAACGTCGGGCGATCTGACCACGATTTTTGGATCCGGGCTCGGTGGGCTGGCTGCCCCGGAGCGATGCAAAATTGACCCGCAAGGCAGGGCGCTGGAACCGCGCTTGCCAAAACCATTCAGGCTGCGAAGGTGAGAAACAATGACCCGACACGTCACCTTCATGACCATCGACGACGCCGAGCATTATACGCCGCAGCAGCGCGCCGAGATCATTGCCGCCTATCCGGCGCATGAGCGCGAGGCGCGGGCCAAGGGCATTCCGGTGCTCGGCTCCGGCCGCATCTTTCCGGTGGCCGAGGAGCTGATCGCCTGCGAGCCGTTCCCGCTGCCGCGCTATTGGCCGAGGCTGGGCGCACTCGATTTCGGCTGGGACCATCCCTCGGCGGCGGTTGAGCTCGCCTGGGATACGGGGGCCGATGTCGTCTATGTCACAAAGGCCTGCCGCGCTTCGCAGCAGACGCCGGCCATGCAGGCGCTGACGTTGAAACCATGGGGCGAATGGCTGCCATGGGCATGGCCGCGCGACGGCCGCCGCGAGACGCTGGAGGGTGCCGGCACCGCGCTTGCCAGGCAATATTCAGCGCACGGGCTGAACATGCTCGCCAGCCATGCGCAGTTCGCCGACGGTTCGGTCTCGGTCGAGGCCGGGCTGATGGAAATGCTCGACCGCATGCAGAGCGGCCGCTTCAAGGTGTTCTCGACGCTTCTGCCGTGGTTCGAGGAGTTCCGCCTCTATCACCGCAGGGACGGCCAGGTGGTGAAGCTGCGCGACGATCTGATGGCGGCCACACGCTACGGCGTGATGATGCTGAGGGAAGCCGTGGTCGACCCGGCGGTGTTCAAGGCGGCGCGGCGGAAGGCCGGGCAGGCCGATCCGCTAGGGGCGTTCAGGTGAAGGGCTGAGCGCCTATCGCGTCGTCATCCTCGGGCTTGACCCGAGGATCCATGCCGTAACTTCGGAGCGCTGCTGCGTGCGGAATTCTTCGACGCGGCACCGCGGCGCTTCTGGCGGCGGGATCCGCAATACCGGCAACCCCGCTGTCTCGCCAAAAATCTTCGATCCGACAAAGCGCGCGAATACGGCGGCCGGCATGCGATGCGATCAGCCGTGCCGTGATCTCCGTCGGAGGGCCCCTCATGACAGGAAACAACTAAATGGCGACCATACCTCTCCAGCTTGCGCAGCGCCGGCTCGATACCGGCAACGCGGCGCAATATCCGCAGGGATTGCCAATTGGGGGCGCCATGCAAGACCTGGGCGGCGAGCTTTCGGCCGTCGCCGAGCGCTTTCAGCAGCGCAAAGAGCAGCAGGAGGCGTTCGACATCGAAATTGCGCGCCGCAGGATGATGGATCAGATCGTTCAAGCCGAGGCCGATGTGGCAGCCAACGCAGCGCCCGATGGCGCCGGGCTGCATGACGCGATGTATGGCCAGGTCGATCCACGCAACGGCCGGGTGGTGAAGCCCGGTCTGTTCGACACGCTGTTCGACGATGCCCTGCCGAAAATACCGGAAAGCCAACGCGCCGATTTCGCCAGGCAGAAGAAAACGCTGCGCGAAACCGGCTCGTTGCGCATGGCGGCACGGCAGCTTCAACGGCGCAAGGACTATGAGCAGAATCAGTGGTCCGAGGTTCAACGGGTCGAACTCGACGCTATTGCTCAGAGCAATCCGAACGATGCTGTTGCCTTTGAGGCCGCTCGCCGGCGCGGCCTTGATATTCTCGACAGGATGGGCCTCGAGCCACAGGGCAAGTTGCAGGCCGAAGCCGCTTGGCGCGAAAGCACGGCAAAGACGCGCATTGAGGCAGTGATAGCCGCAAATCCGATCAAGGCTCTCAACCTGCTGAACAGGACTGCGTTTGCAGCGGATGCAAACAGCGGGACCGAGCACAATACGGACGGCATTTCTAGCGGCTCTGCTGCCCCGGCTAGTGGTTCTGATGGGCTGACGACAAAGGATGACCTCGCCAAAAGGCTCACACCAGATGAACGGGTGGGACAAGCATTTCAGGATGACTTGCCGACCGACGCTCTGCTTGCCGATCTCTCACCCAGTGCTGTTGATGACCTTGTCCAAGGGGCGCACGCCGCAAATGCGGAAAGTCTAGTCAACGCCGGCGTCAACGTCGACATTGCATCCCAGAACGCGCGAGCGGCCGTCGCCGATAGGGCTACCTATTCCGGCGGCAGGCCTGGTCCTGAGCAGTTCGCTGCCGTCTTTGGTGTTGAAGAGGCTGGAAAGCAGTTCGAGACATTTAAAGGGGGGGCTGGCAACTTCGGCGCGGACCTTCTCGCCGCCAAAGGTAATCGCAAGAAGTTCGTTAACGCCTTCTATCAAGCTGGCAAGAGTGCGGGCCTGACCGACACGCAAGCCCGCCTGATGGCCACTCAGGCAGCGCACGAAAGCGGCAGCGGCAAGCATGCCCCTGGCTTCAACTATTTTGGCATCAAAGCTGGGAAATCGTGGAAAGGTGAGACGCAACGCCTTTGGACGCATGAGGAAATCAATGGTCGCAGTGTGAGAGTTAAACAAGTTTTTCGCAAATACGCCACTCCTGACGAAGGCATTCGCGATCGCATCGCCTTCATGCAACGCAGATTCGGCAAGGCTAACGACGCCACGGACATCGACAGCGCCCTTGCCGAACTTCAGCATGGCAAGTTCGGGGCGTATGCAACCGATTCAAACTACGCCGGGAAGCTTCGGCCTTATCTGAAGGAATTACGGTGAGGACTCACAATATCACTCGCCAGCGCCGCAAAGTGGCTGCTTAGAGCGCGACAAGCGAATTGTTTTCGCAGGTTTAGTCGCCGAAGAGATATCCGGATCACCGATTTTTTCGGAATGACCGGGCGATGCGCTCGGCAATTGGCCCAAACATCGCCTGGTCTTCCTTGTCCCAGTGCATATCAAAACAGGTGACGATGACGTGTTTTTGACACATGCCATAGAAGATTCCTGTGCCATCCGCCGAGGTGCCGGAAATCGCGGCAAACGATGGCTTGTCAAGCTTGTATGTCACCTTTTCAGTATCTCCTACGAGCTCCTCCTTGAGGTACTCGAACGGGCGCTTGTTAGTGGTATCGGCTCGGTACTGACGAAGCTGGACGCCCGGATACTCTTCCGGTTCAAACGCTGTGCCGAAGTTTCCAGCGAATCCACCAAGCAATCGAGCATCGCCGTCAGCAAAGAAAACGGGAATCTCGATTTCGCTTCCGCCGCTGATGGAAACGGTCCATTCGCTGGCTTTCCCGGCGACGGCAAGCGGCGCCGACAACATCAATAGGCCAAGTGCAAAGCCAACTGCTCTCATGAGAAAGGATCGCCTCGTTATTAGGCAGCGTTAAGTTATGAAAACCACTCATCACCCTTCAACTACGGCGCGCAGCCAACATCAACAAAATTGAGTAGCGCTTCGACACCTTCATCGTCGCGGAGGGTATAGAATGCATCTAGATGAATGCGCGCTCGCCTTCATTTTCGCCCTTTAGCTCCGCCGCGGTGCCTGCCTGCAAGTGATCTCTTTCTTTCGTGAAGTAGGCTTTGCCGGAGCCTTGTCGAATAACGGTTGTGAGTGCTCCCGACTCAAGCGATTTGAAGAGCACCCCCTTCTGGAGATCTCCGACCGAGCCGGACCAAATGGCAACGCGCACACCGCTGCCACGGCGAGAATGAAAGGCCTCATGGTACCCTCTAAGGTTGTATTGTATTACTATCGCGTCAGCTTGGTTGTGGCAAGCACTGCGGAATCGGATGGCAGGATCCCGAGAGTCTCCGCCGCGCCGCCTCGCACCGGGATGACAAAGGATACGCATGACACTCCGCATCATTCCCGCCACATTGCGCGATCTCAGCTACATCGCCGCCAATCTGCGGCCCGAGGACCGGGCCGAGATCGATTGCCAGTTCGATGACTGGTCGCCGGCTTTGCTGGCGCTGACAGCGCTGCAGGGATTTGCCTATGTCGCCGAGCTCGACGGCAATCCGGAGGCCGGGTTCGGCGCCGCCGAGCAGCGCAGCGGGCTGTGGATCGCCTGGAGCTGGGGCACGCGCCGCACGAGGCGCTGCGTGCCTGGGATTACGGAATTCTTTCACGCCGTGCTCGGGCCTGAAGTTGCCGCGCGTGGCGCATGGCGGGTCGAGGCGCGAGCGCTGGCCGCCAATGATTTGGCGCTGCGCTGGCTTGCCCGGCTTGGCGCGACGCAACGTTGCCGTCTGCCGGGCTACGGCCGGAACGGCGAGGATTTTCTGCTCTACGACTGGACAAGAACCCTTGGAGAAAACCATGTGCCTTTTTCAAAAGCCGCCGGCGCTGAAGCCGTTGCCGCCGACGCCTACCATTGCCGACAAGGACGTGCAGGCGCGCGAAGCAGCGTTGCGGGCCCAGCTGGCGGCCAATGACGGCACCGCCGGAACCGTGAAGACCGATCTGTCGCCCGGCGATCTGAGCGGCCAGCGCCGCGTGCTGCTGGGGGTGTGACATGGGCGCGATGAGAAGAGTGTTCCGCAACCGGGTGCTGGCCTGGTGGTACTGGCGCCGGCATGCAAGGCTGGTGAAGAAGCGAGGCGGGTGATGCCGCCAATCTCCCCCCTCGTGGGGGAGATGCCCGGCAGGGCAGAGGGGGGCGCTGTCCCGCCGGCCTTGGTGATCAATTTGTAGTTGGAAACATCGGCTCATTCCGGTGGGAAACGAAAACAGAGGCTGGCGTTCCTTCGCGCCCCCCTCTGGCCTGCCGGCCATCTCCCCCACGAGGGGGGAGATCGCAGCTGCGGGGTTTTCCGTTACAACCAAGCGCAATTCGTGTTCCCTCCGCACGGTTGACATTCCTCCCTCAGCCGCCATGCTGCATTGCAACATGGCCATCGAGAAGTTCGGCATGACGGAAGCATCGCGCATCGAGTGCCTTGACGGGCTTCGGGCGCTCGCCGCGATCTGGGTGCTGATAGGCCATTGCCTGCTGTTGACCGGCTGGCAGATTCCTATCCTCGGCGAACCGGATCTCGGCGTCGATCTGTTCATCATGCTGTCCGGCTTCCTGATGGTGTTTCATTACCAGTTGCGCCAGGCCAAGGAGCCCTGGCAAAGGCCGGAAACCTGGCTGAAATTCTGGACCCGCCGCTATTTCAGGATAGCGCCGCTGTTCTACGTCATGCTGTTCGCTGCCCTGGCGCTTGGCCCCTATCTCTACCAGTCCAGGATGGTCATCGACGAGTTCCTGCTGCGGTCGCCGCAGGCGCCCGAACGTTATCTCGACAGCGGCCTGAAGAATATCGGCGCCCATCTGCTGTTCCTGTTCGGCCTAGTGCCGAATTTCGCCTATCGCACGCCGCTGCCGGACTGGAGCCTGGGGCTGGAGATGCAGTTCTACGCACTATTCCCGGCGGTTATGCTGGTGGTGCGCAGGCTTGATTGGATATGGAGCGGTATCCTGGTCGCGGCGATAGGCAGTGCGATCGTGTTCTTGATGGGACAATTGTCGGTTCATTTTCCGATGCCGTCGTTCCTGCCGCTGAAGATGCAGATTTTCCTGTGTGGGATGCTGCTGGCGGGCGTCGTCCATCAAAGGCAGAAGCGGCCTTTCGTGCATCTGGCATTCGCCATGGCTCTGGCCGCGCTGCCCTTCGGCGGCGGCTACGGGCTTGGCAAGTTTTTGATGCGCGAAGCGCTCGTCGTGGGTTTCTTTGCCCTGGTTCTCTACCGGATGCTGCCGGGAATGATGGGCATCGTGGCCAGAAAGATCGCCATGACGCTCGCCAACAGGTTCTTTCATTTGATGGGTGAGCTTTCCTTCAGCATCTATCTGATCCATCTGCTGGTTCTCCAGCCGGTTGCGGCTCTGGTCATTACCCAATTCGGCAACGAATTGTCGGCGCCGGTGCGCTTTGCGATTGTTGTTGCCGTCGTCTTGCCGGTGGTCTGCCTGCTGTCCTGGATCACCTACACGCTGATCGAAGTGCCCGGCCAGAAGATGGGCCGTTTCGTGGTGCAGCGCTTTGGCCGGAGCCCGGCGCTCGAGCCCAGCGCATGAAGAGCCGCCGGTGAAGCTGCCGATCTCCCCCCAAGTGGGGGAGACGCCCGGCAGGCCAGAGGGGGGCGCGAAGGATCGCCGCCCTTTGAGAATGCCTGCTTGAGTATTTCCTGCCGGCGGTGAGCCGGAACGCGCTGTTGTACTGAGAAGTCGGCTGGACAGCGCCCCCCTCTGTCCTGCCGGACATCTCCCCCTCAAGGGGGGAGATCGGCGGCTTCGGCGTCCCGCCGTTTTCCTTTTTAATCAAATCCATCAAGCGAGGCTGACCATGAGCGATTCCCGTGCTCGCGATATTCTGTCGCGACAGGCTGAACTGGAGAGCGAGCGCAGCCAGTACGAGCATGTCTGGGAGGCGGTGTCCGAATTCTGCGATCCCGATGCGCCCCATATGTGGAGCGGCGGCCGAAAGGCCGGCGCCGATTCGCAGGCCGAGCGGCAGGAGCGGCGCGGTGCGCGTGTCTATGCCAACACCATCAACTCGGCCGCCAACCGGCTGGCCGCCGGGCTGGAAAGCCTGATCATCCCGCAGTCGGAGAAATGGCATGGGCTGTCGACCGCGGCAATCAACGACGAGGAGACCGACGAGGAAAGGGAATGGGCGGAAGCGCTGCGCGACTTCCTGTTTTCGCTGCGCTACTCCGCCAGTTCGAACTTCGTGCCGGCGACGCAGGCCTGCCTGCGCAATGTCGTGCGCTACGGCCCGGCCTATCTCTATGCCGAGGAAGGTTTTGGCGGCACGCTGATGCGCTATGCCTCTATTCCCGTGGTCGAGGGCTATCTCTCGCGCAACCGCTGGGGCCAGGTCGATATCTTCCACCGCCGCTACGAGCGCACGGCGCGGCAGGCGGCGCAATTGCTCGGTTATGACAGACTGCCGGTGCGGATCAAAATACTGGTCGACGACCCCGCCAAATGCGAGACAAGAATCTCGCTGATCCAGTGTATCCAGCCGCGCGACGAGCGCAAGATGTACAGTCTGAGCGGCACCTACCAGTATCTCGATACGGCATTCGCGTCCTATCACGTCATCGAGGACGAGGAGGTGATCGTCAGGGAAAGCGGTTTTCGCTCCTTCCCGGTGTCGTGCTTCAACTGGCGCCGCTACGAGGGCGATCCCTATGGCATCTCGCCGACCATCGAGGCGCTGACGACGGTGCGCGAGGAGAACGCCGTGCGGCGCTCCGGCCTGCGCGCCCTGCAGCAGATCACCGATCCGGCGACCGCCTCCAAGGCCAGGCTCGACTATGTGCCGGTGCTCAATCCCGGCGAGAACTATCCCGGCCTCATCGACGATGCGGGCCGGCCGCTGATCGCGCCGATCGTCACCGGCCAGAACCCGACCTATGCCTTCAACTATGCCGACAGCCGGGCCGAGGAGATCCGCGACATGATGTTCGTCAATTTGTTCCAGACGCTGGTGCAGAACCCGCAGATGACGGCGACCGAAGCGCTGATCCGGCAGGAGGAAAAAGGCGCCCTGCTCGGGCCGTCCGGCTCGATCATCCAGGCCGGCTTTGCCTCGAATCTCGACCGCGAGTTGGGCATCCTCGAAGACAAGGGGCTTTACGAGGAAGACAGCCGCTTCCTGCCGCCGGCGAGCCTTGCCGGCAAGGCGCTGCGGCCGACCTTCACCGGGCCGCTCGACGTGCTGCGCCGTTCGGCGGAAGCGCGCGACACCATCCAGGTGGTCACCACCGCCATGCAGATGGCGCAGTTCGACCCCGGCGTCATGGACAATATCGACGGCGACGAGGCGCTGAAGATCGTGCAGGGCGCCGGCCGCAGCCCGCAGCGCATCTTCCGCCGCCAGGACGAGGTGGCGGGCATCCGCGATGCCAGAGCCAAGGCGCAGCAGGCCCAGGCCGGCATGGCGGCGGTTGCGGCCGCCGGCAAAGTGGCCAAGGATGCGGTGCCGGCGGCAGTGCAGGCGCGCGATAGCGGCCTGCTCGATGGGCTCGGCGGGCTGATGCCGCAGGGCGGCGACGTACAGGGTGGCGGGGCATGAGCCAAAAACGCTTCGCCCATTCCAGCCAGGCCGGCGGCCCGGCCAAGGCGCGGGACGCGCTGGCCAAGGCCTATCTCAGGGTATTCTCGGGCCAGGACGGCGAGATGGTGCTGGCCGACCTGACCGCTGCGACCGGCTATTACCGCCGGCCGTCCTATGGCGAGTGGCTGGCAAAGACCAAGACGCCGAACGGCTTCGAGCTGCACAGCGCGCTCAGCAACGCCCGGGCCGAAGTGGTGCAGCACATTATGGGGTTTTTGACGCTTGACGAGGCGCAGCTGGCGGCGCTGGAGAAGGCGGCGAGGGCGGAGGGGTAGGGCTTGGGAGCGCCGGCCTTGCCACAGTCACAGCCTGCTCCGACCGATCATTCCGGCGACCTCGGCCAGTTCACAGCAGGATCACTATAGGTTGCCGCGACCGAGCCCCGTTTAGCCGACGCCCGTCGGCCTTGAGCATCATTACTGCCGGCCAATCCTCATTGGCGACCTCTCCAAATTCATGACCCGACGAAGGGGGCCGGATCGCCGGTGCGGCGCACGACCGCGCGGTGATCTCGGCAGTTCGAGTCTGCGGGCTCCTTGGGCAAGGAATATCAAATGGCGACCATACCTCTCCAGCTTGCTCAGCGCCGGCTCGATACCGGCAATGTGCTCTCCTATCCCGAAGGATCGCCGGTCGGCAGGGCGATGCAGGGTTTTGGCGACGAGCTCTCTGCCGTCGCCGAACGCTACCAGCAGCAGAAGCAGCAGCAGGAAGCGTTCGACGCCGAACTCGCGCGGCATCGGTTCAACGGCCAGATCGCGCAAGCGGAAGACGAGGTGACGGCGAATGCGCCGGCCGACGGCAGCGGCCTGCATGACACGATGTATGGCCAAGTCGATCCGCGCACCGGCCGGATGATCGAAACCGGCCTTTTCGACACGCTGTTCGACGGCGCCCTGCCGAAAATGCCCGAAAGCCAACGCGCCGCGTTCGCCAGGCAGAAGGAGGCAATGCGCGATGCCGGCTCACTGCGGATGGCGGCGAGACAGCTTCAGCGGCGCGACGAGTATGAGCAGGCCGAGTGGACCAAGATCGATAACGTCTCAACCAGTGCCATCGCGCAAAGCAACCCGAACGACACCGAGAACTTCGAGGCGATCCGGCAGAACGGTTTCGACCTGATTGCCAAGATCGGCAACCCGCTTGCCCGGCAAGCGGCGGAAGTCGCCTGGCGCGGCAACACGGCCAAGGCACTGGTTCAAGCGATGATCGCCCAGGACCCGAAACGTGCCGCAGAGATGCTGGGTGCGGCGCAGGCGGAGAACCAAACCAAGGACGACACCGCCGAGGCCGTTGGTGGTTCCAGTGCCTCTGGTGCGCCGTATGCCGCGGCAGCGAAGGGTGACCGCGTCGGCAAACAGACGCCTGATGAAATGGTGGCGCAGGCGTTCAGGGACGACCTCTCGCAAGAAGAACAGGCAGCGCTAACCCGACAGGCGGAGGCGGCCAGAACCGCTCAGCAGATCGAGCTTCGTACCAACATCGGTCTCGCCGAGCAAAACGCGCCCGACGCCATCGCAAGCACTGGCGCCTATTCCGGCAAGATGCCTGGCCGGGACGCATTCAGGATCGTCTTTGGGCTCGACGAGGGCGACAAGCGCTTCAGGGATTTCGAGTGGCGGGCCGATGTTGGCAGGCAGGTTTTCGACATGCGCATCATGCCGAACCGGGCGATCCATGCCGCACTTCGCGACGCCGAACTTAGTCCTGCAGGTTCCCGAGGGGAGCAGGCGCGGTATCACGTCACGGCCGCCGCCGCGCTTCAGACGCTGGAAGCCAGACGGATAGATCCTGCCGGATACGTTCGCAAGGTTTTTCCGAGCGTCGATCACCACTCCCGACAGCGAGTCATGGAATCGTCGAGGAGAGCCGGACACTTACGACCCAGGAGCTTATGGCCGAGCAATCGCCGCTTCAGTTGCAGCACAAAAGCAATTGGGCATCGAGAACTATCAACCTTTGCCACAGCTTGTTCTGAAGAACATCGCCACGATATTCAAAGACAGGAGCGTGCCACAGGCGGACAAGCACACCATCCTGTACAGCCTCTTTGATGGGGCGTCCGATCCAGAGGTCCGAGCAGCCTTATCCCAACAGCTCTTCCAAGCCGGGCTTCCTCAATCTGTCGAAAGCCAACCGGCCAGGCCCGTTGTTGCACCAGTGATCGCCGGGAAGCAGAATCAACCGTCTGCTCCTTCAAGCCCTAGGGAACCTCAATCGAAACTGGAACACGCCGCGGAGGACTTCGGCAACTATCTCAGCGAAGGTTTCGAGGCCTTGGGGCGAGCCCCGCATGACATTGGGCTGGCCCTCCAGGATCTGCACGATTCTCCTTGGGATTTCCTTGAGCAACTGCCCGTCACCCCTGGCTCGGGGGCAGTTGCCGAAGGGCGCTTAGCATTAGAGACAGCTGGCGAGGCTGTTGCAAAAGGACTGGCCATTGTCCGTGGCGGGACGGGCAAGCTTGCTAAGCCACTCGAGAAGTTTGCCACTGGTGGTTCGCGCGCCGCATCAGAGCTCGCCGCTGAGCGTGCGGTGACTCGCCAAGCCGTCGAGACGAAGTCTCTAGTCAAAAGCGGCAGAGGATGCCGCCTACCGCTTGGGCACAGGCGCCAAGCCCGACAAGGCTGAGCTTCTTGAGATAATAAAGTCGATCGCCAGAGACCCCTCTAAGATTAGGTATCCGGCGCCAAGGGCCTCCGCCGCCCAACCGGCCGAGTCATGCTGGAAGGTAAAGCCCATGTCCTTCGTCGCGGGACCGGAGTTGATGCCGGCTAGGCGGTAGAGGAATGATGGAACGAATGGCATATCAGTTACGGTCGAAGTGCGGCTTTGACAACGTCTCAGCGAAAGGCTTTGCTTGCTCAAAGAATCTGAAATGCTTCCAATGCTGGTGTGCCCCTTCGAATAATGCCGGCGCTGCGTCTTCGATGTCCGTATCAATGATTTTGCGTGGGATTAGTTGCCCTTCGGCTAACTGAGCCGACAACCGAAATTGGTTCGCAATAAGCAGGTCAGTCTCTATCATCCATGCGACTCCTCACGGCCTAGGTATTGCGACAAGCGGCGGCGGTTTGCAAGCTTGCAGAGCGCCTGCGCCGCCAGTCTGGACGCCGCTTGAAAATCGCCGAAAAACGTCAGAAGAATTGCTCTGCGAGGCGTGATGCTGTCCGCACCAACATGGCACAGCGGGCCGACCAGAAATCCTACAACTGGGGCAGTATTTCGGAATTGTCAGGGTTCATCGCCGACGCAGACCGGCAGCGGCGGGCCGCTACCGTCTGCTGTCCTGCGGCTTCTGGTGAGGTTCCTGGCTTTTCGACCACCAGACAAAATATAGCGAGCCCATCTTCATCACAGGCACGCGGCGGTCGCGTTCCCGGGCTCGCAACTCACGATAGGTCTTCATCTTCAGAGTGCCGCCAGGCAACCTGATACGCACTGCCATCGGTCCAACTCCCGTTGTGCAACGCAGCAATTTTCGTGCAATGCGGTAAGTAGAGACCTTCCGTTGCGGAAGAGTCAACAGCACCCTCATCAACTTATTTTGCAAGCTGGCCTGCGGAGGCCGGGGCGGGCTTTCCCAGGCGCATCCCAGGCCGAAAGAATAAAGGCGTCACCCTGGCGACTGATCGTCAACCAGGCGCTGGCGGTTCGACCACCAGGTGAAATAGACCCGGCCGATCTTGACGACGGGTATGCGGCGGGCGCGCTCGCGATCGCGCAATTCGCGGTACACTTTCACCTTCAGCGTGCCGCCCGGCATTCTGATACGCACTGCCATCGGCCCGCCTCATTGTGCAATGCAGCATCAAAGACCTTCCGTGGCGGAAGAGTCAACGACTGCCGCTGACTTTTTCTGGGATTTGTCGAGCGGTCTCGGAAGTTTTGGCGCGCACGGCGGTTCCTGATCCTGCATGGAAGCGTCAATGCCCAGTCGGGATCGTCGGGTGCGCGGGCTACTTCCTGGGCGAGGATTTGTTGGGCGAGGATGGACGATCGGACATCCCGCTCGGCCACCAGATGACGAAGTAATTGCCGACCTGCCAAACCGGCACCTCGCGCTTCTGCTCGCGACGCCGCAGCTCGACCCTTTTCTTGATCTTCAAAGTCCCGCCTGGAAGCCTGATTCTTATTGTCACGTGTCCTCCCGTACCCGCTACAGGTACGAACGATAGACGGGAACAGTTTCATCCCGGCTAAGCAATTTCATCCAGGTCGAGCAATTTCGGGGCCGGTAAACGCAACGTGCCGGGCCGGCGCGAAATCGCCGGAACCGGCTTCATTTGAAGAAATCCGCAATGCCGTTGATGGCCAGCACCGCATAGACGATCGGTCCGGCGATAAACGCACAATAGAGGCAGAGGATCGCCGCCAGCACCGCGAGCAGCGGCTTGTCGCGGCCGACGGCGCGGAGTTCGGACTTCACCGACCAGCGCGCCGCGGCGGTTTGTTCATCATCAGACATGTGCACCATCCCGCGGCCATTTCACACGGCGGGTCGAAAACATCAACCTTCCTTGCCACATCGGCGCGCGCTGCCGCCCAATTCTGCTTTGCCGCCACGCATCTGTTTTTTCAACTTCAAAACCTTGCCCGCAAGGGCGGAAAGGACTGCCCATGGACATAACGTTCAAGGGCGCCGCCAGGCGCCTCGATGACATAGACTTGCCGAAACTCGGCGCCCGGATCGGCGTCGGCGAGGACGAGATGCACGCGTTCCTCGATGTTGAAACCAGCGGGCACGGCTTCGACGCCGTTGGCCGGCCGGTCATCCTGTTCGAACCGCACGTCTTCTACCGCAATCTGTCGGGTGCCAAGCGGGCTACAGCGGTAGCCGCCGGCCTCGCTTATCCGAAGTGGGGCGAGAAGCCCTATCCCAGGGATAGCTACCCACGGCTCAGGGCAGCTTGTGCGATCGATGAAACCGCGGCGCTCAAATCCGCTTCGTGGGGGCTGGGCCAGGTTCTCGGCGAGAATTTCAAGGCGGCCGGCTTCCTTACCGTGGAGGCGATGGCCGAGGCGATGATGGCGGACGAGGCGCTGCAGCTCGGCGCGGCGATCGACTTCATCGTCGAGAACCGGCTCGACGACAATCTGCGCAACCATGACTGGGCTGCTTTTGCCAAGGGCTACAACGGCGCCGGCTACCGCAAGAACGCCTACGATACCAGGCTTGCCGAGGCCTATCGCAAATGGTCGCGCATCAAGGATACGCCTTGGCCGTCTGCCGGCCCGGCGTCATCGGCGGTCGTCCCTGCAGCCCCGCCAGATCCCGCGAAGCCAATTGCCGTTCCACAACCGACCGCCACGCCTGCGCCCTCTGCGCCTCGTGTGCCTGCCGCCAGGCGCGGCCTCTGGGCAGCGCTGATCGCAGCCATCCTCAAAATATCAGCCATCCTCAATCTGTTCGGAAGGAAACGACATGTGGACCCGGATCAAGAGCTTCTTCCGCGACAGCGAGACAATATTCTGGGCGCGGCTTCAGACGGCCATCGGCATCGCTGCGACCATCGTCACCTATGTCGACCCGCAGGTGCTTTCGCCGATCATTCCGGGGGAATGGTTCCCCTGGTTTCTTGTAATCAACGGCGTTTTGACCGAGTTCCTGCGCCGCCGCCGCGCCGAGGATTTGTGATGGCAGCGCTTCTCAGCATTCTCAGCGCCATCATCGGCAACAAGGTCGTCATGACACTATTCGCTGCCGTGGCGGGCGGCATCGGCCTCTACGTTGCCGGCGGCATCAACCGGGCGAAGAAGGAGGCGGTCAAACAGGCAGAGGCAAAAGTCGCGGCCGCCGAAGACCGCCTCGAAATGAGGCGCGAGGCCGCCGCCGAAGCGCGCAAGGCTGCCGGCATGCCCGATGCGGCAGCAAGAGCGGAGGCTGCGAAATGGGCAAAGCGCTGATCCTGTGCCTGGTGCTCGCCGGCTGCACGACAACCGCGCCGGCCGGCAATCCGCGGCAAGTCTGGTGCGACCACAACCAGCCGCGCCGGCCATCCGCCCCGGTCGTCGCCGCCATGAGCCGGCCCGAGCTCGACGAGATGAACGCCTTCAACGGGCAGGGCGCCAGATGGTGCGGGTGGACGCCATGATGCACGAGCTGCTCCACGTCCTGGGCATCAAGGCGCCGGTGTTGGTCGCCGGCCTGTCCGGCGGCATTTTGCGGGCCTTGTCGCGCCATCGCTACAAGGTCCGCGAAATGGTGGCCTCGCCGATCTGCGGCGCGCTGGCGGCGGCCTATCTGACGCTGCCGGTCGTGCATTATTTCCGCGCCGCCGGGCTGCCCATTCCTTCTCCCGACGACGACACCACGACGCTGGCCGCGGCGTTCCTAATCGGCGTCTCGGCCATGTGGATCTCAGACATCGTCTTCGAAATGATGGTGCGCCGGTTCGGGCCGGTGAAGGAGGAGTAAGCCGCCCAAGCCCGACGAAATAGTGACGTTCAGTTGGAGCCCGCCGCGCCGAAAGGTGCGGCGGGCTTTTTGCATTTTTCCTCGCATTCTGTACGATCTTTCTTTCGCGACAGGGCGGCTCGATCCGGCGTTTGCCAGATCAAGATGCGCGTTAGGCTTCACGGGAGGTGGTTTCATGCTTGCCAGAGTCCTGACAAAAGCGGCAGTCCTGACAGCCGGGGCGCTTGTGTTTGCCGCGACGGCCGACGCCCGGCCGGACAGCCGCGCGATGACATGCGAACAGACACAGCTTCTGATCCAGAGGCATCGCTCGGTGGTGCTCACCACCGGCCAGAACACCTACGACCGTTACGTCCGCCAATTCGGCAATGAATGCGACTGGCCGCAGGTGCCGCGCGCCGCGTATATCAAGACGCGTGACGGCCAATGTCTGGTCTATCGCTGCCAGGAGCCGGTCTTCGACCTCCCGAATTGAAAGCAGGCGGCGGCTCATTCCTCGTCGAAAGAACCACCCTCGCTTGCAAGGTCGCGCGAAATGACGCGTTCGTCGGCATCGTCCGGCAAGGCCTCGTCGCTTTCCTGATAAGCGTTATCGTCATCTTCCTCCGGCAGTTCGCCGTCTTTCTCGACGTCATAGCGAATATCGCCGTTTTGCGGCACGCCGCCAGGGAGGATTCTCCCGCTCCCGATGGCATCCCAGTCCTGTTGCTGGATCGTCGGGCTCTCGGTCTCGTCGTCGGTTCGTTCTTTCCTGCGCGGTTCCATCGCCGGTTCTCCATAATGTCAGCGGCCCTGAATTGGCTCAGTGGTTGAACTCATAAGTCTGGCGGCCGGTTCCGGGCCGCTGCGGTCCGGGCGCGTTGCCGCACGACGGAACCAATCGCGCCCGCCTGCCTTCACATTCAGAAGATCTTGGCACATTCAGAAGATCTTGGCGCGAAAGGAGCTTGACATGAGACCGCTCATTTTCTTGCCGTATATGCTAGGTGCGCTGGTGCTGGCGGTGCCGGCGGCTGCGCAGCCGGGCGAACAGGCGCAATCCGACCGCTGCAAAGTCGAGCCGCCCGACAAGAACAGCCAGCAGCAGAAGCCGGCCGGCAACAATTTGTCCGATACGCTCGAGCCATGCGGTGGGGTCCTGAAGCCGCCGCCGACGGGCGATCAGGGCATGGCGGCGCCACCGCCGGATGAGGGCAGGACCCCGGTGATCAAGCCCGGCGAGGTGCCGCCACAGCCGCCAAAGCAGTAGCAGCGACGAGCGGCAACTTCGCGCCGCTTGCGCCGGCAGGTTTGTTGCACTCGCTTAGGAACATTAGCTTGTCCTAAATGTTATTTTAGACGCAGTAGATATCACCCCCCCTCCGGTATCGCTGCTGATCGGGAAACCGATCGGCCCGCGTCTTGCGACGCGGGCCACCGCCGTTCATTTGCAGTGCATTCGCCGCATCGCGCGGGCACTTCACCGTTATTCGATTAGCCGCCACTTACGGAACAACAAGGTGGCGTGGGCGTTTGCCTAGAGGGTTCGCCGCTTCGACCGGAATGCCGTGTCGCAATTGTAAGGGCGAGGCCCGTAACAACAGGAGTAGACGATGAAAATCCACCTCGTTCCTGCTGCGGCGGGATTGGCGTTGCTTGCCGGCGTCGGCGTGGCCACCGCGGACCAGGTGATTGTCACGCCCGAACAGCAGACAGTCATCCGCGAATACGTCCACAAGCACCCGCTGGCGTCGATCAATCTTCTGGGGGTGGAGCTCAATATCGGTTCCACGTTGCCCGATACGGTCGAGCTGCAGCCGATCGATGTTCCCGACGTACATTACAGATACGTTGTCGTCGGCAATCGCACCGTGCTCGTCGACCCAGGCACCCGCAAGATCGTGCAGGTCATCGAGTGATCGGCGTTCCCAAACCGCGAACCGGGTTTGGAAAGGTCACGGTCTAATAACCAAATCAGAGCTCCATCCCGAGCGATCGGGATGGAGCCGCTGTCGTCTCGAAACAAGGAAAGGAGCCATTCCCATGCTGCCGCATGTCGAGCCGGTCAACGTGGCCGCAGCCGTCGACAAACTGCTTGCTGAACGAGGCGATGGCCTGCTGTCGATGAAGGCGGCGATAGCACTGTTGCGCGAACGCACCGGAACCGAGCGCTCGGACGCCGACCTTGAAGGGCTAATCATCAAAAAGGCGGCGCTCCTCGGCGTCGCGGTCCTGTGTGACAGAGAGGTTCAATGACGCTGTTGCCTGCCACTCAAGACGCCGGTCGAAATTTCAGCTAAAACAAAGTTGTTTACGCATGAACCGAGTCGACGGAGGTATCAGTGACGGACAGGCAGGAACGGATTCGCCAGCGAGCACACGCGATCTGGGAACAGGCAGGCAGGCCCGACGGGGCGCATCAGCAGCATTGGGATCAGGCTACCGCCGAAATCGACGCAGAAATCGCCACGAAAGAGAAGACCGCCAGCCGGCCGAAGCCGACACCACGTCAGCCTAAAACGGCGCCCGCCACCAAGGACGGAAGCAAACCCAAGGCGCGACCACGTAATGCGTGAACTCGAGCGGATTTGATTCCAACGCTGGATCTCGCGGTTGGTTGGCCCATCAACTTGGCGCACGTCGTTCCGTGACCGGCAGCGGAACCAGTCCTGACCGGTCCGCTGCCGCAAGCCCACCTGCGATGGTAAGCCCGATTGGTGCGGGTAACTACTTACCGCAATTGTTGTCGTTGACAGTCGGTGAAACCGTCCCGGTAGGTTTGTTGGACGCATCGGGTTGAGCTCCTTGCGGGGTTGCAGGGCAGTTTTCATCCGCATTGGAGTTCATGGCACCTGTCGTACCCATCGTGCTGCTGGTCGTGCCAGGGTCAATACTGTTCGGCTTGGGCTGGACGACGATGCTCTTCTCGCTGCCAGGCGCGTTGTTGTCCGATCCGGCGTTCTGGGCCATCGCCGCGGTCGCCAGACCGGCTGCAAGTATGGAAGCTGTGAGGATTTTCATAAGCATGTTGATCTCCATCATTCGGCTATCATCATGTGGCGACTACAGAGAAAACAACCCGGGTGATGGAAAGGTTCCGGCAAAAATGACGCAGCAGGTGAAGCAAACCGGCGCAGCGCGGACCTTCTCGGCCCATTGTTCTATTGCCATGGGTCGGTTTGATGTTGTGGTTTGCAGATTAGGAATTCGCCTTCTTTTGGCCGCCGACCGTCGCGACGTTCGTCTGTTGCGGCGCTATCAGCTGATTCTCGCATCGCTTCAATCGGTAGAGGCCACCTCGAAGTAAAACTTTCGGAAAATTTCACTACAAATTTCACGCGGCTGTTTTTTGAAAATATACCATGAGGCCAGCGAGTTGATCGGCAAAGAAACCGATCATCTTCTTGCAAATTAGTAGGTATGCAACCGGCGACGTCGCGGGCTGTTCAGCGCAACTACAGCAAGGAGAGTGTTATGACCACCATAATCAAAACAATCACCGATGCAGTGGCAGGCAGCGCAGTTATTTTCATGCTCTCGATGCCCGTGAATGCCGCAGACGGAATTGCCGTTGGTGTTGGAACATCCATCGGCGACAACGGCGGCATCAAAGCCGGCCTCGGCGCGATGGTTGGCGGTCGCGGCGGCCTCAACGCCGGTGCCAGCGCAACGGTTGGTGGCAGCGGCGGCATCAAGGCAGGCCTCGGTGCCTCGGTTGGCGGCAGCGCCGGCATTAACACCGGTGCCGGCGCAACGATTGGCGGTTCCAGTGGCATCGCCGCGGGCGCCGGCGCATCGGTCGGGGGCAGAAGCGGCATCAACGCCGGTGCCGGCGCGACGATCGGCGGTCCAAGTGGCATCGCGGCGGGCGCCGGGTTAGGTATCGGCAGCGGCATTAACGCGGGCGCCGGGGTCAGGGTCGGCAGTGGCATCAATGTCGGCGCCGGTGTCGGGATCGGTGGGGGAAGCAATCCGGACAATCCGTCCAACCCGGGCAGCCCGTCCAATCCCAGCTTGCCCCAGGTCGTAGCCGACATGTCGGGCGACAAGTTGGCCAGAATGAAAAAGCGCTGCGTTGACGTGCTCAGCAGCGAAGGCACTTACGACAGCGATCTGCGCCAATTGTGCCTGCTTATCGCCCGCCGCTAAGGCGAATACATCGGATGAAATGTCGGACCGGGCCGAGAGGCCTTCGTCCACCAAACCTCCAGTAGTCCAAAGCCCGCCATTGCGGCGGGCTTTTTGCCGAGCACGTGGCGGTAGCATGGCTGGGCTCACAAGAGCACGCGCCTCAATGCGTTTGACGGCCAAGATCCGGCGAAGCGGACGCTCCGTCTTCCAGGGAGTCCCAGCCCACTGCGGGGCTGCTTTGCGTTGGCTGAGGGCACGCAAATTCCGCCAGATCGGTTTCCGCGAAGCCGTCGAACTCAATAGCCGCCCCGTAGAGCTGGGCTGCTTGCATGACGAGCCATTCGATGTCTTCGCGCGCAACATTCTCGGCGAGGTTCTGCAGTCGCGCGGCTTCGGCGACAGCAGTCAGATTGATAGCAATCCCGGACCGCAATGTAGCCCGAACTCGGGAACTGACGTCTTCGTGCAGGCGAACCGAAAATCCGTAGCGCATGGAAAAACCTTCCCTTCAGGAGCGGTTTGTCCCTCGTGTTCTACCATGCGCCCAGGTTCCGCGATTGGCAAGCGAAATCCTCAAAAACTCTTTTTATGTCAAATAGTTAGCGTATTTTGTTGATTACCCATTTGATGCTTGGTCCGCTTCATCTGACTTCTGCATGACTCGCTCATCTGAAGGCCTTGACGCATTCTGCTCACGTACCTAATTCTACAGAAAATTAGGAACATACTAACTCAGCTGCATTTAGGCTGGTATGACTGGAGGCCGAGATGTCCGAACTGGAACGCCCGGAACGATTGCAGATCATGCTGACCGTCGATGAACTGGCGGCGTTGGAGAACTGGCGCTTCGACAAGCACATGCCGAGCCGGTCGGCCGCGGTACGTGAGCTTTTGAGGCGAGGTCTCACAGCCGATGGTTTCCTGACGGCGGCGCATGGGACCAAGTCGCGCGACTTCGGCATTCTGCCGCATTCTGCAGATGGTGACGGGGCAGTCGACGGGTCTTCCAGCAGCGAACAGTGACATCTCCAGCGATCCGTTCGCCCGCCGCACCTCGCATGGCCTCATGGCCACTGGGTATCATCAAGTGGCTTGGTTATCTGTGTGGCCCCTCCCGCTGTTGGTTGACAGAGCTGGCTTTGCAGATACATTGCACAGGATTATACAGGTGCAATGAACAGGTATGCTTATGGTCCGCCGCGTGGTTCCATCGTCTCCCGGCACGGGCAAGCCCGAACAGATCGCCACCGTTCTCGAACAGGAAATCCGCTCCGGTGTCCTCGGCTTCGGCGACCGGCTGCAAAGCGAGAACGAGCTCGTCCAGCGTTTCTCCGTCAGCCGCAACACCGTCCGTAAGGGCCTCGAGGAACTGTCCAGCCGCGGGCTGATCACCACGAAAGTCGGCATCGGCTCTTTCGTCACCTTCGATGGCAAGCCCGTTGATGACTCAATCGGTTGGTCGCGGGCGCTCGCCAACGCCGGCGCCAATGCCGAGACGCGGACGCTGCGGCTCGAGGTGATCGAGGACCCTGATCTTGCCGCACTGCTTGGTATAGAAAACCCGTTTTTCATCGCTGTCGATCGGGTGCGCACCAATGCCAGCGACGGCCACGCTATCTCCATTGAGCGCAGCCGCCTGCCATTGTCACCCGAACTGGAGGACGTGCCGTTACGCGGTCTGCGCGAAGGCTCGCTCCACCAGACGCTCCGCGGCGCCGGTCTCATTCCAGACCATGGCGAGGAATGGGTCGGCATCGAAATGCTCAACCCAGAGGACGCCGCCATCCTCGGCTGCCCGCAAGGCACGCCGTTCCTGCGCGGTTGCCGCTTGACCCGCGCCGCCGATGACCGGCCGATCGAATATGTGACCAGCCTGCTCAACCCGGCGCATTTTGCGCTGCATATGAGGTTCTGAGTGATGCCGGACGACACCGGGAGCATAACCGATCGGGCCATGGGAGCGCTTGTGGGCGGGGCACTGGGAGATGCGCTGGGAATGCCGACGCAGCTTTTGTCGCCGGCACGGATTGCCGAACTCTACGGTCATGTCGAGGACTTCATTGCTCCTTTCGCTGACCATCCGGTGTCGAAGGGACTTCCGGCCGGGACGATCACCGACGACACAGAACAGGCGCTTCTGCTTGGCCGTATCCTGGTCGAATCCGGTAACCGGTTCGACCATGCGCGGTGGGTCAACGCGCTGCTCGACTGGGAACGCGATGTCATGGCGCGCGGCAGCTACGACCTGCTGGGACCATCAACCAAACGCGCCATCGACGCCATCAAAAGTGGCGTGGCGCCGGAGGAAGCGGGGCGCGGCGGCGACACAAATGGTGCGGCCATGCGCATCGCGCCAGTCGGCATCATGATGCCGCCGGAGCCGCTGGAAGCGCTGGTCGCCAAAGTTGCCGAGACCTGCCGTGCGACGCACAACACCTCGATTGCCATTGCGTCCGCAGCTGCAGTTGCGGCCGCCGTCAGTTGCGGCGTCGCCGGCGGCGACTGGCGCGCCGCTTCCGACAGCGCCATCGCCGCGGCGAGACACGGGGCAACGCTCGGCCATTGGGTGACCGGCGGTGACATCGCCGCGCGCATTGGGTGGGCGCAGAAGCTCGTACGAGGCAAGGAGACGAGCGACGCGATCCGGCTGATCACCGATCTGGTCGGCACCGGCGTCGCCAGTCAGGAGTCCGTTCCGGCTGCATTCGCGGTGCTGGAAGTCGTCGGCGGCGATCCCTGGCAAGCGGCAGTCATCAGCGCCAATCTCGGTGGCGATACCGACACGATCGGCGCCATCGCGGCCGGCATGGCCGGTGCCTACACCGGCCTTTCCCTATTGCCACAGAAACACATCACCCGGATCAAAGGCCTAGACATTGGGCGGGTGCGCGCGCTCGCCGCCGACTTGGTCGCCCTGCGGACGGCGAAGAGCAGGTCCGGCAAGGATACGGCGGCATGAAGGGGCGTCTCGTCCATGTCGGCAGCGCGGTGGTCGACTATGTTTACCGCATCGATGCCTTGCCGGCACCGGGCACGGAGAAGACTGCGTCGAGCTATGCGCGAGTCGCCGGCGGCGGCTTCAACATGATGGTCGCGGCCAGCCGCACCGGCATGAAGGTGGTGTTCGGCGGCCAACTCGGCAGCGGACCCAATGGCGACTTCCTGCGCAGCGCCTTCAACGCCGAGGGTATCAGTACTCTGACCCCGCCATCGCCCATGATGGACAGCGGCCATTGCGTCGCCATGATCTCGAGCGATGCCGAACGCACTTTCGTGTCTTGGCCGGGTGCTGAAAGCGTGCTCAGCCTCGACATGCTGGCGCCCGTGGTGGTCGCTGCAGACGACTGGGTGTTCACGTCAGGCTATACGCTGAGCTATCCCAAGAGCCACGACGCGCTCACCGACTGGATCGAGGCGCTTCCGGCCGACACACCGCTTGTCCTCGACCCTACACCTGTCATCACCGACATTCCCCGCCCTATCCTGTCGCGGATACTCGCCCGTACTACCTGGTTGAGCTGCAACACGACGGAAGCGGCCGCGATTGCCGGTCCGGGCGCCGTCGAGACACTCGCGTCACGGCTGCTAAGCGACCACTCCCCTAAGGCCATTGGCGTCGTCATTCGTGCCGGCGCGAAAGGCTGCCATGTGCGGCTGGCCGACGGCTCGGCGCAAACGATCGCCGGCTTCGAGGTCGACGCTATCGACACCAATGGCGCCGGCGACACTCATATCGGCGCTTTCGTCAGCGCGCTGGCGCGCGGCGTGTCGCCTTTTGAGGCGGCGCGCTACGCCAATGCGGCGGCGGCCATTTCCGTTACCCGCCACGGTGGTTCATCAGCGCCGACCGTCCACGAGATCCAGACATTTCTAAGCCATGCCGGCGGTCCGCCGATCGGCCTCCATGGCCCGAAGCAAGAGGCCAAACGCCCGACAGCCTGACAAAGCCCGGGAAGCGGGCAAACACAGAGAGGAACGAACATGCGCATGCCCGACTTGACTGCCCTGCTGACGGCGACCGCCGTCCTCACCTCCGCACTTGCATTTGCCGCCAGGGCCGACGAGGTGCACGTACTCAACTGGAAGGGCTATGGCGCCGACGAGCCCTGGGCCATAGCCGCCTTCGAAAAGGCGACCGGCAACAAGGTCGTCAACGACTTCTTCAATTCCGAACAGGAAATGCTGACCAAGCTCAGGACCAATCCCGGCCTCTACGACGTCGTTATGATCAACGCCGCCTTCAACAACCAGGCAATGGCGGAAAAGCTGATCCAGCCGATCGACACATCCAAGCTGCCGAACTATGCCGACATCAGCAAAGACAAGGCGAGTTCGCCGATGCTCGTCCATGACGGCAAGGTCTATGGGGTACCTTGGGTCTGGGGACTGACTGCGCTCGCCATCAACGACAAGTCCTTCGACAAGCCGCCAACGAGCATCGCCGAAATGTGGGATCCCGACCACAAGGGCCGCGTTACCATCCGTGACGATGCCGTCGAGGCCGTGCAGTTCGGCGCCATCGCTACCGGCCAGAACATCAACGACGTCAAGGACATGGAGGCGGTCAAGGCGAAGCTGACCTCGCTGATGCCGCAGATCAAGACGTTCTGGAGCTCGGAGAACGACTGGAACCAGATGGTTGCCTCCAACCAGATCGACATCGGCACCTATTGGAGCGGCTCGGCCGACCGCGCCAAGACGCATTTCAAGCTGCCGGTCTCGCTGGTCATTCCCCAGGAGGGTGCCGTCGCCTGGCTTGACGCCTTTTCCATTCCGGTCGGTTCCAAGAACGTCGCCGGGGCGCAAGCCTTCATCAACTACATGATCGACCCGAAGTTCTATGTCGAATGGGTCACCAAGGTCGGCGCGCCGGTGTCGGCCAACACCAAGGCGGTCGAAGCGCTGCCAGAGGGTTCCTTCAACCGCAAGGTGATGGGCGACCCGGCAGTCGCCAAGCGCATCCAGTTCCAGGCGCCGATTACTGACGCGCAGCGCGAGACCTATCTGGCGCTCTGGCAGCAGCTCAAGGTCGACGTGAAGTAACAGCAGAAGCCGCGATCAGCCGACCATCAATGTCGGCTGATCCTTCCTATCTTGGGAGGAGATGTCATGGCAGTACAGATCGCAGCCGCGTCGCGCAGCGGGCTGAGATCGGCCTTGCCGCTGCTGGCGCCTGCCTATCTCTGGCTGACGGTTGCAATTTTCCTGCCGCTCTCGGCCATGGTCTTCTTCTCCTTCATCACCGACCTGCCGCTGTCGGGCAAGCCGTGGGCGTTCACGCTCGAAAACTATGCCGCCTTCTTCTCGCAGAGCCTCTACCTGACGCTTCTGCTCACCTCGCTGCGCCTCGGCCTCGAGGTGACGCTGTGGTGCATCATCATCGGTTATCCTGCCGCTTATGTGCTGGCCAAGGTGCTGAAAGGCCGCAGCCGCGAGGCGATTTTCCTCCTCGTCATCCTGCCGTTCTGGTCAAACGGGCTTGTGCGCATCTTCTCCTGGGCGATGGTGCTGCGCGAAGGAGGCATTCTCGACACCGCGCTCAACGCCGTGCTGCCGTTCAAGATCAGTATCGACCTGATGTATTCTTATCCGGCCGTCATCATCGGGCTAGTGCACTCCTACGTGCCTTACATGGTGCTGACCTGCTATCTGACCCTGCAGGCCATCGATGACTCGCTGATCGAGGCCGGGCGCTCGCTCGGCGCCTCGCGGCTGCAGGTGCTGAAGCGGGTCATCATTCCGCTGTCGATGCCGGGGCTAGTGGCGGGCGCAGTACTCATCTTCGTGCCGGTCGTTGGCTCGTTCATGGAACCGCGCATCCTCGGCGGCCGCACCGGCACCTTCTACGGCACTGTCATCGAGGACCAGTTCGTTGCCGTGTTCAACTGGCCGCTGGGTGCCGCACTGTCCTTCATCCTGCTGGCTGTGGTGCTGGTCATCCTGGCGGTTACTTCGCCGGTGCTTCGGAGGGCCGCTTAGTGGCGACGACCCGAATCCTGGAATGGCTCGGCCGGGTCTACATTCTGATGCTGCTCGCCTTCCTGTACCTGCCCATCATTATCATGGCGCTGATGTCATTCAACGTCTCGCCCTTTTACCAGCTGCCGTTCGAGTGGACGACGGAATGGTATGCCTCGCTCTGGCAGAACAATCAGCTGATCGCGGCCACGCGAAACAGCGTCGAGATCGCCGTCATCACTACCATCATCTGCACCGCGCTCGGCACCGCGGCGTCGCTAGGGCTCTATCGCTACGACTTCCGCGGTAAGAAATTCCTGCAGGCGCTGCTGTTTCCGCCGATCGCCATACCGTGGCTGATCACTGGCACGGCGATGCTGATTTTCTTTTTCGGCGTTGGCATCGGCCGCGGGCTGCATGCCATCCTGCTCGGCCACGTGGCGTTGGCACTGCCCTATGTCATCGTCGTCGTCTCGGCCCGGCTGCAGACATTTGCGCCGGAGCTGGAAGAGGCGGCGCGCTCGCTCGGCGCCAATCAATGGCAGGTGACGAACCGCGTCACGCTGCCCTGGATCATGCCGGGCGTCATTGCTGGCGGGCTGTTCGCCTTCGCCGTGTCCTTCGACCAGTTCGTCGTCTCCTACTTTCTGTCGACGCCCGGCCAAACGACGCTGCCGGTCGAAATCTACGCGGCGATCCGCAAGGGTTTCACGCCCGAGATCAATGCTGTCTCGACGATCATCATTGTCGTGTCGATGGCGCTGATGCTGCTGACAGCGCGCTTCTTCAAATTCGGCGGAGAGAAATAATGGCGGGCGTGCAGGTATCGAATGTGTCGCGCAGTTTTGGCGCGCACAAGGCGCTGGACGATGTCTCGATCGATTTCGCCGACGGCGGCTTCTACGCCCTGCTCGGTCCCTCCGGCAGCGGCAAGACCACGCTGCTGCGCCAGATCGCAGGCTTCGACTTTCCCGACTCTGGTCGCATCTCCATAGGCGGCGAAAGTGTTGAGCGGGTGCCGGTGGAGAAGCGGCGCATCGGCATGGTGTTCCAGAACTACGCGCTCTTTCCCAATATGAGCGTCGCCGACAATGTCGCCTTCGGACTGTCGGTGCGCGGCGAGCCCAAGGCGGTGATTGCCAGCGAGGTGCAGCGCGCACTCGACCTCGTGCAACTCGGCACGCTCGGTGGTCGCCGGCCGCACCAGCTCTCCGGCGGCCAGCGCCAACGGGTGGCGCTCGCTCGCGCGATCGTCACCACGCCGCGCGTGCTTCTCCTCGACGAGCCGCTCGGCGCGCTCGACAAGGCGCTGCGCGTGGACATGCAAATCGAATTGAAGCGTATTCAGCGCGAGATCGGCATCACCACGATCTTCGTCACCCACGACCAGGAAGAAGCGCTGACGATGAGCGACCGCATCGGCATTCTGCGCGATGGCAAGCTGGTGCAGGAAGGCCCTCCCGAGGAGATCTACGATCGGCCGAAGAGTGAGTTTGCCGCCACCTTCCTAGGCGACGCCAACATCCTTCGCGGCAACGCCACTGGTACGGGCATCCGGCTGCCTGACGGAACGGGGATTGCCGCAGGCGCGGGGGTTACGCTTGTCGCCGGCATGAAGGCGAGCTGCGCCGTGCGGCCTGAACGAATCCGCATCGCCACCAATGCCGGCAATCCGGACCGAGCCCATGCCAACATGCTCACGGGGCGGGTTTCCAAGCGCATCTTCGCCGGCAACAACAGCACGTATTTTGTCGATCGCGATGGCCAGACAATCAAGGTCATCGTGCAGAACACCGGCATCGAAAAGCTGGCGGAAGGACAACAGGTGGTGCTGCGCTGGTCGTCGGAGAGTACGGTGCTGATCGACGCGAGCTAGCAGATCCAATCCTTCAGTCTTGCCAGGCGGTCCGCAATCGGGGAAAGCATGGTCGGGCAAAGTGTGAGCGGAATACTCGATGTCGCTTGAATTGAATGCGGGCGACCAGTCGATGCTGCAGGGCGAGCAGGGTCCGGCCGTGGCCGCTGCGATGAAGATCCTGGTTGCCTTTTCGAAGGCGGTCGGCGCGCACAAATTGTTGGATATTGCCGGTGCCCATATCGACGGCTGCCTCTATCACGGCCAGGCCAGCCTCGATTTCGTCGAAAGGCTGATCGAGGGCGGCGGCCGCGTTCGGGTGCCGACGACGCTGAATGTCGGTTCGTTCGACCTCATCCATCCCGGATTGGTGAAGATGCCGGTGTCGCAAGAAGCGCCGGCGCGACGCCTGATGAAGGCGCATCTGGAACTCGGCTGTCAGGCGACCTTCACCTGCGCACCCTATCAGACTCGGTTCCGGCCAAGGTTCGGCGAGCAGATCGCCTGGGGTGAATCCAACGCCATCGTCTTTGCCAATTCGGTGATCGGCGCGCGGACCAACCGCTATGGCGATTTCATCGATTTGTGCTGCGCAATCACCGGGCGCGCGCCGGCCTGGGGGCTGCATCTGAGTGAAAATCGACGAGGCCAGATCCTGTTTGAGCTGATTGACGCTGCTTTCGAGCCTACCGACGCCCTGTTTGTCGGCGTCGGGCTGATCGTCGGGCAAAGGGCTGGCGACCGCATCCCTGTCATATCGGGCCTGCCGCAGCCGCGCGACGAAGACCAACTGAAGGCGCTGGGGGCGGCGGCGGCAACGACGGGTGCGGTGGCGCTATTTCATGCCGTCGGCATCACGCCGGAGGCGGAGACGCTGGATGAGGCCTTGCACGGCCTGGTGCCGGAGGAAAAAATCCGGATCTCTCGGGCTGACATCCACCATGCGCTGGTCAGGCTGTCGAGCGTCCCCGACGGCGTGCAGCTTGCAGCCGTGTCGTTAGGCACGCCGCATTTCTCCCATGAAGAGTGGATGCGCCTGTTGCCGCTGCTGCGCGAAGTTGCGCCGGGCAGGGGCGTCCCGATCTACGTCAACACAGGGCGTGCCACGCTGACGCGACTGCAGGACGAAGGCGCACTGGCCGGCATGGAAGAGTTCGGCCTCGTTCCGGTCACCGACACATGCACCTATGTCACGTCGATCCTCGAGCGTCTCGATGGCGTGGTGATGACCAATTCGGGCAAATGGGCGCATTACGCACCTGGCAATATCGGTGTCTCGGTGGCCTTCGGTGACATGGAGGACTGCGTCCGCTCGGCTGCGGCCGCCCGCGTCGTGCGAGCCGCGCCATGAAGGCGCCGGCCAGAACCGGTACATTCCACCTTTCCGGCCCGGCACAAGGCCCGGCGCTGGTGCTTTCGCAGGCGCTCAGCTTCTGGGGCGGGATCGACGTCGAAACGGGCGACATCATCGACTATTCGCATCCGGACCTGGGCGGCAATATCGCCGGCAAGATCCTGGTGATGCCGAGCGGGCGGGGGTCGTCGTCCTCGTCTTCGGTTCTGGCCGAAGCGATCCGCAGGGGCACGGCGCCGGCCGGCATTATCCTGGAGCGGCCGGACCCGATCCTTGCCGTCGGCGCCATCGTTGCCGAATTCCTCTACGACATCAGCATGCCGCTGGTCGTCTGCGACACATCAGGCATTGTCTCCGGCGACCGGATCGCCATCGGTCTGGGCAAAGATGCGCAAGCGATGGTAAGCAAGCTCTAGCCGGCCATCAGTCCCGCCGCGCCCCGCCGCCAGTAGGCTGCCGCCAGTGTTTCGTTGCGGCCGAGCGCCAGTGTACCGCGCCAATGTTCGCGCACCGTCCTGGCGGCGGCTGCTTCGGCGGCGAACCAGCCGAATGCCGAACCGGTCGGCCATGCGACCGACCGGATGGCGCGCGCCAGCCTGTCGTCGGTGCCGGCCTGCACGCCATTTCTCGGCAGCCAGTGCAGCTCAATACCGGTCGCGTTGTCGATGACTAGCCGTTCGCCATCGTCGGCGATCTCGACGAAGGCCATGCCTTTGGTTTCGGCGGGCAGCGTTCCCAGCATGCGGGCCAGCGCCGGCAAGCCGGTTTCGTCGGCGCCCATGAGATACCAGGACGCCGGACGCACCGGACGGCCGACCGGCCCCATGATGCCGATCTTCATGCCGGGCGCCGCCTGCATGGCCCAGCGGGCGCCGACGCTGTCGCTGGGATGGATGAGGAAGTCGACCTCGATGATGCCGTTTTCGACGTCGAGGGCCCGGATGGTGTAGACGCGCGCTACCGGGCGCCTGTCGTCCGAGGGCCAGGCCGGCAAGCCATTGCTGCCGAGCACCGGCCAGAGCGGATCGGGGACGTCCCTGGTCGGAAACAGCATGCGGATATGCATGCCGCCGAATTTCGCAAAACGAAAGAGATCCTCGCCGGCGAAGCGGATGCGGCGCATGTGCGGCGTCAGGTCGCCGACCTGGGTGACGACCATCTCACGGAACTGCGCGAGGCGGGTTTCTTCGGCGAGATCGCCGGTCCATACAATCTCGGGACTTTCTTCCTTGGCATATACGTCTACGGCGGTGGCCAGCAGGTCCTTGATGCGGGCCAGCCCATCGCGGTCGGCGGCGTTGGCCCGCATGACCAGCCGCTCCATGTAAAGAGACGCGTCGCCGAAGGCGAAGCGGAAGTCGAGCCGCTGCCCCTCCCGCGAGGCATCGGCATCGAAGCTCTGCAGCCTGTCGCTGATGCGGTCGATGTAATGCGGCAGGTTGCGCAGGTTCAAGCGCGCTTCGCAGGCCAGTCCGCTCGCCGATGGGTCCCTCATTCTCAACCTCCGATCCTGCCTGTGAGCGCCACCTTGAAGGTGCGGCCCTTGCCCTGTTCCGTCGCCGCCGTCGTCGACCAGGCGCTTTGCGGGTCGGTGTAGGCGGTGTTGAAGACGTTATCGACACTGAAATCGAGTTTGGCGTGGTCGTTGATGCGCCAGTTGGCAAAGACGTTGACGAGGTCGAAGCCGTCGTCGATCACTGTCGGCGCGTCGGGATTGGTGCGGCTTGTCCGGGTGATCTTGCCGACGCTGAGATATTGCGCACCGACTGTGAGCTGGTCTTCCAGCATGCGGAAGCCGACGGTCGCCGAGAAGCGGTCGAGCGGCGTGTTATTTAGCGCCTGGCCGGAATAGACGCCGGTGACGACCTTGGCGTCGATCAGGGCGCCGGCGAAGTTCGCGAACCCCCAGCCATAGTCATAGACGGCTTCGGCCTCGATGCCCTTCAGCCGCGCGTCGCCGATGTTGATCGCCATACACGGCAACACGGTGAGGTCGACGTCGATATAGCCTTCGACGGCGGTGTGGAAGACGTTGACCTTGGCACGAACCAGGTCGCCCGCGGCCAGCACATCGTCATATCTCAGATTGACGCCGGCTTCCCAGCTCTTCGCCGTTTCGGGCTGCAGAAGCAGGTTAGGCTGGTAACTGTCGCCACCGCCATGCGCGCCGCCGCCGCGATAGACGTCCTGCAGGCCCGGTGCCCGGTAGCCTTCGGAATAGGTGCCGTAGAGCTGGAAGCCATCCAACGGCGTTACGCCGACGGTGAGGCGAGGCGACCAGCGATCGCCCGAAATCGAGGTTTCCGCCGGCGGCACGGTCTTCGTTTCGCCGTCGAGCTGGTAGCCGTCATAGCGGACGGCGGCGATGAGCTGCAGCCAGTCGCTGTAGTCGCCCTGCCATTGCAGGAAGCCGCCATAACCCTGCTGCTCGCCCGAACCGAAATGCGCGGCCTCCGACGAGGCCTCCAGACAGTAGTAATCGAGGCCGTAGGTGAGGGTGTGAGCGATCTCCCAGGCATCGAAGCGCGAGGAATTCTTCAGGTTGAAGCCGGTCGTGGCGACGTCGTAGTAGCGGAAGTTGCGGATCGCCGTTGCCGGCCAGACCTGCGTCTGCTCGGCGCGCGTGCGGTTGTGATAGGCGTTGACACTGAGGTCGATCAGCTCGTTGTCGTCCGGCCTCCACGTATAGGCAGCCGTGTAGGTCTGGTTGGTGGTGTCGGTGTCGTAGCGGCTCAGCGTCGGTGAGGTCGAGCCGCTCGATCCGGTGATCTGGTCGTTGTAGCGCTGCAGGATCGCGCCGAGCTTGAGCTCGTGGCCGTCGGAGGGCCGCAGCGTCGCCTTCATGTAGCCGCTAGTGATGCGCTCGCCGGTCCATGGCACGGTATCGCCATTGCCATCGGCGTAGCTGTCGCGGTCGCGATAGATGAGGTTGCCGATGATATCTGCGTCGTCGCTGAAACGGTATGCGCCGGTGGCGCTGGTGGTGAAGCCGTCGCCATTGGTCTCATAGCCGAGCTTCTCGCTCAGCGCCCAGCGTTCCTCCTGCTTGAGGAAATCGCCGGCACCCCTGCTTTCGAAGGAGACGACGCCGCCGATGCCGCCCGAGCCATAGGCGTTCGAGACCGGGCCGCGAATGACGGTTGCTTCCTTGATCAGTTCCGGCTCGACATAGAACGAGCCTGAGCCGTGGCCGACGCGCCAGTAATCCTGGCGGGCGCCGTCGAGCGTCACCACCACGCGGCCATACTGCTCCAGTCCGCGAATGTTGATGGCGGTTGCCGGATCGTCGCCGTTCATCGAAGCGGCAACGCCGGGGGTGGTGCGGAAAATGTCGGCAGCGCTGTCAGGCTGGATGCGTTCGAGCTCTTCCTGATCGACGGCGCTGATGGCGGCCATCGATTCGATGATCGCGGTCTTGATCATCGTCGCCGAGATGGTGATCAGGTCAAGCACGGTCGGCTCGTTCTGCCCAGTTCTAGCCTGCTGGGGAGGCTTGACCGCCCGGTCGGCCTCGGCGGCGATACCCTTCTTCTCCGGCTCCTGCGCGGCGGCTAGCGGCGCGGCGCACAGGCCGAGCGCGAAGGCGAGCGCGGTGCTCGCCATCAAGGTCTTGTTGCTTGTCAGTTTCATGCGTGCAGCCCCCGGAAAAGCAAAGATTGCTGGCGGCGGCCGTTGGCGCTGGCTGGCATGATGGAGAAGCCTCGACACACGGGCCGGGCAGGGGTACTTATTAAAACATGATGACAATAGTCAACTTAATTTTGCAGGCCTGAGCCGGATCGAAGATTCTCAGTCGGCCCCTTGATCTGGCCGCCAAGATCTCGCCCGGGCGATCATGAATTTGTGACGCATCTGCTTCACCTGGTTCAGATCTCCGGGATGCTCTCCCTGAAGATCACCTGCAGCCGTGGCTGGTGCAGTTCGTAAGGCAACCCCCTGACCGCATGGCTCAAGGTGTTGAGCGCCTCGCGGGCTTCGACGCGCGGGTTCTGGTCGATGACCGCGTCGAGCGTGCCGTCGAGCAGAAGCTCCTTGGTGCCTTCCGTCACCTCATGGCCGAGAAAGACCGTCGACAGCGCGCGCCCGCGCTCCTTGAGTGCGCGGGCGATGCCGGTGTTGCCGGCGCCGACATTGTAGATGGCGGCCAGGTCCGGGTGCCGATCCAGCAGGGCGGAGGCCTCAGAATAGGCTTTTTCGCGGTCATCGAGCATTTCGCGCATCTCCACGATCTGCAGATTGGGCGATTCTTCCGTCAGTATGTGGCGGAAGCCCATCTCGCGCTCTTCGTGGCCGCGATAGGAGAGCGAACCGGCGAACAGCGCGACCTTGCCCGGACGCCCGGCGCCCATGAAGCGGTTGAGCAGGTAGCCGGCGAGCCGGCCGGCGGCGCGGTTGTCGATGCCGATATAGGCAACCCTCGGCACATGCAGGATGTCGGAAGCGATGGTGACGACCTTGACGCCGCTGGCCGAAAGCGAGCGGATCGCCTCACGCACCGTTGGATGGTCGAGCGCGATCACACCGACGCCTTGAGTCTGCCCGTGCAGTTCCTGCAGCAGACGCGCAAGCCGGTCCGGATTGAAACCTTCGATGGTAGCGACGCGGACGTCGAGGTCCGGCCGCGCCTGCGCCTGAGCCTCAATCTGGCGGTGCAGCATCTTGATGAAGGAATTGGTGCCGGCGGGCAGGGCGAAATCGAGCCGCATTACCTCACCGCGCAGCGCGTTGAGCGAGCTCGGATTATTCGAATTTTCAGCGATATAGCCAAGCCGCTGTGCCGTTTCGAGCACGACCTCGCGGGTGCGCGCCCTGACCCCGGCGCGGTTGTTGAGCACACGGTCGACCGTGGCGGCGGAAACGCCGGCTTCCCGGGCTATGTCTGTCAGGGTGGACCGCACTGTCGATCACCTCATTCCAAAATGCACCAACGGCGCATCGAGATTACGCATTTCATGGGTCCGATGTCGCAGAGCGGCTTCATCGCCGCCCATGATTCTGATGGGAAATGATGTAACCGGCCTTGGCCGATGCGCAAGCCGCTGCGCTACACCAAAATGCCGAAGCGGACCAAAGCCGGGAGGTGGGCAGCCGGGCTCCCTCAAATTCAAGCACCGGCTTCAGTGTGAGAGCCTTCACAAACGCCATTCCTCCCCTCCCATGAGATGTTATGATGTATCTTGATTATTTATGATGTTGACAGCCTTCGTATAGTGCCGTCAATATCCATCATAGGGCCGTGGAGGAACAAGGCCCTGAGGGAGGAGTTCCAATGTCGAATTTGATCCGCGTGTCGCGGCGCCGTTTGCTGGCGTCCGGTGGAAAGGCGGCAGTCCTTGTTGCCGCCGCAGGTATTGCACCGAAATTCATTCGCCCGAGCCGTGCCTATGCGGCCGATGCCCTGGCGCCCGGCATGATCGGTGGCCCAACGGGCTTCGACGGCTCGGAGCGCTATCAGTATGGCGCCGATACGCCGGAGGGCCGCGCCATCGAGGCGGCCAAGGCGATGAAGGGCGCCGGCAAGGCGCCGGCCAAGATCGTACTTGGCCTGTCCGACGGCTCGATCGGCCAGCTAACCCAGCCGTTTCCGGCCGGCGCGCCGTCGATCAAGGATCTCTGGGAGAAGGAAACCGGCATTCCGCTAGAGATCGTCGGTGTGCCGAACGGCCAGGAATTCACCAAGACGATGCAGGACATCTCCACCAAGGGTGGGGCGTATGACATCTACGCGGTCGAATGGAACCGCCTTGGCGACCTCGCCGAAACCGGCGGCATCCTCAAGCTCGACGACTTCGTCGCGCAATACAAGCCGGAATGGGACGATCCCGAGCGCGGCTATGTCGACGGCGCCAAGGGCGTCTCGCTGCTCAATCAGTATCGCGGCTCGACCTATGGCGTGTCGCTGGATGGCGACTTTCAGACCTGGGTCTACCGTACCGATCTGTTCGGCGACGCAAACGAGAAGAAGGCCTTCTCCGACAAATACGGTTATGAACTGGCGGCGCCGAAGACCTGGAAGCAGCATGACGAGATCGCGGCCTTCTTCCAGCGCCCGGATAAGGGCTTGTTCGGCTCGACCGATCTGCGCAACCAGGGTTGGGGCTACACCAACTGGTATCAGCGTTATGTCTCAATGGCTTCGCCCAATCAGTTCTTGTTCGACGATACCGGCAAGCCGCTGATCAATTCGGAGCAAGGTATCGCGGCGACCAACGAGTACATTGCGTCGCTTTCGCATCATTCGCCGGATGCGATCTCCTGGGGCTGGCCGGAGCAGTACGGCAATTTCGCCAAGGGCGGTGCGGCCATGACCTGCGCCTTCTCCAATTTGCCGAAATTCCTCGACAATGCCGGCAACAAGGATTCAGCCGTCACCGGCAAGATCGGCTCGATGCTGCCACCCGGCCGCGAGATCGACGGCAAGCTGGTCAGCCGGTCGGTGCTGTGGCTCAATTTATCGGCGTCGGTGTCCTCGCAAGCCAAGAACCCGGAGGCCTGCTACCTGTTCCTGCAGTGGCTGGGTTCAAGCCGCATCTACGCCTGGATGACTGCCAATCCGGGCGGCTACTTCGATCCGTTCCGGCTATCGGATTTCTCGGATCCGCTGGTTCGCCAGACCTATCATGCTTACCACATGGACGTGGTGCGAGAGACGGTCGCCCGCACCGTGCCCACCATCAACTATCCCGGCGCCACCGCCTTCCACAATGCGCTGGACGAGAACCTCGTCGCCGCGCTGACCAAGGCCAAGACAGCCGAGCAGGCGATGGCCGACACCGAGGCCGAGTGGAAGAAGATTGCCCGCCGCACCGGCGAGGAGAAGCTTCTCGAGGCCATCAAAACCAACAAGGAGGCCTGGCCGACCGTCCTCGACCCGATCGCCTGATCCTTGCAGGATCTTACCAAGAAGGGGAGGAGCGGTCGCCCTTCCCCTCGGCAACGAAGGACCCAGCAAAGCCGCAAGATGAAGCGTTCAGTTCCTTTCGAGATATTCCGCTATGCCGCGATCTTTGCGGCGATGGCGGTGACGCTGGTGCCGATCCTGTGGATGGTGTCGATGGCGTTCAAGCCGATCGCCGAATGGTCGGCGACCGGCGCCGACCTGACATGGTGGCCGAAGAACCCGACACTCAGCAATTTCCGCTTCGTCTTCGGTGAATCGACCAACAATCTGATCGTCGCGCTCGACCGCACAGCTTTGAAGCCGATCCTGTCGTCGCTGCTGTCGGCCACATTCGGCACGGCAATCGCCATGTCGGCGGGCACAGCGGCGGCCTATGGGCTGTCGCGCTTCGGCTCGGGCCAGAACCTGCCGCTGGCACTGATCCAGCTTCGCCTGTTTCCGCCGATGGCGGTCATGACCCCGGTGATGATCATGTGGGCCTTCCTCAACTTCACCGACAGCTGGTGGGGGCTGTCGCTGATCTATGGCATCGTCACGCTGCCTTTCGCCTTCTGGCTGATGAAGACCTTCTTCGACGACATGCCGCGCGAGATCGAGGAGGCGGCACTGGTCGAGGGCTGTTCGCGGTGGCGCGTCTTTACCCGCATCACGCTGCCGATGATGCGCGCGCCGCTGGCCAGTGCCGCGCTGTTCGTCTTCATCCTCAACTGGTCGGACTATCTGATTGCATTGCTTCTGACGACGCGCGAATGGGTGACGGTCCCCGTCTACATGGCCTCGCTGTCCTCCTCGATGACCGGACAGCTTTACGGCGCCAAGGCAGCGCTCGGCCTGATCGCCGCCGTGCCGCCTGTCATCATGGGGATCGCCATCCAGCGCCACCTGGTTCGCGGGCTGACCTTCGGGGCGCTCAAGCAATGAGCGCGGTGACAGCCACGATTTCGGAGGGCGACATGCAGGCCTCTAAAGCGACGTCGGTGTTGCCGGACGAGGGCGCACGGCTCGGCTTCCGGCTGACCCTACCGGCGCAGATCCTGGTGCTGTTCATCGCCGTCTTCCCGTTGTTGATGCAGCTCTATATCAGCCTCACCGACTGGTCGCCGCTGTCGGGCACCGGCTGGTGGAACGCCTGGTCGATGTGGAACAGTTTCGCCAACTACACCGACCTTGCCGCCGATGCGCGCTTCTGGAGTGCGCTGAAGCGCACGGCCATCGTCATGATCGTCTGCGTGCCGGCGGAGTTCCTGCTCGGCCTCGCGCTCGCGACACTGTTTGCCGACGAGTTTCCCGGCAAGCGGATATTCTACTCGATCCTCTTGATGCCGATGATGGTGGTGCCGGCGGTGGCCGGCTATATGTTCTTCATGCTGTTTCAGTCAGGCGGACCGGTCAACGACATCCTGTCGGCGATCTCAGGCTCTCCCGTCACCATCGCCTGGCTGTCGGACCCGACGCTGGCGCTCATCGCGGTCATGGTCGCCGACATCTGGCAGTGGACACCGCTGATGTTCCTGATCCTGCTTGCCGGCCTGGTCGGCGTGCCCGAGGACCAGATCAAGGCGGCGACGCTGCTCGGCGCCAACCCGTGGCAGCGCTTCGTCACCATCGTGCTGCCGAAGATGAAGACGATCATCATCATCGCGCTGGCTATCAGGGTGATCGAGAACTTCAAGATCTTCGACACGCTTTATATCATGACAGGCGGCGGTCCCGGCGTCGCTACCGAAACCATCTCCGTCTACATCTACAAGCTCACCACTCAGGACCTGATCTGGGGCTATGTGGCGGCAATCGCGCTGGCCATACTGATCGTGCTGTCCATTGCCGCGGTGTTTGCCATGAAACGCATGGCCCGGGTGCGCGAGGTGGCGGCATGAGCACCATCCATCTGCAGAACCTGGTCAAGAAATTCGGCGACTTCACCGCGCTGAAGACGATGGACCTGGCCATTGCCGACGGCGAGTTCATGGCGCTGCTCGGGCCGTCTGGCTGCGGCAAGTCGACGACGATGAACATGATCGCCGGCATGGAAGAGCCGACCAGCGGCAAGATCCTGTTTGGCGAGCGCGACATGGCCGGCGTGCCGATGGGGCGGCGCGGCGTCGGCTTCGTCTTCCAGAACTATGCGATCTTCACTCATATGAGCGTGCGGCAGAACCTCGCCTACGGGCCGAAAATGCGCGGCGCAGCAAAGGCCGAGATCGACCGCCGTGTCGGCGCCATTGCCGAGATGCTGCAGCTGACGCCGCTGCTCGACCGCAAGGCGGACAGGCTGTCGGTCAACATATTGCAGCGGGTGGCGATCGGCCGCTCGGCGATCATGGAGCCGGCGATCTTCCTGCTCGACGAGCCGCTTTCCAATGTCGATGCCGCCTTCCGGGCGGTGATGCGGACCGAACTGAAGCAGCTGCAGCGGCAGTTCCGGCAGACCATGGTCTATGTCACCCACGATCAGCTCGAAGCGATGACCATGGCCGATCGCATCGCGGTGATGGACCATGGCGTGCTGCAGCAGGTCGGCACGCCACTGGAAGTCTACAACAACCCGGCCAATGTCTTCGTCGCCCGCTTCATCGGCGCGCCGGGCATGAACCTGCTCAAGGGCAGGCCGGCGGAAAGCGACCGTGGCCTGGTCATCGATCTTGGCCCACTCGGGGCGACGCCGCCGCTGCCGGTCGAGATCGCCGATGCCGCACGCCGGATGCGCGGCGAGGTGTTTTATGGCTTTCGACCGGAGCAGGTGACGCTGACTGAAGGCGGCCGTGGCCTCTCCATGCCGGTGAGTTTCGTCGAGCGGATCGGCGCGCGCACCATCATCCATCTTGGCGAGGGCGAGACTGCGGTGAAGGCGGTGTTCGACAATGATGTCGGGCTGGCGATCGGGCAGACAGCCGTCGTCGCGCCTGCGGCGGAGGCGGTGCGCGTCTTCGACGCCGCCACTGGCGTTGCGTTGAGAGCAGCTTGAGATGGCCGATATCGTCTTTCGCAATGTCACAAAGCGCTACGGCAACACGCTGGCCGTCGACGATGCGTCGTTTGCGGTGAACGACAACGAGTTCTTCTGCTTCTTCGGGCCGCCGCTGTCTGGCAAGTCGACGATACTACGCCTGGTACTCGGCCTGGAAACGCCCGACATGGGCGAGATCCTGATTGGCGGCAAGCCGGTCAACACAGTGTCGCCGGCGGAGCGCAATGTCGCCATGGTGTTCCAGAATTTGGCGCTGTTTCCGCATATGAGCGCGCGCGACAATATCCGCTTTCCGCTGGTCGAACGCCGGGTCGCCGAAGCCGAGATCGAAAAGCGCGTCGCCGACGTCGCGGCCAAGCTGCATATCGGCCATATCCTGCACAAGCCGCCGGCACAGCTTTCGGGCGGCGAGCGGCAGCGCGTCGCGATTGCCCGCGCGCTGGTACGGGATCCCGCCGCCTATCTGATGGACGACCCGATCTCGGCACTCGACGCCCGGCTGCGCGAGGAGACGCGGGTCGAGCTTAAGCGCATCCAGCGCGAGCTCGGCAAGACGCTGATCTATGTCACGCACGACCAGGAAGAAGCGATGTCGGTCGCCGACCGAATGGCTATACTGGAGAACGGCAAGATCAGGCAGATCGGCGCGCCGGCCGAGATCTATGACCGGCCGGTCAGCACCTATGTGGCGCGGCTGCTCGGCTCGCCGATGATGAATATATTGAAGTCGGTGCACGGCGCTGAAGTCGTGGAGGCGGCGGAAGGCACGATCCGCATCGCGGATACCGGCGCCCCGGCCGATGCCGTGGAAATTGGACTCAGGCCGGAAGACATCAAGGTTAGGGCCTGGGCGGAGGGGGGCGCGGGCCGCCCGGCGCGAGTGTTCGAGGTCGAGCCGCTCGGCGGCTACACCGTTGTGACGCTCGCCGCCGGGCAGGCGCGTCTGCGGGCGCTGTTGCGCGGCCAGCCGGACATCAGGCCGGACGCGATGGTGGCGATATCCTGCGAGCCGGGCAGGGTGCATTATTTCGGGCAAAGCGGGGGAGCGCTGGCAAGATGACGTCGGCTGCAAGGAACGAGCTTCGGGAGGAACATATGGCAGGCGAAGAAATAGCGGGCAACGGCTTCCAGCCGGACGTCAAAGTCCGCACCAGGGAATACAGGATCGGCTGCGTCGGCGCCGGCATGATCATGGCCGAATGTCACCTTGCCGCTTACAAGGAAGCCGGTTTCCCCGTGGTGGCGATTGCCTCGCGGACCAAGGCCAGTGCCGAGAAGGTCGCCAAACGCTGGGGTATCCCGACCGTCCACGACACGCCGGAACAGCTCATCGAGGACAAAAACGTCGAGATCATCGATCTTGCCTTTCCGCCCGACCAGCAGCCGGCGCTGATCCGCCATGCTCTGAAGCAGGCACATATCAAGGCGATCCTGGCGCAGAAGCCATTGGCGCTGTCCCTCGAAGAGGCCGTCAAGCTTCGCGACGACGCGGCCAAGGCAGGCAAGATCCTCTCGGTCAACCAGAACATGCGCTACGACCAGTCGATGCGCGTCTTGAAGCAGATCATCGACAGCGGCGCGCTCGGCGACATCGTCTTCGCCCAGATCGACATGCATGCGATCCCGCACTGGCAGAGCTTCCTCGAGGACTATGACCGGCTGACGCTCGCCAATATGAGCGTCCACCATCTCGACGTACTGCGCTTCCTGTTCGGCGATCCCCTGGAGATCACTACCCTGACCCGCAGGGATCCGCGCACCCGCTTCGATCATTCGGACGGCATCATCGTGTCGACGCTGCGGTTCCCGTCCGGCGTGCTCGCCGTATCGCTGGAGGATGTCTGGTCCGGTCCGCGCCAGGAGGGCTACAAGGACGACCAGCACATCAACTGGCGCGTCGACGGCACCAAGGGCGTCGCCAAGGGCACCATCGGCTGGCCGACTGGCGCTGCCTCGACACTGACCTATGCCTCGACCGAGACAACCGGCGGTGAATGGGTGACGCCAAGCTGGGACACGATGTGGTTCCCGCATGCCTTCATCGGCGTCATGGAGCAGCTTCAGCACGCGGTCAAGACGGGCGAGCCGCCGGCGCTGTCCGTCGCCGATAACGTCAAGACCATGGCGCTGGTCGAAGCGGGCTACCGCTCGATCGATAAGGGCCGGACAGTCAAGCTTTCCGAAATATCAACAGACTGAATCACTTACAGGGAGGAATTCACACCATGATGCAGGCAGGTATCTTCACGGGTTATTTCCCGTATGGCCTCAAGGAAACCGCGCAGAAGATCCGTGCGCTCGATTTCAACACCGTGCAGCTCGACCTGCATTTCAGGGACATCGACATGTCCGCCGGGCAGATCACCAGGGACAAGGCCAAGACCGTCCGCGATACGTTTCGCGACCACAATCTGCCGATCTGCTGCGTATCGGGCTACACCAACATCATCCATCCGGACCTGGGCGAGCGCGAGAGGCGCGTCGGCTATTTGAAGGAGATCATCCGCAACGCACGCCATTTCGGCACCCCTTACGTGATCTCGGAAACCGGTACCTACAACACCGAGTCCGACTGGGTGCATCATCCGAAGAACAAGACCGAGGAAGGTTTTGAGGAATGCCGCAAGGTCATCGCCGACCTTGCCCAGACCGCCTATGACCACGGCGCGGTCTTCCTGCTCGAAACCTATGTCAACAATGTCGTCGGCTCGGTCGAAGAGACGGTGAGGATGTTCGCGCAGGTCGACCACCCAGGCCTCGGCCTGCTGATGGACCCGACCAACTATTTCGAAACCCACAACATCGACAGGATGGACCAGATCCTGAACCAGGTGTTCGACACGCTGACCGACAAGATCAAGATCGCCCACGCCAAGGACGTCAAGCGTTCCGGTGGCGACAAGTCGGAGAAGCACGCAGACATCGGCGACGAGGACGCGCTGGAGAGCCACACTTTCCGCGGCGTCGGTGAGATCGAGCTGCCGGCGCCCGGCCTCGGTTCGCTGAACTACGACCTCTATCTCAAGCGGCTGGCCGAAAAGCATCCGAACATTCCGGTCATTATCGAGCACCTTTCGGAAGACGACGTGCCGCGCGCCAAGAAATTCCTGGACGGAAAATTCCGCGCCAACGGTCTGTGATGGCACGGTTCAGCTACGAAACAAGGGAGGAAGAGAAATGTTGAAATTCGCGTTGAAAATCGCGGCCGCGGCGACGGTTCTCGCCGGTGTTGCGCTGGGTACGCCGGCGCTGGCCCAGGACGCCCAGAAGACGTTCTACCTGTTGTCGCATGGCGGCCCGTCGGATGCCTTCTGGATCGACTGGAATGCCGGCGCGACCAAGGCCTGCGACCAGCTCAAGGTGACTTGCAAGATCTCGTTCAGCGGTGGCGACATGGCGGCGCAGAAGGAAGCCTTCAACTCGGCTCTTGCCGCCAAGCCGGACGGCATTGCCACCACGTCAGCGCAGCCCGGCCTGTGGACCGAGGAGGTCAAGGCAGCGAAGGCCGCCGGTATCCCGATCGTGTTCTTCAACACCGACGATCCGGCGACCGGCCGGCAGGCCTATGTCGGCGCCGATCTTAGGGAAGCCGGTGTCATCTGGGCGAAGTATCTGGTCGACCACAAAATGGTGAAGCAGGGCGATAAGGTGTTCCTGCCGGTCGAAGTGCCGGGCGCCAGCTATCAGCAGCTCGAGACCGAAGGCATCGCCAGCGTCTTCGATCCGCTCGGCATCAAATATGACGTGGTCGATTGCGGCACCGATCCGGCCGGCATCATCGCCAAGATGACCGACTACATGGTGGCCAACAACCCGCCGGCGATCATCGCGCTCGGCGATTCCGTTGCGGCCAGCGTCAAGCGGGTGTTCGACGGCGCCGGCGTGCCGGCCGGCAAAATCCCGGTCGTCGGCTGGGGCAATTCGAAGGAAACGGCCGAGTCCGTCAAGGCCGGTTTCGTCAACGCGGCTGCCTGGCAGTTCCCGTCAGCGCAGGGCTTCATGCCGGTGGCGCTGCTCGGGTTGGCCGCCGCTGGCGAACCGATCGGCTACGACATTCACACGTTCAGCCTCTACGACGCCTCGAGCGTCGAACCGATCCTGAAACTCTACAACAAGTGATTGGAACTGACGTTCGCCGCGCAGGCGGCGGGCGTCACCCTGAGATATGGTCGAAACAGTCATGACAATTGCCGCGGAAGAGGAAATGCCGCATGCCAAACGCAGGTCGAGCCTGATCCGCTCGCCGCAGTTCTCTTCGCTCGTCATCCTGATCGTCCTGCTGGCGGTGTTCGCGATCGCCGACGCGAATTTCCTGTCGCCGCTCAACATCTCCAACATGATGGCGTTCCTGCCCGAGCTCGGCATCATCGCGCTCGGCATGACGCTGCTTCTGACGGCGGGCGAGTTCGACCTTTCGGTCGGTGCCGTATTCGGACTGGCGCCGGTCGTCGTCATGCTTCTGGTCCAGAACGGCGGGTTTGATATCGGCGTCGCGCTGCTGGCCGGCCTGCTGCTCTGCATAGCGATCGGTGCGATCAACGGGCTGATCGTCACCAAGATCGGCATCTCCTCCTTCCTGGTGACGCTGTCGATGCTGCTGGTGGTGCGCGGGGCAGCGCTTTACATCACCCAAGGCTTTCCGCTGAAATCCTGGAACCAGCCAGGCTTCTTCGTGACGCTGCTGGCCGGCAGCTTCAATATCGGAACGTTCCGTTTCTATACCTCGCTGTGGTGGTTCATCGGCCTGTCGCTACTGGCGATCTATGTGCTGCGCTACGCCAAGCTCGGCAACTGGATCAGCGCTATCGGGTCGAACCGTAACGCCGCCGTGGCGCGTGGTGTGCCGGCCGATGCGGTCAAGATCTGGCTGTTCATCCTGACCTCGGTGCTGGCCGGTCTCGCCGGCATGATCAGCGCCTTCCGCATCTCTGCGGCCTCGCCGGTAGCAGGCACCGGCTACGAACTCGAAGTGATCGCCATGGTGGTGGTCGGCGGCACCGCGCTGACCGGTGGGCGAGGCACCATTTTAGGCACCATCGTCGGTGCGCTGATGCTGCGCAGCATCCGCAACGGCATCGTGCTGATCGGCGTGCCCGGGCTCGCCTACAACATCTTCGTCGGCGTCATCATACTTGCCATGCTCATCCTGCACGCTTTGCTGCAGAAGAACGCTGCCAGGAGCTGATCATGGAAGTGCTTCGGCTGCAGAACCTGCAAAAGTCCTTCGGCAGCGTCCGCGCCCTGAAGAGCGCCTCCTTCACGCTCAACGAGGGTGAAGTGGTGGCCTTGCTCGGCGACAACGGCGCCGGCAAATCGACGCTGATCAAGGCGATCTCCGGGGTCTTTCAGGTCGATCGCGGCGACATCTATGTGCGCGGACAGAAGGTCTCCATCCACTCGACCCGCGACGCGATGGATCTCGGCATCGAGACCATCCACCAGGACACCTCGCTGGCTCCCGACCTCAGCATCGCGCGCAATCTTTTCCTCGGCCGCGAGCCGGTCAACCTCAAATGGCTGGGTGTGTTCGCGCCGCTCGATCTCGCCCAATTGCGCGATGCTGCCTCGGCACTTTTGAAGCGCGTCGGCATTTCGAAAAAACTCGACGCCGATGCGCTGGTCAGCACGCTGTCGGGCGGCGAGCGCCAGTCGATCGCCATTTCGCGCGCCATGCAGTTCGCCGCCAAGGTCATCATCCTCGACGAGCCGACCAACAATCTCGGCGTCGAGGAAACGCACGGCGTGCTGCGCTTCGTCAAGGAGGTGCGCGATGCCGGTCACTCGGTGCTTTTGATCACCCACAACATCCATCACGTATTCCAGGTCGCCGACCGCATCATCGTTATGCGCCGCGGCGAGATCGTCGCCGAGCAGACGGTCGCCGATACCGATCTGCTGACCGTGGAAAGCATCATCACCGGCGCCGACATGTCGGCCCTGCTCAAGGAGACGAGAGCGAAGTGAAGGACAGGAGCAAAGTGAAGGACAGGAGCAAAGTGAAGGAGCTGGCCGTCACATGGTAGAGCTCTACGGCAAGACGCTGTCGCGCCGGCAGGTCTCGGAGCGCTCCGGCATGTTGTCGCAATTCGCCGGCGTGCGGCTGATGACGCTTGGCGACGGGGTCGAGCGCGGCATCCGCATGCTCGAATTCCGCACCGGCTCCGGCCTGCGCTTCACCGCGCTGGTCGACCGGGCGCTCGATATCGCCGATTGCGATTTCAAGGGCCAGGCGATCGGCTGGCATTCGCCGAGCGGCTTTCGCCATCCCGGCCTGCACGAATACGAAGGCGAGGAGGGATTGGCCTGGGCGCGGTCGTTTTCCGGTCTTCTGCTGACCTGCGGCCTCGACCATATATTGTTCATGAACGAGGTACCCGCCGACACCTACAACTACCCGCCGAAGAAGACGGTGCGCCATTCGCTGCATGGCCGCATCAGCACCATCCCGGCGCGGCTGACCGGCTACGGCGAGACCTGGGACGGCGACCGCTGCGTATTGTGGGCCGAAGGCATCGTCCAGCAATCGACCGTATTCGGCGAGGATCTGCATCTGCTGCGGCGGATCGAGGCCGATGTCGGCAGCAACGAGATCCGGCTTTCGGACCGTGTCGTCAATCACGGTTTCAACCGGACGCCGCATATGTATTTCTACCACATCAATGTCAGCCATCCGGTGCTCGACGAGGGTTCGCGCTACCTGGCGCCGATCCGCGACGTCGTCTGGGCCGGGCATGCCGGCGAGCACTATGAAGCGCAGAAGGTCGGCTACCGCACGGTGCCGGCGCCGCAACCGGGATTCACGGAACAGGTCTGGCAGCACGAGCTCGGTGCCGACAGCACCGGCGAAGTCCCTGTGGCGGTGGTCAACGACAGTCTCGGTCTCGGCTTCGAGGTGGTCACGCGCAAGGACCAATTGCCTTGCGCCTATCAATGGCAGAATTTCCAGGCCGGGCAGTACGCGCTTGGGATCGAGCCGTCGACGCATCATGTGCTTGGCAATCTGGCGGCGCGCGAACGCGGCGAGATGATCTGGCTGGAGCATGGCGAGAGCCGCTCCTACAATGCCGTTTTCCGGGTTCTCGACGGCGCTGGCGAGATCGCCGCCGCCGAAAGCCGGATCGCGGCGATTGCCAGACAGCCGCGAGAGGACTACCCGCGGCCGTCGGGCCATTTTCCTGTTCTTGGAGGCAGGTCGTGATAATGGCGAAGAGGATACGGGACACCAGTTGGGAGGCTGGCTCAGGCCGGAGCGGGGAGGGCTCGCGGTCGAGCTGGAATTGGAGGTCACAATGGCTGGCACGGTAAAGCGCGATTACAGCCTGGTCGGCGAGAGCACGCGCAGGGCGATCGAGACGGGACTGGCCTCAGCGGAGTGGTACCACACGGATGTCCCCCGCAAGGCGATCAAGGAGTTGATGCAGCGCTCAGACGGTCCGGCGATCCGCGACACGATCATCTGGATCGTCGCCATCCTCGGCTCCGCCGCCGGCGCCGTCTACTTCTGGGGCACCTGGTGGTGCGTGCCGTTCTTCTTCGTCTACGGCGTGCTCTACGGCTCGTCCAGCGACTCGCGCTGGCACGAATGCGGCCACGGCACGGCCTTCCGCACGCGCTGGATGAGCGATGTCGTCTATCAGATCGCCAGCTTCATGCTGATGCGCAATCCGGTGACCTGGCGCTGGAGCCATGCCCGGCACCATACAGACACCATCATCGTCGGCCGCGACGCCGAGATCGCCGTGATGCGCCCGCCGGATCTTTTGCGTGCCGCGCTGGCCTTCACCGGTATCCTCGATTTCCGCTATTCGCTTCCGGCGCTGGTACGCCAGGCGTTCGGTAAGCTGACGCCCGACGAGAAAAGCTACGTTCCCGAGATGGAACAGCACAAGGCCGTCATCGCGGCGCGCTGGCATATCGCCATCTACATCGCGACGGTCGCGCTCGCCGTTTTCATGCGGTCGTGGATACCGGTGGTGCTCATCGGCGTGCCGCGCCTCTACGGCACCTGGCACATGGTGCTGACCGGCCTGCTGCAACATATCGGCCTGGCCGACAATGTCGTCGACCACCGGCTCAACACCAGGACCGTGTACATGAACCCAATCAGCCGGTTCATCTACTGGAACATGAACTACCACGTCGAGCATCACATGTTTCCGATGGTGCCTTACCACGCGCTGCCCAGGCTGCATGAACTGATCAAGCACGATCTGCCGGAGCCGAATCCATCGATGTGGCATGCCTATCGCGAGGTCTGGCCTGTCCTGCTCAGGCAGCTCAAATACGAGGATTATTTCCTCAAGCGCGAACTGCCACCAACGGCGAGGCCCTATCGTGGCGAGTTCCACGAAGTGAACATGTCGGCGGCGGCTGAGTAGGTACTGCGCATCAGCGCAACGCAGAAATTTCAGGAGAGATAGAAATGGCCGATTGGGTCGAAGCGTGCGCCGTGGACGATGTCGAAGAGGAAGATGTCATCCGCTTCGACCATGGCGGCCGCACCTTCGCTATCTACCGTTCGCCGGACGATGAATTCTTCGCCACCGATGGGTTTTGTACGCATGAGAAGGCGCATCTGGCCGATGGGCTTGTGATGGACGACATCATCGAATGCCCAAAGCACAATGGCCGCTTCAATTACAAGACCGGCCAGGCCAAAGGGGCTCCCGTCTGTGTCAATCTGCAGACCTATCCGGTCAAGGTGGAAGCTGGCAAGGTGATGATCCAGATCGCCTGACCGGCCTTCTGTCACGTAGCAAAGGGGACCAAAATCCATGAGCCGGAAAAGACCGACCGTCGCAGACCTGCGCGCCATGAAGGGCAAGCGGCAGCTGACCATGCTGCGCGTGCTGACGATGGACGAGGCCGAGGCCGCCGAACGCGCCGGCGTCGATATCGTCTCGGTGCCGCCGGAGCTGGTGCTCAATCCGCAATACCGCGATGCGGCACCCAGCCTGTTTACCATGCCGGGTGAGAATTTCTTCGAGATCGGCACCGCCGATGATTTCGTCCGCTGGGCGTTCCGGCTCTACAAGGCCAGTGCCGATGCGGTCTATTGCAGCGCCGGCTACGCCACCATCAAGCGGATGGCCGACGACGCCATTCCGGTGATCGGCCATGTCGGCCTCATCCCGTCACGTGCCACCTGGACAGGCGGATTCAAGGCCGTCGGCAAGACCGCCGACACCGCCATGCAGGTGTTCGAGGCGGTGAAGCAACTGGAGGCCGCCGGCGCGATCGGCGCCGAGATCGAGGTGGTGCCGGTCGAGGTGGCCAAGGCGATTTCGGAACGCACGTCGCTGATCATGTTGTCGATGGGAGCGGGCACCGGCTGCGACGCGCAGTATCTGTTCGCCGACGACATTCTTGGCCAGAACCGTGGCCACATGCCTCGCCATTCCAAGGTCTATCGCAATTTCGCCGCCGAATACGATCGGCTGCAGGCCGAACGCATCGCCGCCTTTTCCGAATATGTCGCCGATGTAAACAGCCTGGCGTATCCCGAAGATAGGCACGTCGTGCACATGGACCCGGACCAGCTTAGCCTGTTCCTGGAGAAGATCGAAGCCGCATGAGACACGCCTGCAACAGCGCCAAGCGCCATGGCGAATCGTAGAAGGCCGGATCGGCGGCAGGGCCGGGTCATCGCGTAGCCGGCTGCGATGCCACACGAAAGTTTGTTGGTCCATGTCTGGACGGCACCGGCCAGATGCTGTTGAAACCGGTGCGTCATCGGTTTGCCGGACAATTGTGCGGTTGCCGATGGAGCGGGTGGAAATTCCCTTCGGATAGTTCTGCGCATGACCGCCATTCCCGAAAACCAAGCCTTGCCCGAAACCGCGACGGCGGCGCCGCAAGCCCGGCGGGTGGCGCTGATCGTCGCCGTCGCCTTCTTCATGCAGCTTCTGGATTCGACGATCATCTCGACCTCGCTGCCGCAGATGGGAGAATCCTTCGGCGTGCCGGCGGTGGCGATGAGCATCGGCATCACCGTTTATATGCTGACCTTGGCGGTGTTCGTGCCGCTGTCCGGCTGGCTCGCCGACCGTTTCGGCGCGCGCAACATCTTCCTTGTGGCGATTGCCCTGTTCACCCTGGCCTCGCTCGTTTGCGGCATCTCGCAGAACCTGAGCCAGTTCGTTGCGGCGCGTGCGGTGCAGGGCTTGGGCAGCGCGCTGATGACGCCGGTCGGCCGCATCCTGGTGCTGCGCAATGCGCCGAAATCCGAGCTTCTCAACGCCACGGCGCTGATCACCTGGCCGGCGCTGTTTGCGCCGGTGGTCGGGCCGGTGCTTGGCGGCTTCATCACCACTTATCTCTCCTGGCACTGGAATTTCTTCATCAACATTCCGCTTGGGGTTGCCGGTTTGGCGCTGGTCGCCCGCTTCATTCCCGGCGACCGCGAAGCCGGGGCCAAGCCGCTCGACTGGCCGGGCTTCCTGCTGACCTCGGTGGGGCTCGCCGCGATGCTCTACGGCCTCGAGCGCATCGCACATCCGCAAGAGGGTATGTTGCCGACCGTGGCACTGCTCGGCACGGGCATTTTGGTCGGCTGGCTGGCGGTGCGGCATCTGCGACGCACCAACCATCCGCTGCTCGATCTCACAGCTTTCAAGGTGCAGACCTTCGCCATTTCGACGCTGTCGGCCGGCACGATTTTCCGCATCGCCATCAACGCCACGCCATTCCTGCTGCCGCTTTTGTTCCAGGTCGGCTTCGGCCTGAGCCCGGTCGATGCGGGCATGATGATCCTGGCCTATTTCCTCGGTAATCTCGGCATGAAGGCGGTGACGACGCCGACGCTGAGGCGCTTCGGCTTCCGTTCGGTGCTGATCGTCAACGGGGTGATCGCTTCCTTGTCGATCATGGCCTGCGCGGCGCTTTCGCCGCAGACGCCGCAAGCGTTGGTGGTGGTGCTGATGCTGATCGCCGGCCTTTCGCGCTCGATGCAGTTCACCGCGCTGAACACGCTGGCCTTCGCCGATGTGGCCTCACAGCAGCGCAGCTCGGCGGCGACGTTGTCCAGCATGCTGCAGCAGGTGGCGATGCTGTTCGGCGTGGCTGTTGCGGCGGCACTGCTCAACCTGTCGCAGATCGCCAGAGGCGCGGAAGCGCTCGATCTCGTCGACTTCCGCCTTGCCTTCCTGGTGATCGGCGCAATCGGTCTCGTCGCCTCGTGCCGCTTTCTGGCGTTGCCGAACGCTGCCGGCGCCGAGGTCTCGGGCCATGTTTTGCGGATTTGACGCAGGAACTCCGCGGCGAGCGAAGACATAAATTTCTGCCGGCTCCGCTCGTCCTGGAACAAACTTTTGCCAGCGGTTCGATCGGCGCAATCAGTTGCAAAAGTGCTTGAGTTCCAGGCATTGCGCCAGCCTCGCCAATCGGTGCGTCCAACCGCAGAATTTCCTCGCAAGCCGGCCTCCAATGCACGGATTCATTTGACGAATTGGTCTTGAGCCGATTAGCTTTCGTTCCGATGGCCGCAGAGGGAGCAGGGCGTAGCCATCGCGGGTGAAAGCGGGCAATGAACGCGACCGGCTGGCTAAACTGGAGAAGCCTGAACCAGGAGGGCATTGTCTTTGCCATCGCGGTTGTGCTGTTCATTGCCGCCGCCATCGGACTGCCCGGGTTTATCAACTCGAACAATCTCGTTGCCATCGTCCGCTCGGTCTCGGTGCTGGGCATATTGGCGCTCGGCATGGCGGTCGTCATAATCGGCAGGGGCATCGACCTGTCGGCGGTGGCGATCATGGCGATGTCGGTCGCCTGGTATCTGCAACTGCTGAATTCGGGAACATCCGACGGGCTGGCCTTCGCCTACGTGCTCGCCGGCGTCCTCGCCATCGGGCTGTTGAACGGAATCCTGGTCGCCTACGCCGAGGTTCCAGCGATCTTCGTGACGCTGGCGACCGCGTCCTTCGTCTTCGGTTATGTGCGTTCACAACTGATCACGCAGGACGCCGTGCCGGTGCCGCCCGGCCATTGGGTCGAGCTTCTTGGCGGGCTGCGCTTCCTCGACATCCCGGTCGAGGTTTTTGTCTTCGCCGGGCTGGCTTTCGCCTTCTTCCTATTCCTGCGCTACACCAAATGGGGCCGCTACGTCTATTTCGCCGGCGACAACCCGGTCGCGGCGCGCAATATCGGCATTCCAGTGCGCCCGATGCTGGTGCTGCGCTACGTGTTGTCGGCCCTGGTCTCGCTGGTGGCCGGCCTGCTCACCGCCGCCAGCCTGCATTCGATCAACACCCGCATCGTCAATTCCACGCTGCTCTACGACATCGTCCTGGTGGCGGTGATCGGCGGCATCGGTCTGTCGGGCGGGCGGGGCGGGGTGCGCAACGTGCTGGTGGGTGCCGCGCTAATCGGCATCCTGCTCAACGCGATGACCATCATCGACATTCCGCTGCTCTATCAGAACCTGATCAAGGCAGCGATCCTGCTGGCGGCGATCATCGTCGATGGGTTCATCAATCCGCGCGACGAGCAGACTGCGCAGCAAGGCGATATCTAGACTGACGCGAACGGTTGGGGCCGGCCGCGAACGACATACCAAACCAGAGGATGTGACATGAAAATCATCAGGACATTTATGGCTGCCGCGACAGCGCTTGCCGTCTCCGCCTTCGTGGCGCCAAGCTTCGCTGCCGAAGATCCGGGTCCGGCCGCCTATTCGCAAGCGCTCAAGGGCAAGCGGGTGATGCTGGTGCCGATGGCGATGGGCTTCGACCTGGCACAGGGCTGGGCGCATTACCTGAAGACGGAGGTCGAGGCCTGGGGCGGCGTGTTCGAGACGCGTGACCCGAACTGGGTGGTCGACGCCGGCGCGCAGGCGATAACCGACGCAATCTCGTCGGACACCAGGCCGGACGTGCTGATCATCCACTCGCCGGACCTCAACTCCTATGCCAAGCTGATGAAGAAGGCGCAGGCGGCCGGCACCTATGTGCTTTTGGTCGACAATCCGGCGAACTTCCCGGCCGATGCCTTTGTCGGCAGCGACTGGGATCGGCTCGGCCAGCTGGAAGCCGAAGCGGCGATCAAGGGTTGTGGGCCGAATTCTTCCAAGAAGATCGGGCTGGTGCAGGGCGACCAGGCCAATTCGTCGAGCCTCTACCAGTATGCCGGCATCATGAAGGTGCTGGACAAGAACCCCGACTTCAAGGTCGTGGCCAAGCCTGACTCCAACTGGGATGCGACGACCTCGCGCAATGTGACGACGACGATGCTGCAGCAGAACCCCGACATCTGCGCCATCATCGATTTCTGGGACGGCGACGCGACGGGCGCATCGGCTGCGATCCGCGATGCCAAGCTCGAGGGCAAGGTGTTCCTGGTCACCACCGGTGGCGGCGAGAAAACCGCCGACTGCGACAAGCTGCAGGACGGCACCTATGGCGCGGTGGTGATGACCGACCTTGCCCGCCAGTCCGGCGACATGAACGCCGTCATCAAGTTCCTGCTGCAGAGTGGCCAGCCGGCCGGCACCTCGCACACCTACATCTACACGCTGGAGAAGGCGACGACCAAGGCCGACCTCAAGCCAGACAGCTGCTGGGACTTGAAAGCACTGCAAGCCCAAGCTGCGGCCAAGTAAACCGCAGGTCCGTTCCAAGCATCGACGAGGTGGCCGGACCGGGTTCGGCCGCCTCTTTCTCTCTTTGAGTGGCAGCAGCAACCGATGTCCTTTCGCGAACGCCTTCAATCCTGGCGCTACAATCTCGTGCCCGACCACCTCGTCGGCGAGATCCTGAGCAAACGCTGGACTGACAACGCCATTCCGTTCCTGGCGCTAGTGGCGACGCTTGGCGTGTTCGGTTCGATCATTCCCGGCTTCTTCAAGCCGATGTCGCTGCAGGAATCGACCCGCCAGCTCGGCGAGTTCTCGCTGGTCGTCACCGGCATGACCGTGGTCATGCTTGGCGGTGGCATCGACCTTTCGGTCGGCTCGATCTTCGCGCTGTCCTGCTTTTCCGCCGTGTTCGTCTTTTTCATCCTCGAACAATCGGTGTGGCTGGCGCTGGCCGCCTCGATCGCCACCGGCCTGCTGTTCGGCGCGATCAACGGTTATCTGATCGGCTATTTCAGGCTGCGCGCTTTCCTGACGACACTGGTCACCTTCATCTTCGGTCGGGCGCTGTTCGACATTTTGGTCACCACCTATGCCGCCGACGTCCAGCTTTCCGATGCCACGTCGGATGTGCTGGACTTCATCGGCGACGACACCTTCTGGGGCCTCTCGGTTGCGGTGTGGGCGGCGATTATCCTGGCCATCATTACCCATGTCGCGCTGACACGCTCGCGGCCCGGCTGGCATGTGCAGGCGGTGGGCGGGTCGCGGCGATCGGCCCACAATGCCGGCATTCGCGTGCGCCGCACCGTGTTTATGACCTATGTGTTCTCCGGTTTCTGCGCCTCGCTCGGCGGCTTCCTCATCGCCTGCCGGCTGAGCGGGGCGGGGCCGGGCACAGGCCTCAACCTCGAGGTCATGGCACTGACAGCGGCGGTCGTCGGCGGCGTCAGCCTGGGCGGCGGCCGAGGCTCGGTGATCAAGGGGCTAATGGGCGCGATCATCGTGCTGACCATGACCAACGGGCTGATCCGGCTGGGCTATGGCACCGGCACCAACCAGATGGTGCTGGGCATCATGCTGGCCGTTGCCGTCACCATCGACATTCGCTGGCTGAAGAACCGCCACAAGGTTCTGGACGAGGTCTATGTCGCACCGGTCTATTTGAAGATGGGCGCGACACAGTCGGCTGCACCGAGCTCGGGCACCCCTTACGAACTCGACAATCGGCTATCGGAGGCTGACCATATCGGGCTCGGCGAGTTGGAAGGGCCGGAAGACGTCATCCTCGATCGCGACGACCATCTCTATTGCGGCACTAGGCATGGCGAGATCGTCCGTTTCTTGGCGCCGGACTACAAGCGCTCGGAGGTCTTTGCGCATATTGGCGGCTTTCCGCTCGGCCTGGCGTTCGACAAAACAGGCAATCTGATCAGCTGCGTCGGCGCGATGGGCCTCTATTCGGTCTCGCCGCAGCGCGAGGTGAAGCGGCTTTCCGCGGAAACGTCGCGCTCCTGGACCTCGATCGTTGACGATGCGCGGCTGCGCGATCCCAATGATTGCGACATCGCGCCGGACGGCCGCATCTACTTCACCGATTCCACCAAGCGTTATGACGCGCACGATTGGGCGCTGGACTCGATCGAGAACCGTGCCACCGGGCGGCTGCTCGTCTATGACCCCAAGGACGGTTCGACGAAGACATTGCTCGACGGCTACCGCTATACCAACGGCGTCTGCATGGCGCATGACGGCAAGTCGCTGTTCTTCGCCGAAAGCTGGGCCTGCCGCGTGCATCGCTATTGGCTGGAAGGGCCGAAAGCAGGCACCGCCGAATGCGTCATCCGCGACATGCCGGGCTACCCCGACAACATCAACCGTGCCTCCGACGGCAATTACTGGATGGCTTGGTTAGGCATGCGCACGCCGAGCTTCGACCTGTCGCTGCGGCATCCCGACATGCGCAAGCGCATGACGCGGCGGCTGCCGCAGGACGAATGGCTGTTCCCCAACATCAACACCGGCGGTGTGGTGAAATTCAACGAGAAGGGCGGCATTGTCGAAGCGATGGGCGACCTGTCGGGCGCCGCGCATCCGATGGTCACTTCGATGCGCGAGCACAAGGGTTTTCTGTTCGTCGGCGGTATCCTCAACAATCGGATCGGCCGCTACAGGATTGCCAGCGCCGACCCGAACTGGACCAGCCCCGCTTCCTACTGGGGAGCGAAGCCTTGATGCTGGATCCTATCCTCGACATCTTTCGCGGCAAGGCGGTGACCATCCCGCCGCTCGACGGTGCCTTCAGGCCGAATACCCTGCTGGACGATGTTGCGGCCTTCGCCGAACTGCCCGAGCCCGATAATCTGCTGGTCGCCGACGGCCGGCTGCTGGTTTCCAGTGCCAATGCCGTCTACGCGGTCACCGCCGGTGCCGCCCCTGTTCTGGTCGAGACATTTCCGGCCGCGGTCACCGCGCTCGCGCGCTCGCCCGCCGGCGAACTGACCGTCGGGCTCGAAAGCGGCAAGCTGTTAGTCGCGGGCAAGGAGGCCGCCCTGCCGGCCGAGATACGCTGCATAACAGCACTCGCCTACGCAGAAGATGGCACGCTTTGGCTGGCTAATGGCTCGGCCGACCACGGGCCGTCGCAATGGGCCGCCGATCTGATGAAGAAGGGTGCGTCGGGTTCGTTGTGGAAGCGCGATCCGGCAGGCAGCGAATTCCGCAAGGTCGCCGGTGACATCGCCTTTCCCTATGGGCTGCATCCAACTGGCAAGGATGTGCTGGTCAGCGAGAGCTGGCGGCACCAACTTATCCGCTTCGATGGCGCGACGGGCAGCCGCTCGACGGTGCTGGCGCATCTGCCCGGCTATCCCTCTCGCCTGTCGCCTGCCGCCGGTGGCGGTGCCTGGCTGGCGCTGTTTGCGCCCCGCAACCGGCTGATCGAATTCGTGCTGCAGGAAAAGCACTATCGAAACGACATGCTGGCGCAAGTGCCGCCGCAGCACTGGATCGCGCCGGCGCTCGCCTCGAATCGAAGCTTCCTCGAGCCGCTGCAATGCGGTGGCATCCGCACCATGGGCATCCACAAGCCGTGGTCGCCGAGCCGCTCCTACGGGCTGGTCGTCAGGCTCGATCGGGAGATGCGGCCGCAGTACAGCCTGCACAGCCGCGCCAACGGCACGCGTCATGGCATCTGCAGCGTGGCGGAGAAAGACGGTCGCCTGTTCATTGCCTCGAAAGGCGGCGATTGCCTGCTGGCCATCGACCTGGCTCCAGAAGGGCATCGCTGATGGAACCGATCGTCCGCCTGGAGAACGTAACCAAGACCTATCGCGGCGTGCCCGCGGTGAAGAAGGTCAGCTTCGAGCTGCGCAAGGGCGAGATCCACGCGCTGCTCGGCGAGAACGGCGCGGGAAAATCGACGCTGACCAAGATCATCGCCGGCGTCGTCGACGCGACATCGGGAAAGATGTTCCACAACGGGCAGGAGATCGCCTACCCCTCGCCGCACGCCGCCCTTGAAGCCGGCATCGCCATGGTATTCCAGGAGACCAGCCTGGTGCCGTCGATGACGGTGGCGCAGAACCTCTATCTCGGCACCGAGCGCTTTCTCAACCGGCTGCGCGGCACCTACATCTCGGCGCAGCAGTTCCTGCAGTCGTTGAACTTTCCGGTCGACCCGAACGCCATGGTGGCGACGCTTGGCGCGGCCAAACGGCAGATGGTCGAGATCGCGCGCGCCGTCCACCACAATGCCGAGATCATCATCTTCGACGAGCCGACGGCGACGCTGACGCCGGAGGAGAAGCGGCACTTCTTCGCACTGATCCGCCGGCTCAAGGCAAGGGGCGTGTCGATCGTCTTCATCAGCCATGCGCTCGAGGAAGCGCTTGATATCGCCGACCGCATCACCATCCTGCGCGACGGCGAACTGGTGATCACCGACGACACAGCCGCCTTCGATCGCGACAGGATCGTCGCCGCCATGGTCGGGCGCACGCTGTCGGGGCAGCTCTACAGCCAGCGCGACGAGGCCAGGCTGCGCAAGCCCGGCAAGAAGGTGCTGTCGGTGCAGGACATCTCGATGAGCAATGTCGTGCGCAACAATTCTTTCTCGATCTTCGAGGGCCAGATCACCGGCGTCTTCGGGCTGATCGGCTCGGGCCGCACCGAGACGTTCAAGATCGTCTCCGGCATCTACAAGCGCGACTTCCTGCGCGGCGGCACCATCGAGCTGGACGACCGGCCGGTGCGTTATCTCGTGCCCAGCGAGGCGGTGGCGGACGGCATCGTCTATGTCACCGAAGACCGCAAGAGCGAGGGGATTTTCGAGACGATGGACGTTGCCGAGAACCTGTTCGGCGGCTTCCTGGCGGCTGGACGGGAAAAGAGCTGGGTGATCGATGCGCAGGAGATGCGGGCGCTGTCGGCGGAGTGGACGAAGACGCTGAACGTCAAGGCGATCAACGACAATGCCCGGGTGGTCGAGCTTTCCGGCGGCAACCAGCAGAAGGTGGTGATCGGCAAGGGGCTGGTGCAGAAACCGCGCATCGTCATCTTCGACGAACCGACGCGCGGCGTCGATGTCGGCGCCATCGCCGAGATCCACCAGATCATCAACCGGCTGGCCGACGAGGGCCTGGCCGTCGTCGTCATCTCGTCGTACCTGCCGGAGATCATGAACCTGTCCGACCGCATCCTGGTCTGCCGGCAAGGCCGCATCGTCGAGGAGTTCTCGCCGGTGGAGGCGACGGAGGAGAAGATCATGTATGCGGCGGTTCATTAGGGCTTGGCTTAGAGGGTCGACATGTCCGATGGTCGTTGGTGCATACTTTGGAGATTGGCAGAAACGTCCACCGCTTCGTCATCCTGGGGCGAAGCAAGGAGCGAAGCGACGCGGCGCAGACCCCAGGATCCATGCCGTGACTTTCAAGCGTTGCGACGGTCCGGAATTCTGCTCCGCTGCACCCCTCGCGAGAGGTCACGGCATGGATCCCAGGGTCTTCGCGACGCCGCTTCGCGGCTGCTCCGCCCTGGGATGACGACGCTGAGGTGCTTCGGCCAACCTCCACGATTCTACGCTACTCCGCGGTAGAAACTGAATCGGTCGAACCGGTTAGCCGCCTTTGCTCAAAACCTGATTCAAACGAAAGGAGCCTGCCCATGGCCACCACAAGACTTCTGACCGATGCCGAGGTCGAGGCGATTCCCGCCGTGAAGGCCGTGTTCGACGACATCCGCGCGACGCGCAAATCCGATTTCGTCAACAATTTCTGGCGAGGGCTGGCCAATGATCCGGCATCGCTGAAGCGGGTGTGGGAGCAGCTCAAGGCGGTGATGGTCGCCGACAGCGCCATCGACCCGCTGACCAAGGAGATGATCTACATCGCCGTCTCCACAGCCAATGGCTGCTCCTACTGCGTCCACTCACACACGGCGGCAGCACGGGCCAAGGGCATGACCGAGGCGCAGCATGGCGAGCTGGTCGCGATCATCGGCCTGGCCGGACAGACCAACCAGATGGTCACGGCGATGCAGATCCCGGTCGATCGAGAGTTCGAGGTGAGGTGAGGCGTGGCGCCTTCCCTTCTCCCCTTGTGGGAGAAGGTGGCCGAGCGAAGCTCGGTCGGATGAGGGGTGCTGGAAGGGTCGCTACCTTGGAGACGTAAGTGCTTCAAATCGCCGAGATTTCCTCCACCGAGTTTCTTCCAGCACCCCTCATCCGTCTCGGCGCTACGCGCCGATCCACCTTCTCCCACAGGGGGAGAAGGGAAGGTCTGCGCGCCTCACACCGGCCGGTAGACCCGCTCCGCCGTGTTCCAGAAAATATCCGCCTCGGCGGTCGCGCCGTGTTTTGCCACGGCCTGCCGGTGCGTCCTGATCAGCTCGGCATGGCTGGTCCACAGCTTCTCGATCGGGAAGTTCGAGCCGAACATCAAATGGTCGCTGCCCAAAATAGCGATCGCGGCGTCGACGATATAGCTGATCAGCGCCGGGTCGTTGCGGTGGACGAAGGTGCCGAGCCCGGAGAGCTTCGCATAGAGGTTGGGTGCCGCTGACAGCGTGCGCAGGCCGGTCTTCCACGCCTCGGTGGTCTCCGGCTCCATGTCGGTCAGCATGCCGGCATGGGTGAGAACGAAATTCGTCTCGGGGTTGTCGCCGACAAGCGTCAGCCCATCCTTCATCTGGGCGGGGAAAAGCTGCAGGTCGAAGGACAGGCCGTAATCCTTCAGCCGGGCGATATTGGCCCGCACCTTTGGGTCGATGACCTGATCGGCCGAGGCGGCGAAGCGGAAGGCCGGCGTTTGGTGCCAGTGCAGCTGCATACGCACGCCGCGCAACAGCGGATATTTTTTCAGCCGGTCGATCTGGGGACGCACATCGTCGACCGTCATGTCGGCATAGCCGACGATGGCGTGCGGCCAACCGGTTTCTTCGGCGGTCTTCTGCAGGAAGGCGACCTCTTTCTCGAAATCCTCCTTGGCCCAGTTGGTCTGGACATAGACCGCCTTCTCGACGCCTGAACTTTGCTGGTCGGCGAGGAATTCCTCGATCGGATAATCGCGGCGGATCGGCTCGTAGGGGCCAAAGATGCGTGGCACCATCGGTCCGACAAGCCAGGGCTGGTCCTTTTGGCGCCAGATGTGGAAATGCGCGTCGATCGCCTTCTGCATCACGAAACCCTTTTCCAGATTGCCGCGGCCGCCGGAGCGGGGCGGGCGAGCGACAGGATGAACTCGGTGAGACTGGCAATTGAAGAGCCGTCGATCAGATCGTCGAGCACCGGCAGGATCGCGCGAAGTGCCGCCGTTGCCGGCCGGAAGCGTGGATCGCCGGCCAGCGGCGTCGCCAGCGAAAGCCGAAAGGCGCGGGCGCTCAGCCGGCGCATCGCGATTTCCAGCTCGGCATGGTCGCCGCGCTCCAGCGCATCCGACAGGATGACGATCGCCGCCCCGCGCGCAAAGGCGGAGAAGCGCGGCACCGATAGAAACGCGAGCAGCGTCGGTCCCATGCGGGTGCCGCCGTCCCAGTCGTCGACCTGGGCAGCGGCGCGGGCCAGCGCCTGGTCGCGGTCGCGAATGCGCAGCGCCGAGGTGATACGGGTCAGCCGTGTGCCGAAGGTGAAGACCTCCGCCCGGTCGGCGCCTTGCACGGCCGCATGTGCCAGCTTGAGATAGTCCGATGTGTAGAGCTTCATCGAGCCGGACACGTCGATCAGGATGAGAAGCTTGCGCGGCACTGTCTGCCGCCGGCGCAGCAGCGGCGAGGGGATATCGCCGTCGGCACTGACGATTTCGCGCAGCGAGCGGCGTAGGTCGAGCTTGCCGCGCGCATGCGTGCGCACGGTGCGGAAGGAGCGGCGGGCGGGCAAAGCGGTGGCGAGCTTGCGGCGGAAGGCGGCAAGCCTGTAGCCATCGCGCTGGAACTCGCGGACGCTCAACTGTTCGCTGGCCGAAGACAGTTCGCCGCCTTGCTCCTGGCGGACCACTTCGCTCTCCTCATCGCTCGTTCCGCCATCGTCCTTGATGCGGGTTTCCTGGTCGGCCTCGCCTTCGACCAGCGCCGCGGTGTCCCCATAGAAATGGTTCCGGAAATGCGCCTCGAATTCGTCGCGGCGGTCGGGCGGCGGCGCCAACGTGGCAAGGGCCGCTTCGCGGATGTCGGTCATCGAACGGGGACCGAGCAGCGTCACCGCTTGCATGAAGCCGGAGACCTGTTCGGGCGCCACCGCAAAGCCGTAGCGGCGCAGCAGCCGGCCGAAGCCGAGGAACGGCGTCGCCCCTCGAGGCAGAGCCGCGGGGCTCACGCCAGCGCCTCCTCGACAATTTTGCCGAGCTCGGGCGCGATGCAGGATAGATCCTCCTCGTCCTTGATCAGCACGCCGATGGCGCGGCGAAACGCTTCCGGCCACGGGCTGCCGCCCTTTTCGAGGATCGTCGCGGCGTTGGCCCATTCGACCGCCTCGGCGATGCCGGGCGGCTTGGCCAGCGGACGGGCGCGAATATCGCGCACGGCGGCAGCCACCGCGCGCGCCGTGGCTTCGGCGACATCGCCGGCGCGCAGCATGATGATCTCGGCCTCGCGCCCGGCGTCGGGATAGGTGATCCAGTGGTAGACGCAGCGCCGCCGCAGCGCTTCGGCCAGCTCACGGGTGCGGTTCGAGGTCAGGATGACGATCGGCTGCGCCGTCGCGCGAATGGTGCCGCGCTCGGGAATGCTGATCTGGAAATCCGACAGGAATTCCAAGAGCAACGCTTCGAATTCATGGTCGGAACGGTCGATCTCGTCGACCAGCAGCACGCGCTTTTCCGGCGCCTTAAGCACCTGCAGCAGTGGCCGCGCGATCAGGAAACGGTCGTCGTAGATGTCAACCTCATGCTCACCGGCGTGGCGGATGGCGAGCAGCTGGCGCTGATAGTTCCACTCGTAAAGCGCATGTGCTGCGTCGATGCCTTCATAGCATTGCAGCCGCACCAGATCGCGCCCGAGCACGTCGGCAATCGCCTTCGCCGCCTCCGTCTTGCCGACGCCGGGTGCGCCTTCGAGCAGTAGCGGCTTGCCCAGCCGGATCGCCAGGAAGATGGCAGTTGCCAGGCTCTCATCGGCGAGATAGTGCGAGGCGGCGAGGCGCGACGCCACCGCCTCCGGCGAGGTCGCGACTGTCTCGGCACGTCTCTTGGCCATTTCCAGCACTCAGTTCGACGCTTGCGCCTTCAGCGCCCGCAGGATGCGCTCCGGCGTGATCGGCAGCGTGTCGATGCGCACACCGACGGCGTCGAAGACGGCATTGGCGACCGCCGGGATCTGCGGGTTGGCGCACATTTCGCCCGGCCCTTTGGCGCCGTACGGCCCGTCCGCCGAGGGTCGTTCCAGCACGATGATCTCGGTTTGCGCGAGATCGCCAGGACCCGGCATCAGATACTGGTTGAAGTCGGTGCCGCCATGGTCGCGGTTGGGATAGTAGGGCTCGGTCGTTTCGTAGAGCGCATGGCTGATGCCCATCCATGAGCCGCCGACGAGCTGCTGTTCGACCATTTTCGGATTCAGCGCGCGGCCGATCTCAAACACGTTCTTCACCGTCAGCACGGTGACCTCGCCGGTCTCGTCATCGACCTCGACCTCGGCAACCGTGCAGGCGTGCGCGTAGCAGGTCGAGGGCTTCATCGCGCCGGTTTCCTTCTCCGGATAGGAGCGCGGGATCAAAAACATGCCGCGGCCGGAAATCGAACGGCCGCGCTTGAAATGCGCCGACAGCGCGACATCGAAGATCGAGATCGACTTTTGCGGCGCCCCCTTGACCAGGATGTTGCCTTGGCCGTCGGTCTCGAGGTCCGAGGCGTTTACCTCAAGTTCCTCGGCCGCCACTTCCAGCATCACCTGGCGGGCTTCCCTGGCCGCCTGGATAACCGCATTGCCGGCGCGATGGGTGCCGCGCGAGGCGAAGGTGCCCATGCAATGCGGACCGGTGTCGGTGTCGGCGGTGTCGACGACGACGCGGTCGGTCGGCACGCCGATCGTCTCGGCGCAGATCTGCGCCATGATCTGCTTCATGCCCTGGCCGAGATCGACACTCGACAGCGTGACCATGAAATTGCCGGTAGGCGTCGAATGCACCAGCGCCTGCGTCGGGTCGCCGCCGAGATTCATGCCGGTCGGATAATTGATCGCGGCGACGCCGCGTCCGCGCCTGATCGCCATCTCAAGCTCCCTTCGCGTAAGACGACATCGCCATGAATTGTTCCGCCACGGGCCAGTTGGCGGCGCGCGAGGCTTCCTGCATACACTCGATCAGCGCCGCCCCCTCGGTCGGCTGGCGATGCGCCTTGATGTCGCCGTCACGGTAGGCGTTGATGAAGCGGAATTCGAGCGGGTCCATGCCGATCAGCCGGGCGAGCTTGTCCATCTGCACCTCCAGCGCGAAATCGCCGATGGTGACGCCGAAACCGCGCATCGCCGAGGAGGGGGTGCGGTTGGTGTAGACGCAGTAGGTGTCGATCCAGACATTCGGGATCGTATACGGGCCGGGATAATGCCCGGCGCCCTTCTGCGCTCCGTAGGGCGAATGGCGCGAATAGGCGCCGGCATCGGTGTAGCCGGTCACTTTGCGCGCGACGATGCGGCCGTCCTTCATCACGCCGTCCTTGATGACGACTTTTTCGGCGGCGCGCGGCGAGGAGATTTGCATCTCTTCCTCGCGACTGTAGATAAAACAAACCGGTCGTCCGGTTAGTTTGGCGCCGAGGATGGCGATGGGTTCGACGATCACGTCGACCTTGCCGCCAAAGCCGCCGCCGACAGTGCCGCCGACGAAATGCAGCTTGTTGCCGGGCATCTGCAGGATAATCGAGGCGTTGTCGAGGGTGAAGAACATCGCCTGCGTGTTGGTGTAGCAGGTGAAGCGGTCGTTGCCCTCGGGGGCGACGATGCAGCCTGTCGTCTCGGTCGGCGCATGCTCGATCGGTGAAGACTGGTAGGTCTGTTCGAGCACGTGGTCGGCCTCGGCAAAGCCTGCCTCGACATCGCCGAAGCGCACCTTGCGGCATTCGCCGCTGTCGTAGAGGTAATAATTCCGGCCGTGATATTCGTTGACGATCGGCGCGCCGGGCTTCAGCGCTTCGTCCATGTCGAAGACGGCCGGCAGCACCTCGTAGTCGACCTTCACCTTGGCGGCGGCCTCCTGCGCGGCGCGCTCGGTCTCGGCCAGCACCGCCACCACGGCCTCGCCCTCCCAGCGCACCTTGCCGTCGGCCAGCACTGTCTCGTCCTCCGGCCCGATCTGGATCAGGATCAGGATGGTGTAGACATTGTGCGGCACATCCTTGGCGGTCAGCACCTTGACGACACCCGGATGCCTTTCCGCCTCGGACGTATCGATGCTGCGGATGCGGGCGTGATGGTGCGGGCTGCGCACCATCTTCAAATGCAGCATGCCGGGAAAATTACGGTCGGCGAAATAGGCGGTCTTGCCGGTGACATGGCCGGGTGAATCCGAACGCGGCCGCGGCTGGCCGATCTCGTGCAGATCGTCCTTGCGCTGGTCGGCGAAATAGCTCTTGCGGAGTTCCATTTTCTTAACTCCCCTCAAGCCGGGTTCTGCGAATTGGAGCGTGCGGCGGTCAGCACCGCCTGGATGATCGGCTCGTAGCCGGTGCAGCGGCAGATATTGCCGGACAGCGCCTCGACCACATCCTCGCGGCTGGGGTTCGGGGTTTGGTCGAGAAGCACCTTGGCGGCCATGATCATGCCCGGCGTGCAGAACCCGCATTGGGTCGCGAAGGCGTCGAGGAAAGCGCGCTGCAAGGGATGCAGAACGCCGCCTTCCGCCAGTCCCGAGGTGGTGGTGATGGCGGCGCCATTGCAGGTCTCGGCCAGCGTCAGGCAGGACAGCCTAAGCTCGCCATCGATAATGACCGAGCAGGCGCCGCAGGTGCCTTGATGGCAGCCGCCCTTCGGCGAGGTGTCGCCGATCTTGTCGCGCAACGCATGAAGCAGCGTCGTGCCGCTGTCGATGAACTCGGCTTTCTCCGCACCATTGAGCGTGAACTGAATCGGGACCTTTGCCATCTTTTTACTCCTTGCGCCGCGGCCAGGGCTTTCAGGCGAGCAGCAGCCGGCCGAGATGGACCGGCAGGACTTCGTTGCGATACCAGGCACTGGCGATCGGATCGGTTGGCGGCGAAGTGCCGTCGCGGGCAACAGCCAGTGCCGGTGCGATGCCGTCTGCCGTGAGTTTCCGGCCAATCAAGGCTTTCTCTGCCGCGCTGGCACGGATCGGCCGGTCGGCCATGCAGCCGAGCGCGATCCGCGCTGACGTGACAGTGCCGTCCGGCGCCTGTTCCAGCACGGTGGCGATGCTCAGCACCGAAATGCCCTTTGGCTTGATCCGCGACACTTTCAGGAAGCGAAAGCCGCCTTCCTTCGGAAGCGTGAAGCCGACCGCAGTGACGATGGCGTGGTTGCTTTCGCGTTTTGCGAGGAAGGCTTCGATCGGCTTCTCGCCGTCTTCGGTGCTGACAATTGCCTCCAACGCCAGCAGCGCGACGGTGAAATCGCCATAGGGCGCCGGCGCGAAGAGATTGCCGCCGACTGTCGCCATGTTGCGGATCGCCGGGCCGCCGACGGCGCGCGCGGCGTGGGCCAGCAGAGCGAGATCGGGGTGACGGGCGATCGCCGCCATGGTCACTGAAGCGCCAATGCGGACCTCGCCGCCGGAAATGCGGATGACCGACAGCGCCGGTTCGGTCGACCTGACGAAACCGGAAATCGACACGTCGCCTTCATTGGCGGCGCGCACGACCAATGTGCCGCCACCGAGATAGCGGGCGCCGACGACTTTCAGCGCCGCGCCGGCATCCTTCACCGTCGGGAAAGTCTGCAATGCAAGCGCCATGGAACGCTCCTGTTTGTCAGCTCAATTCAGCTCAACCTTGCCCGCGAAATGCGCCTTCAGGGCGTTGAAGCCGCCCTGGAAGACGTTGGCGCCCATGCCTTCGGCCAGCTTGTCGGCTTCCTCTGGGGGCGCATCGAAGCTGGCGGTCCATTCTGCATAGGTGCGGTCGCCGTCGGTTACCCGCCGCAACTGCAGCGTTGCCTTGTGGTTGGTGAGCGGTTGCGGCGTCTCCAGGATGGAGTAGCTGACGAGGAAATTCTCGTCGGAAAAATCGAGCAGCTTTTCGCGCAGGCGGGCACCGCTGACGAGCTGGAAATTGCGCACGCAGCCGATCGTGCCAGCGTCCTTGCCGTCCTCGATATGACTTTCGACCATGCGCGGGTGCCAGGTCGGCAGACCGTTGAAGTCGCGTATACGCGCCCAGACCTTTTCGACCGGCGCGTCGATGACGCTGGAGATGGTGACTTTCGCCATATGATCGTTCCCTTGCAAATCAGCTGCTTGGGAGGGTAGGGCGGCAGGCTCGGCAGCGCTTATCAATGCGTCTTGAACGCCTATCAAATAGTCTGAAAAACGGGCGCTCAGCTGATCGCCCGCGCCGCCTCGCGGTAAAGCGTCGGCGGGACGCCGACATGGTCGCGGAAGAAACGCGAGAAATTGCCCTGGGTGGTGAAGCCGAGATTGCAGGCGACCGAGATCAGCGGCTCCTGCGACCACTGCAATTGCCGCACCGCTTCCTCCATGCGCAGCGTGTTCCAATAGACGTTGGGCGTCAGATTGGTCTGTTCCTTGAACAGCGCGAAGAAATGCGGCCGCGACAGGCCGACGCTGCGCGCCACGTCGTCGAAGCAGATGCGCTCGCAGACATTGGCTTTCATCAGCTGGATCGCCTTGCGGACGCGGAAATCCTGCATGGTGTTGACGCGGGCGCGCACCGTCTGCGGTGCGGACGCGTCGGCGGCATCGAGCACGCTGTCGATGAAGCGCTCGATCTCGTAATTGGCGATGTCGTCGATGCTCTCATTGTCGCTGAGATGATCGAGGAGGTTAGCCGCTGCCTTGTGCAGCCAAGGCTCGAGCGTGATTGCCGGGCTCGAGAACAGTGGCGCAGAGGAAGGCAGCTCGCGGCGTTTTCGAGCCCAGTCCGGATCGATGTAGAAGGCGAGGAACAGGCCGGGCGTGCCGTCGCGGGACAGAGCGTGGCTGTGCGGCTGGAAGGAATTGATGCCGGCGGCGGTGCCCGGTCCAAGCCGCACCGTCTCGCGGCCGATAGTCATCTCGCCGGCCGTGCCTTCCAGCCAGATGATGATATGCGCCTCGACATGGGCATGGGTGACGAAGTCGCTGGCGACGTTCAGGACAGAAACATGTCCGAACCGGCCCCAGTAGAGCCTGATCGCTTCCGTCATGGGTATATCCTCCCGCAGGCGACTGGCCTCCCTTCGCCTGCTGCGAGCGATTGTGCGGCTCAGTTTGGGCTTGCGTCAAGACGGATGTGCACGTCGGGGCGCCGGCCATGCGCCGCAGCGGCGGATTTTCAGACTCGGCGATAGGAGGAAGGCGAGCGTTTCCAGGCCGGTATGGCAAGACCGTCGCGGTCGGCCGGCGACCAGCGCCAGCGAGGCCTCGAGGCCGGCAATTCGACCGGCGAACGATCTATGATTCAGCGCCGAGATCCGGCCGAAAATTCAGTCGTTGCGCCTGAAATTGCGGATGCGATCGAACAGCACGGCGAGCAGGATGGCGCCGCCGATGAACACGCCTTGCCAGAAGGCATTGATGCCGAGCAGGCCGAGGCTGTTGCGGATGACCTCGATCAGCGCAGCGCCAACGACCGCGCCGAAGGCTGTGCCCATGCCGCCGGCTAGGTTGGCACCGCCGATGACGGTGGCGGCGATCACCTGAAGCTCCATGCCGTTGCCGAGATTGGTGGTGACCGCGCCCAGCCAGCCGGTCTGGATGATGCCGGCAAGGCCAGCCGCCAGTGCCGAGATCATGTAGACGACAACCTTGATCTGGCGCACCGGAACGCCGGTCAGCGTTGCTGCATGCTCGTTGCCGCCGATGGCGAAGATGTGCCGGCCGAATTTCGTCCAGCGCAGCACAAAGCCGGTGATCAACGCCAGCACGATCATGTAAAGCACCGGATTAGCGATGCCGAACACCCAGGCGCCGCCGCCCAGCGCCAGCAGCTTGTCGTGGTCGGGCCCGAACTGGAAGACGACTGTGTTGTTGGAGGCGACCATGGCAAGGCTGCGCGCAATCGACAGCATGCCGAGCGTCACCACGAAGGGCGGAAAGCCGAGATAGGCGATCAGAACCCCGTTGAAGGCGCCGATGATCAGCGCTGTCGCGATTGCAGCGCCAATGCCGATCTCGATGCCGTAGCCGGCATGCATGGTCACGGCCAGCACCATCGAGCACAGGCAAAGCACCGAGCCGACCGACAGGTCGATACCGCCGGTGATGATGACGAAGGTCATGCCGAGCGCCACGATGGCGACGAAGGTGACGTTACGGGTGATGTTGTAGAGGTTCTTGGTCGTGGCGAAGGAATCCGTGGCCACCGACAGGAACAGGCAGGCGAGGATGACCGCGATTACCACCCAGAAGGTCTGGCTGGCAAACACCTTGCTCAGCAAGGTGTGCTGCTTGTGCGCGATCGTCTGATCAAGGGTGACTGCCATTATCGACCTTTTTTACTCTGGTTGAGGCGTCAATCATACCTGTTCGATGGCGCCGGTGATGAGTCCGGTGACTTCTTCCGGCGAACTCGATGCGATCGTCTTGTCGGCGACCTTGCGGCCGCGCCGCATGACGATGACGCGGTCGGCAACGTCAAAGACGTCGGGCATGCGGTGGCTGATCAGCACGACGGCGATGCCCTGGTCGCGCAAATGGCGGATCAGGTTCAGCACCTCGGCGACCTGGCGGACCGAGATCGCCGCGGTCGGCTCGTCCATCAGCACGATCTTGGCCTGCGAAAGCATGGTGCGGGCGATCGCCACCGCCTGCCGCTGGCCACCCGACATTTGTTTGACCAGGTCGCGCGGGCGCGTTTCGGATTTCAGCTCGGCGAAGATTTGGCCGGCACGCTTGTACATGGCGGCATAGTCGAGGATGCGAAGCGGCCCGAGGCCGCGGCGCAATTCACGGCCGAGATAGACGTTGGCGGCGGCCGTCAGATTGTTGCACAGCGCCAGGTCCTGATGGACGATTTCGATGCCGTGCTGGCGCGCCTCGACCGGCTTGTGCAGGATCAGCTCCTTGCCGTCCATCTGCATCGTGCCATGGCTCGGCGGGAAATTGCCGGCGATCATCTTGACCAGCGTCGACTTGCCGGCGCCGTTGTCGCCCATCAGGCCGACAACCTGTCCGGCCTCGATCGACAACGACACGTCGTTGACCGCCTGAATGGCGCCAAAATGCTTCGAGATGTTGGTGAGTTCGAGAACCGCCACCAGCCTTCTTGCCTCCCCGTGCTTTGCGGCCTGCGGTTCTGCCGCGGCCTTTCGCTCTCCCCAGTTCCTCCCGGAAGCAGCGATTTCGCCCATTTACGCATAAGCCTTCTTGGCGTCAACCACGGCTTCTTTCGAAAAATCAGTTTTGTAGGACAAATAGCATTGACGTCGGTGACAAGGCGATATTAGCTAAGTGTCGGAGGAGCTTGCACCGATGTCCCGGGTTGCCGGAAGGAATCGGTGAAGGTTTGTCGGTCAGGGATTTGGTAACCAGCAGTATCTGTCGGTGCCGGTCTGAGACTGAATATGAAAATGCTTATCGACCTGGCTTGGCGACACGAGTGCGACGTCCTCTGTCATCTTGCTCCGGGTCGATCTGTGTGTGGCGGGCACGCGGTGTCCGTTTGTTTCAAAAGGGAGGACTGACATGAGGAAATCACTATTGCTCGCTGCCGCCGCCGTCATGGCGTTGGGTGCCGGGCCGGCCATGGCCAAGAAACAGCTCGTCATCGTCGTGAAGGGTCTCGACAATCCATTCTTCGAGGCCATCCACCAGGGTTGCGAGAAATGGAACAAGGAAAACGCCAGCTCGGAATATGAGTGCTTCTACACCGGACCGGCATCGACCTCGGACGAGGCCGGTGAAGCCCAGATCGTCCAGGACATGCTGAGCAAGCCCGACACGGTGGCGATGGCAATTTCGCCGTCCAACGCGCCATTGATCGCGCAGACGATCAAAAGCGCCAATCCGTCGATCCCGATCATGACCCTCGACGCCGACCTCAGCAAGGAAGACGCGGCGCTGCGCAAGACCTATCTCGGCACCGACAACTACCTGATGGGTCACAAGATCGGCGAATACATCAAGAAGGCCAAGCCGAATGGCGGCAAGATCTGCACCATCGAAGGCAATCCGGCGGCCGACAACATCCTGCGCCGCGCGCAGGGCATGCGTGACGCGCTTTCGGGCAAGGACGGCCTCGCGGCGCTGGCGGGCGAAGGCGGCTGGACGGAAGTTGCCGGCTGCCCGGTGTTCACCAATGACGACGGTGCCAAGGGCGTGCAGGCGATGACCGACATCCTCGCTGCCAATCCCGACCTCGACGCCTTCGGCATCATGGGCGGCTGGCCGCTGTTCGGCGCTCCGCAGCCCTACCGCGACCTGTTCAAGCCGATGGCCGACAAGATCGCCAGCAACGCCTTTGTCATCGGCGCCGCCGACACCATCGGCGACGAGGTGGCGATTGCTCGTGACGGGCTGGTGACCGCACTGGTTGGCCAGCGGCCGTTCGAGATGGGCTACAAGGCGCCCTCGGTGATGATCGACCTGGTCGACGGCAAGCCGGTCGCCGATCCGGTGTTCACCGGCCTCGACGAATGCACCAAGGACACCGTCGACACCTGCATCCAGAAGTAGGTTCGCAGTTTCGGGGCGCCCGTTCAGCGGGCGCCCCGTTACGCATCGTCCATACAAAACGCACGAGGCGACGCTGCTTTGGAGCGTAGGCCGTTGCTTTGTCGTGTCCTGAGTTCAGGCTTTCGACAAGCAGCTGCCGGGGAATACGAATGCCGGACGCGACATCAAAAAAGCGACCCGCCAAGTTGAAGGCCGAGGCTGCGCGGCCGGCCGGCGTTCGGCGTGCCGACGCCGCACACTTTCCCGGCTCGAGCGTGCATGCGTCGCTCGCCAACGAAATCGGGCTGAGGATCGTGCGCGGCGACTATCCGCCGGGAACCATCCTGCCCAACGAAGCCAAATGGTCCGAGACCTTCGACGTCAGCCGCTCGGCGGTGCGCGAAGCCATCAAAATGCTGATGGCGAAAAGCCTGCTTGCGTCGCGCCCGAAGATCGGCAGCTGGGTCGAGCCGAAGGAGCGCTGGAACCTGCTCGATCGCGATGTGCTGGCCTGGTACGCGACCTCGCCGGACCGCGAGGTGTTCCTGAGAACCGTGCAGGAATTCCGCCACATCATCGAGCCGGAGGCCAGCGCTTTTGCCGCGATGCGGCGCACCGACGAGCAGATGGCCGAGATCAGCCAGGCCTGCCGCGAGATGGGCGAAGCGACCAACCTGCAGGAGCGGACGCGCGCCGACACGCGGTTTCACCTCGCCATCCTGCGCGCTTCGGGCAACGATCTGCTGGTGCCGCTCGGCGTGCTGATCGAATCGGCGCTCGATCACCTGTTTGTCTTCGTCACGCGCGAAACCAGCGACCAGCAGCATGCGCAAAGGCTGCACGAGGCGATCGAGAAGAACATCCGCCTGCAGCGGCCCGCCGCAGCCCGCGCCGCGGTACACAGGCTTCTCGCCAACACCGACGATGTCATCGGCCGTTCGCGGCGGTGATTTAGGCGCCGAGGCGGGCGCCAGCCTGGCCCTGCTTTATGTTAGTGATTGGCGAAAGCAGAAGCGTCATCCGATCTCCCCCCTTGCGGGGGAGATGTCCGGTAGGACAGAGGGGGGTGGGAAGGATCGCCAACTTGGCCCTCAGCATTCCAATCGAGATTCAGCATGAGGACTTGACTGCGGCTGGTTCACAGGTCGGCGGGACAGCACCCCCCTCTGCCCTGCCGGGCATCTCCCCCGCAAGGGGGGAGATCGGCAGCTTCGCCGACGGCGCCCTGCTGCGGCATGTTTGAGCGCAAGCTCGCGGCGGTGAAGGAAATCGCGTTTTTTGTGCGACCGCAGCGTATTTTGTTCTTGCTTTGTGCCGGCAGCTATGCTACTAATCTGGCTATGGTGCTGATTGGCCCCGACGGCCCGCCCAACGAGGCGGGTTTTTTATTTCTGGCTTTGAAAGTTTCGGTGTTGCCGAGGACTGAGGGACAGCAAGGCAGGGCAATCGCATAGGGAGTCCCCCTCATCCGGCCGCTTCGCGGCCACTCTCCCCGCTGGGGAGAAGAGCCCTGGCATCAACGCAGGCGACCTCCTCTCCCCTTGGGGAGAGGTCGGATTGTCCCGAATTGCCCTTCGCAATTCGGTTGGCAATCCGGGTGAGGGGGCTCTTGCCGACGTGCGATGGCACTGCCTCAGGGAGGTCGGCAGCTTCGCCGGTGCGCTTACCCCGGAATGTTGCGTGGCCGAAAGCTGATCGGCCGCCTCAGATCGTCTGCTTTTTGCCATCCCTGGTCGGCATGAGATCGACGCCGTTGACCTTGCCGATATGCGTGGCCAGCATCGGCACGTACTGGTCGGCGGGGCCGGCCGCGAAGGCGCCGGCGAAGGCGTTCTTGGTGGCGTTGCCGAGCGGGTTGGCGATGCCGGCAGCACCTGCCATCGATTCGAGATAGGTGAGATCCTTGAAGGCGTTGGCGATGGTGAATTTGTGCGCGTCGCGGTCGCCTTCCAGCGTCCAGCGCATGAAGGTCTGGTAGAAGCCGCAATCCATGCGGCCGTTGCGGATGACGCTGTCGAAGCGCGGCGGCGAGATGCCGACCTTCTGCGCCAGCGCCAGCGCCTCGGAATAGATCGCGGCGTAGCCGAGCGAAATGAAATTGTTGAGCAGCTTCATGCGATGGCCGTCACCGGTGTCGCCGATATGGACGATGCGCCCGGCCCAGGTTTCGAGCACCGGCTTCAGCCGGGAAAAGACCGCGTCGGGCGCGCCGACCATGGCGTCGAGCGTGCCTTCCCAGGCCTCCTTCGGCGTGCGGCTGAGCGGGGCATCGACATAGTCGACGCCGAACCCCTTGAGCTCGGCGGCCAGCGCCACCGTCGAGACAGGATCCGAGGTCGAGCAGTCGACGACAACCGATCCCTGCTTCAGGCCTTCCCTGAGGCCGCCTGGGCCGCGGATGATGGCTTCGACCTCGCGCGAGCCGGTGACGCAGATGAAGACGATATCGGATGCCGCCGCGACGTCGCGCGAGGTCGCCGCTTCCCTGGCGCCGCGGCCGAGCAGGTCTTCGGCCGGCGTGCGGTTCTTGCGGCCGAGAAACGTCAGCGGATAGCCCTTGTCGACGATGTTCTTCGCGATCCCATGGCCCATCAGGCCAAGCCCGATGAAGCCGATCTTTTCGCTCGCAGCGGTCGTGTTCATGTCGTTTCGTCCTATTTTGCAATGATGGATGACGGCGCTGCACCTTGCCGGCGAATTGTTGAAGCGGGTTTTTGCCGCATGCCATGGCAGGCGATTGCAGAGTTCGATATTGTCTGACAATACACATGAATTCCAGGGAGAGCAAAATGACGAAGCGGATCATGTTCACCGGCGGCAGCGGCAAGGCCGGGCGCCACGTCGTGCAGTATCTGGTCGAGCAGGGCTGCCAGGTGCTCAACATCGACACCAAGCCGCTCGATAATCCCAAGGTGCGCACGCTGATCACCGACATCACCGACAGCGGGCAGGTGTTCAATGCGCTGTCGAGCTATATGGGCCTGCATGAATTCGACCCGTCGCTGCGCACGCAGCCGGTCGATGCCGTGGTGCATTTCGCGGCGATCCCGCGCATCATGATCACGCCCGACAACGAGGTGTTCCGCATCAACGCGCTCGGCACCTACAACGTCATCGAGGCGGCGGTGAAGCTCGGCATCCGCAAGGTGGTGATCGCCTCCAGCGAAACGACCTACGGCCTGGTCTTCGCCAATGAGCCACGCGATCCGACGCATTTCCCGCTTGACGAGGAGTACGACGTCGATCCGATGGACAGCTATGCGCTGTCCAAGGTCGTCAACGAGAAGACGGCGCGCGCCTTTGCCCTGCGCAGCGGCTTCGACATTTACGCCTTGCGCATCGGCAACGTCATCGAGCCGCATGAATATTCGCTGTTTCCGAAATGGTTCGCCGATCCGGGTTTCCGCAAGCGCATTGCCTGGAGCTACATCGACGCGCGCGACCTCGGCCAGATCACGCTGCGCGCCATCGAGAAGGATCGGCTCGGCTATCAGGTGTTCAACGCCGCCAATGACGACACCTCGTCCGACCTGCCGACAGCCGAACTGCTGAAGCGGTTTTATCCCGATGTGCCGGTCAAGGGTGAAGTTGGCGAATACGAGACGCTGCTCTCCAACCGCAAGGCGCGGGACATGCTCGGCTTCCGGCCGGAGCACAGCTGGCGGAAATATGTCAAGACGACCTGACGGGCGCAGCTGATGCGGAGCCGGCACTGGGCCAGCACCGAATTGCTGGTCACGACTCCAGGCTCAGGAACCGCTACGGCCGATGCGCCCGCACCCGACGTTCAGGTGTTCGCCGTCGGGTTCATCCACACGATTTCCCAGACGTAGCCATCTGGGTCTTCAATGTGGCGATTATACATGAAGCCAAGATCCTGTGCCGGGTTGGGATCGGCGCGACCGCCCGCCGCAACTGCGCTGGTCAGTGTTGAATCGACGGCGTCGCGGTCATCGACAGTGAGGACGATCATTGCCTGGCTATCGCGCCTTGCGTCGCCGATTGGGCGTGTAGTGAATTCGCGGTAGTGGTCATGGGTCAGCAGCATCACCCCGATCGTGTCCGAGAACATGATCGAGGTGGATTTCTCGCCCGAAAACTGCGGGTTCACAGTGCCGCCTAGCGCCACGTAGAACGCCGTTGACGCCGACAGGTCACGGACAGGCAGGTTCACGAAAATCATTTTGGGCATCGATTTCGCCTTCTCCAGGAATGCGCGCTGCGCTATTATCTTACTATAATGTTAGTAGATGCAATGTATCTTGATTGCAAGATACATTTTGCCGAGGGAATATTTGCCATGGATCGCGCCGAGGCCGCAGCTAAGGAATGGACCCGCGAGCGCCCCGATCTTCCGTTGTTGCCTGTTGAAACGGTAGGTCGTCTGCTTGATGCCGCCGCGCGGGTTATCCGCGATCACATGAACCCGTTGCTCAAAGAAGCAGGCCTGAATGTAGGTGAGTTTGATGTGCTCACGCCGCTCAGGCGCGCCGGTGAACCGTATATGCTCTCACCTACTCAGCTCTACGAATCGGCAATGATCTCCTCGGGCGGCATGACGAGCCGCCTGGACCGGCTGGAGCGCGCCGGGCTGGTTGAACGACGCCCCGATCCCGCCGACCGGCGCGGCAAGCAAATTGCGCTGACGACTGGCGGCAAGCGCGCGATCGACGATTTGATCGGTCCAATGGTGGCGCTGGAAGAGCAATTAATCTCCGTGCTGACGCTGGCGGAGCAGGAAACTCTTAACGCTCTGCTTAAGAAATTGCTGACAGGCCTTTAAATTAGAACGATTTCATCGTTTCACGGAACGCCGAACCGATCTATCTTTTTGTTTTGACGCAAATTCCGGACGGAAAACCGTTTCACACTTTTCCTGGAATTGCATCAGGTGGCAGTCAGTCACCTCTGCCTCTGAATCAACGAGTCCCGACCCTACTTGTCTTTCCAGAATTCGGCCTGGAGTTGCGCCGCTTCATCGGCAAGCAGCGGGCCGATGACCTCAGTCGGACGCTGCCCGGCTTCGAAGACGATCCTGCAGGGCAGGTCGAGTGTGGGATTCTCGACATGTGCGCCCGTCAGCCGCTTGAGGTCGTGTTCGCTCTGCCCAAAGACGACCCGTCCGATGCCCGCCCAATAAATCGTCCCGGAGCACATCGCGCAAGGTTCGGCCGAAGTGTAGAGGGTGCAGGAAGCCAGTTTTTCGAGACTGATATTCATCCCCGCCCAGGAGGCCAGCAGCCTTTCGGCATGAGCGGTGCGGTCGCCCCCGCCGGCTTTGTAACCGTTGGGCTGCTCGCGCAACACATTGCCGTCCTTGTCGGCGAGGAGCGAACCAAAGGGATGTTCGCCGGCATCGCGGGCTTTGCGCGCGACGTCGAACGCCTGACGGAGCAGGCGCTCATCATAGGGGCGTTGTGGCATCGGCAGATCCTCCGCCGCTTGACCATAGTGCCGAACAATCCGCCGACACAAGTCGGCGGCCTAAAGCGCGTCGCGTTCGACCGGCCTCCATGCGACGCGCTTTAGGTTCTTGTTTGATGCATGTCGTAATCGCAAAACCGCTGCACACTTTTGCGCGACATGCATTAGGACTCGTTGCGACTAGGGCGTTGAGCCAGCCAGATGCTGCCGATGACGAAAACGACGCCGGCGATTTGAGGCAAGGTCAGCGTCTGGTCCAGGAATACCCATCCAAGCAGCACGGCGGTCACCGGGCTGAGGAAAAGCAGCGACGACACCACCGCAGATTCCAGTCGCGCAATGCCCCGGAACCAGAGGACGTAAGTCAGCGCCGCGCCGACCAGGCCGAGCCACGCCAGTCCAAGCAGGTTGGCCGCAGTCGGGAACGGGATGGGTGGTTCGAAAAGCACGACCACCGGAACGAGAAGGAGACCGCCGGCAGTCAGTTGCCATGCCGTGAAGGTAAGCAGCGATACTGGCGGTTGCCACTTACGGGCCAATACGCTTCCGAAGGCCATGGAGGCCGCCCCGGCGAGGCCGGCGGCAACGCCGACTAAATCGAGCGTCGCGTTCGGGGTCAGCACCAGCAATGCAACACCGGCGATCCCGACAAGGGCAGCGACGATCGCTAACGGTCGGACGGCGCTGGCAAGCAGGGCAGCGGCAAGGAAAATCACGATCAACGGCTGGACCGACAGTACCGTCGCCGCGACCCCGCCAGGAAGCCGGTAGGCGGCGACAAACAACATGCTCAGGAAGATCGAGATGTTGAGGGCTCCGAGCACGAAACTGCGCAGCCACCAGATGCCCGTCGGCAGTTTCCGGACGATCGCGAGCAGCAGCAATCCGGCGGGCAAGGCCCGCAGCATCGCAACCGTCATCGGCGAGAGGTTCGGCAGGAACTGCGTCGTGACAATATAGGTGCTGCCCCATATCGCGGGTGCAATGGCTGTAAGCAACAGATCGGAACGGTGCGTTTTCATAAGATTTCCAGAACTTCGGCAAGAGGGCGGCGCGGCTTTTGCGGCCAGTTTCCGGGCGTGGCGCGGCCGACCGCGATGAGCATCACCGGCACTTCATTCGTTCCAAGGCCAAACTCGCGGGCCACGCCTTCGGCATCGAAGCCTCCCATAGGACCAGCGACGAGCCCCAGCGCTTCGGCTGCAAAAATCAGCGTTGCAGCGCCAAGCGTTGCCGAGCGCACGGCTTCGTCGCGGGCCGCTCGAGGATCGGCATATTGGGTGCGGGCGCCTTCCTGCCAGCCCGAAGCCATATCCGCCGGCATGAAGCCGGCTTCGACGAAAGGACGCAGCCTGGCATTGAGGGCAGCGTGGTCGGGCAGTACGCCGCAGATGATGAAGGTGACGGCTGCGTCCTGCACCTTGGCCTGGCCGTGGGCCACGCTGCGCAACCGTGCCTTTGCTTCCGGCGTCCGCACGGCGATGAACCGCCAATTCTGAAGGTTGTAGGCGGTTGGCGCGCGCGTTGCGAGGCGTGCCAGTTCCTCGACCTCGGCATCCGTCAACGCGTGCGAGACATCGAACCGATTGGCCGACATGCGTCGCTCGATAAGGGAGATTGTGGGGTTGGTCATCATGTCATTCCGAAATTGAGTAAGCCGTTCGGGAAGCAGATATGGAATTTACCAACAGACGATAATATGTGAGAAATGAAAGACATTGTTTACTGGAAGAGAATGGTGCGATGGATCGCCTGACTGCGTTGCAGGTTTTCCGCCAAGTGGCTGAACTGAACAGCTTTGCCGAAGCCGGGCGGCGGCTCGGCCTCTCGCCTCCGGCGATCAGCAAGAACATCGCCGAGCTGGAGGCGCATCTGGGGGTACGGCTCATCAACCGGACGACGCGGCGCATGGCGCTGACCGAAGAAGGCAGGATCTACCTGGAGCATGTCACGCAGGGGCTCGATGCGCTGGCCAGGGCCGACCAGGTTCTCGGCCCGATCAAGACGGCGCCGAGCGGGACGTTGCGGGTCAGCGCGCCGATGACTGTCACGTTGACGCGGCTTTCGGCTGCCATTCCCGCGTTTCTATCGCGCTATTCCGATTTGAAGCTCGATCTGCATCTTGATGACAGGCGCGTCGACATCGTGCGGGAGGGATTTGACCTGGCCATTCGCGGCAGCGACAATCTCGAGGATTCCAGCCTGGTCGCCAGAAAGCTTGCTGTCATGCCGCACGTGCTTTGCGCAGCTCCGGCCTATTTCGCGACGCATGGCCGGCCCAAAACGCCTGCCGATTTGAAGGCGGCCAATTGCATCCGGTTCAGCCTCTCGGGACATGCGGACATATGGGAGTTCTGCAAGGACGGCCGCAGCGAGCGGATCGCCATCGACGGACGATATTCGGTCTCCTCGAGCCTTGCCGTGCGCGATGCGTTGCGCGCCGGCTTCGGCGTCAGCCTGATCCCCTATCCCTATGTCGAGAGCGATCTGAAAGCAGGCCGGCTGCAATCGGCCCTGGATGACTGGGAAAAGGTCGAAACCACGCTCTACGCGGTCTATCCGGCACGGCAGCATCTCGCCCCGAAAATCCGCGTCTTCCTTGATTTCCTGATCGAGGAATTCTGTCGGGACAAAGAGAAGCCGTTCGTGCCGCTCCGGCGTGAGCGCTCGGCAAAGCGCGGTGTCGGCGAGGCGACGGACGCGGAAAGTCAAACGGAGATATTGCCGTCGATTTCATCTCCTTGACATGCCTCCAAATCCGGACTTTGTGGAGCTATGCAGGACGCGAAGCCGAATAAGCGAAAGACAGCGGCCGAGGCGTTCGCCGAACGCACCAGCGGTGTCCGCCGGGCCGATGCGGCACGCGTGCCGGGGTCGAGCGTGCATGCGTCGCTGGCCAACGAGATCGGGCTGAGGATCGTGCGCGGCGACTATCCGCCGGGAACCATCCTGCCCAACGAAGCCAAATGGTCGGAGACTTTCGACGTCAGTCGCTCGGCGGTGCGCGAGGCGATCAAGATGCTGATGGCCAAGAGCCTGCTTGCGTCACGCCCGAAAATCGGCAGCTGGGTCGAGCCGAAGGAACGCTGGAACCTGCTCGATCGCGATGTGCTGGCCTGGTATGCGACCTCGCCGGACCGCGAGGTGTTCCTGAGAACCGTGCAGGAATTCCGCCACATCATCGAGCCGGAGGCCAGCGCTTTTGCCGCGATGCGGCGCACCGACGAGCAGATGGCCGAGATCAGCCAGGCCTGCCGCGAGATGGGCGAAGCGACCAACCTGCAGGAGCGGACGCGCGCCGACACGCGGTTTCACCTCGCCATCCTGCGCGCTTCGGGCAACGATCTGCTGGTGCCGCTCGGCGTGCTGATCGAATCGGCGTTCGATCATCTGTTCGCTTATACCACGCGGGAACTCGACGATTTGCAGCATGCGCAGCGGCTGCATGAGGCAATCGAGAAGAGCATCCGCCTGCAGCGGCCGGACGCGGCGCGCAATGCGGTGCGCAAGCTGCTGGCCAATACCGACAGCGTCATCAAGTCCCGGTAGCTGCCGTTCGGCTACAGGCACTCAGTCGATGGGTGCGGTCGCCAGATGCCGCTGGGTCAGCCCGATCAGCAAGGCCTGGTCGCGGGCGGCGTGCTCGGGCGGGTTGACGACGGCATCGCCATTGACGATCGCTGCCCAGAAGCCACGCATCTCCTCGACGAAGGCTTCTGCATAGCCGGCACGCAAATCGTTCTTCGACAGCGTGTGACCGTCCGCGGTCGTCACCGTCAGCCGGGTCGGATGATGGTTGAGCCAGGGCGAGGGGAATTCGAGCTCCAGGCTGGCATCGTCGAAAAACAGCGTGATCCGCTCCTTGTAGTCGGCGAGCTTGGGTACGGTGAGGTGGGTCATGGTCCACAGTGCCTGCCCGTCCAAAAGCTTGACGGCGCCGTGGCCGCCGTCGCCATTGGCGAAGATCTGTGCGCCGACGACCTCGCCGTCCGGCACGCCGAGCGCATCGAGCAGGCCATGGACGGCATTGACGTCGTGAATCAAGGCCGAGCTGTAAGCGCCGGTAAATCCACGGAAAGCGAGATCGGTCAGATGCACGCCGACGGCCTCTTCGACCTGGCGCTTCTGCCTGGCGGCGACGGCGGCGATCATGTCCTTGGGTATATCGGTGCCGCGCCTGTAGGGCTGATGGGCAATGAACGGCCAGGCGTCGGGATCGTTTACCTCCACCGAGACCGAACGCAGTGTGCTTGATGTGCCTGGCAGCGAAGCGAGCGCCAGCCGATAGCTCGGGTCGAAGCGCTTCATGTAGCCGACTTGCATGACTTTCCTGGCGGCATCGCGCGCGGCGACGATCTCCAGGATTTCCGCCGGCGAATAGCAGAGCGGCTTTTCGCAAAAGACATGCAGGCCGCGCGCCAGCGCCGCCAGCACCTGTTCGTGGTGCAGCGGGTCCGGTGAGCCGATCACCACCGCGTCGAGGCGCTGGTCGAAGAGCTGGTCGATCGTTTCGAAATTGGCAACGCCATGGGTGTCGGTGACGAACTGCCGCGAAATCCTCGAGGGATCGGCGACCCCGACGACCTCGAACAATTCACCGAGGCGCAGCAGATTGGGGATATGCTCGACCTGCGAGATCATGCCGGCGCCGACGACCCCGACGCGTATCCTGCTCATGCCATCATTCCCCGCAATGTCCTGATGTCAGCTCAAGGCGCCGCAGGCGGCCGGTTGCCGATCTGGGCGAGCAGGCCGGCAATCTCCGCCTCGACCGCTTTCAAATCCTCGCCGCCCGACATGATCGAGATGACCTCATCGCGCGAAATCTCGGACTTGGCGTAGGTGCCGCGATTGCGGCCGCGGTTGAGCAGCGTGAAGGTGTCGCCGACCGGATAGGCATGGTGGATGTTGTGGCTGATGAAGATCACGGCCAAGCCCCGCATGCGTGCTTCGATGATGAACTTCAGCACCATCGCCGCCTGGTGGACGCCGAGCGCGGAGGTCGGCTCGTCGAGGATCAGCACGCGCGCGCCAAAATGCACGGCGCGGGCGATCGCCACCGACTGGCGCTCGCCGCCCGACAGCGTGCCGACGGCTTGCGTCGGATCGCGCACGTCGATGCCGATATCGGCCATCGCCTGCCTGGCGATGGTGTTGGCGCGCTCCTTGTCGATGCGCGAGAAGGGCAGGCTGCTTTTGGTCGGCTCGCGGCCGAGGAAGAAGTTGCGGGTAATCGACATCAGCGAGATCATGCCGAGGTCCTGGAATACCGTTGCCACGCCGAGCTCCTGCGCGTCGCGCGGGCTGCGGAAGGTGACCGGTCTGCCGTCGACCAGGATTTCGCCCTTGCTCGGCCGGTAGACGCCCGACAGAACCTTGATCAGCGTCGACTTGCCGGCGCCGTTGTCGCCGAGCAGGCAGTGGACCTCGCCCGGATAGACCTTGATGTCGATGTCCTGGAGCGCGCGCACCGAGCCGAAATTGACGCTGACGCCGCGCAGTTCCATTGCCGGTTCGGTCGTTCGGGCCGGTTCGCTCATTTGGGCTGGCGCAGTCATTTGCCACCTCCGCGGCCGAGCGCCTTCAGCCTGATGTAGTTGTTGACCAGCACGGCCATCAGGATGACGATGCCGAGGAAGACCTTGAACCAGTCGGTGTCGATGCCGGTGTAGAAGATGCCCATCTGCACCAGCCCGAAGATCAGCGCGCCGAACAGCACGCCATAGACGGTGCCGTAGCCGCCGGTGAGCAGCACGCCGCCGATGACAGCGGCGATGATCGCCTCGAATTCCTTGAGCAGGCCGCGCGTGGTGTCGGCGGAGCCCGCCTCCATCACCTGGATGGTGGCGAGCAGCGTCGCCGCGCAGGCGGTGTAGACGAACAGGCTGATCTTGACGCGATCGACCGGCACGCCGACGTTGCGGGCTGCGATCAGGTCGCCGCCGGTAGCGAAGATCCAGTTGCCATATTTCGTCTGGGTGAGCACGTAGCCGGCCAGCGCCGTCAGGCCGAGCCACCAGACGATCGACATCGGAATGCCGGCGACGAAGGGAATGCCGTCGCTGCGGGTGGCGATCCAGCCTTGCGCGCCCATCCAGTGGAACAGGCCGGTGAGCAGATGACCGTTGAAAATGCCGGCCGTCGCCGGGTCCGGTGCGCCTTCGAGGATGTAGGGGATCTGGGTGCGCCCGGTGACGGCGCGGGTGATGCCGATCGACAGTCCGCGCAGGATATAGAGCGTGGCGAGCGTGACGATGAAGGAGGGCAGGCGCGTCTTCACCACGATCAGGCCATTGAGATAGCCGGTGAGGATGGCAACGGCGAAGGCACAGGCGATGCCGCCCCATAGCGGCAGGCCCCAGTACTTCACCGTCAGCCCGATGACGACACCGGCAAAGCCGACCATTGAGCCGACCGAAAGGTCGAACTCGCCGGCGATGATGAGGAGTGCCGCCGCGGTGGCGACGATGCCGAGCTCCGCCGACAGCGTCAGGAAGGTCATCGATCCCTGCAGCGAATAGAGGTTCGCCGCGCCTGGCAGCAGGGCAAAGATGATGATCGTCGCAAGCAGCCCACCGGCAGCACCGGCTTCCGGCCGGCGCAGCCACTGGGTCAGCTTGCCGGTGCTGGCCAGCCGCTCGTCGGCGCCGGCGGCCCGCTTCGACGTCATGCCGAAGCGGTCGGCCGCCTTCAGTTCGCCCGGAGGTATCGCCTTGTCTTCCACGACCGCCATTAGGCTCTCCAATCGCTCAATTCGCAATCTTCGAACGGATCGGGAGAGCGCTTGGCGCATTCTCCCGTTCCGTCGGAGCGCTTGCCTAGCGGATGCCCTCTTTGGCGAGCGCCAGGATCGCCTTGGCTTTTTCCGGCGAGTCTATGAACAGCGGTCCGGTATAGGCGTTGTTCTGCGGCCAGAAGCCATGCGTCGCCTGCTCGACCAGATAGATCACCGGCAGGTAGCCCATCAGATATTGCTGGGCGTCCATGCCGAAGCCCATTTCGCCGGCGACGACAGAGTCGAGGACCTCCGGGCTGATGTCGAAGGTGTAGAGCTTGAGCTTGCCGAACAGTTCCTTGTCGCGGAACATCGGGATCAGCGGGTTGGCGGCGGTGGCGCCGAGCGCGAAGACGGCCTGCGTATCGGGATGCGCCGACAGATAGGCTTCGGTGCGGCGCTGGATATCGGCGGGATCCGGCGCCACGGCCAGAACCTCGGTGCCGCCGCCGGAGGGCTTCAGCCCGTCATTGAGGCCTTGGCAGCGCTGGTCGAGGCTGACATTGCCGACCTCGTGGTTGATGCAGACGACCTTCAGCGTGCCTTCCTTGGCCAGCCGCTCGCCGGCCTTCTTGCCGGAATCATATTCGGAAACGGTGCCGACATAGAGCGTCGTGCCGAGCTCGGCGCCTTCCTTCTCGCCGGAATCCAGAACCACCATGGGAATATTGGCGGCAAGCCCGGATTTGACCGATTTGCCGAGTGCATTGGCGTCGGCGATGGAGACGGCGATACCGTCCGGCTTGGTGGCGATGGCGGCGTCCAGAAGCCGGGCCTGCTCGACCACGTCGAAGACCTGCGGCGCGTAATATTCGACCTTGGCGCCGGTGAGGGCGGCCGCGTCATCGACGCCGCGCTTGACCACCGACCAATAGGGATCGGACGCCGACCCGTGCACCACGAAGGTGATGCGGACGTCCTTCGGATCCTTGAGGCCCGCGGCATGCGCGATACCTGTCATCAGGCCCGCCGAGACGAAGGCGCCCAATGCCACTTTCAGAAGAGCTTTCATCTTATTCTCCCATTTATCGTTGCAGTTCCAATCCCTTGTCCAATCCCTCTGGCGCCGTTTTTCCGGCCGCGACGATCGGCTCATGTCGCGGATCGGGTGGCCGCTTTGCGGGCCTTTGCCGACGCCAATCGCTGTTCGCCCGCGCTGCTGCCGCGGGCCGTTGTTGATGCTCGCCCGGCCGAGAGCGTGGCGCGAAGCTCCTCGCGCAACGGTTTCATGCCGATGACGTCGATTGGCTGTGCGGCGAGCCAGTCGCGAAAGCCCTGGTCGCGGAACAGCTCGTACTCTTCGGTGCGGACATAGGCGGAGCGCGGCTCGATCAGCTCGAGTTCACCGGGCGCGTTGCAATGCAGGCAAAAGAAGGTCAGGCCCTCGCGCACACCCTCGATGAGCGCTTTGTAAGCGGGCCCGATCGGCCTGGAACGCGGCCGGCCCCAGGTCGTCTGGATGGCGGCGTCGAAAATGGCAAAGCCGCCGGCGCGGGCCAGCGCCACGCCGCGCTGGAACGCCTCCTCGGTAACCCCGACCAGATTGTCGTTGGGGGAATAGGCGGACAGGGTCTTGGTCAGCAGCACGGGCAGCTGATATTCGAGCCCGAGCTTGATGTAGATGTCGCAAAATTCCGGCGACAATGCCGCGCCCATATGCGCGTCGAGATGGGTGACGTCGATGCCGGCGCGATAGGCGGTGTCGATCTGGGCCCGAAGCTCGGCCTCGACCGCCTGCGGCACCGCCTTGCGGCGCGTGGTCGCCACATCGGGCCACAAGAAGCCGAACTCGTCGGTCAGGCCCGCCGCCCGCGACGGCGCGGTCAACGGCCGCCATTTGTAATGCTGCTTCTCGCTGTTCAGTGTCAGGTGAACGCCAAGGTCAAGGGCAGGGTTGGCTGCAGCGCTCTCGGCCATTTCGAGGAACCAGGGGCACGGCACCATCACCGCGCCGGAACTGCAGACACCCAGCCCGCTCAATTCGAGGAAGGCGCTGTTGGCGCCGTGGCACATGCCGACATCGTCCTCGTGGAGCACGATCCGTTTGCTGGAGCCGGCGGCGTTCACGAATGGCCGCCTTCCCGCCGGCATACCGGCTTCGGGGGTCTTCCAAAGTGTGTCCCGTCTTTCATGGAACCAACCGTTTGCCCAACTGGCCGGAATGGAACGCCGAAACCTGCCTTTCCGACAGGGCCACTTTGGCGAATTCGGATGGGTACAATTTGCCTGCCGGCTGAGACACTTAGCTGCCGATTTCCCCAATCAGGGTTCAAAACCAGTCATAGGAACCGTCTTCCGGGCGCAGATGGCTTGGTCGAATAGCGGCGGAGTGGTTCTTTCAAACTGTGCCGACAAGCCTACAGCTGTCCACACCATCAAGCGACCACATTATCAAGTGACCCAAACTACCAAGTAACTTGGAGGCCTGTCATGTACACCGCCGGCGAAGAGGAAATCGAAGCCATTGCCAGGGTGATCCGCTCGGGTGCGCTGTTTCGTTACGGCAAGGACAGCGAATGCGACCGCTTCGAGGCCCGCTATGCGCAGCATCTTGGCGTCGAGCATTTCGCGCTGGCCGCCAGCGGCACCTATGGGCTCGCCGCAGGCCTGATCGGGCTCGGCATCGGCCCCGGCGACGAAGTGCTGGTGCCTGCGCACACCTATATGGCGACCGCGACCGCGGTGCTGTCGGTCGGGGCCATTCCCGTTATCGTCGACATCGACGAGAGCCTGACCATCGATCCCATCGCCTTGCGCGAGGCTATCGGGCCGCGCACCAGGGCGGTCATCCCGGTGCATATGTGGGGCGCGGCCTGCAACATGAACGCGATCATGGACATTGCTGCCAAGCGCGGCTTGCTGGTGCTGGAGGATGTCTGCCAGGGCATCGGCGGCGGCTATGAGGGCCGCAAGCTCGGCTCGATCGGCCATGCCGGTGCCTATTCCTTCAACTACTTCAAAAACATGACCTCGGGCGAGGGCGGCGGCATCGCCACCAGCGACCCGAAGGTGGCGGAGCGGGCGCGCTGCGCCATCGACCCTTGCCATTTCTATTGGCAGGGCAGAAGCGACAGCATCAAACCCTTCGCCGGCATCGGCGCGCGTGCTTCCGAACTGATGGGGGCGATGCTCAACGTCCAGCTCGACCGGCTGGACGGCATCATCGAGGCGATGCGGGCCGAGAAGAAGACGGTGCTGGCCGGCACCCGCCACCTTAGCAATCTCGGGCTGACGCCGTCGCCGATGAACAGTCCGGACGACGATTGCGCCGCACAGGTGATGTACCTGCTGCCGAGCGAGCAGGCGTCGCAGACTTTTTCGAAGACCATTCCGAGCGTCGTTGCCGGCAAGACCGGCCGCCATAATTTCACCCAGTGGGACCAGGTGCTGATGCATGAAGGCGCGCATCATCCGGCGCTCAATCCTTACGCACTGCCCGAGAACCAGGGCCTGCGGTTGGATTATTCCGACGACCTCGGCAAGCGCTCGCTCGACATCCTCAACCGCACCGTGATGGTCGCCATGAACCCGGCGCACAGCGATACCGACATTCAGGACATGATCCACAACATCGATGCGGCGGCGCGGGTGGCGCTGGAGAATGCTTCGCTGGATGATGTCGAATTGCGCAGGGCGGCACCGGTTGATCTGCAGAAGTTCGATAGTGTGAACTAGACCAGATCCGGCGCGGTTTGCTACCCTGGGGCCGAGTTCCTTGTCCGGCGGCCGGGCGAGGATTCCGGTCGGCATAACCGGTAATCAAAAAATCGGCAGGCCCGTGTCGGATAGGCCGGGCTCCGCTCGTCCTAGGGGGCATCGATCACCAATACGGAGGAATAACGATATGCCCGGCACCGTACGTCTGCACCGCGTTCTGACAACCAGCCCGGAGAAAGTCTACCGCGCGTTCGTCGAAGCGGATGCACTTGCGAAATGGCTTCCGCCGAACGGCTTCACCTGCACGGTTCATCACTTCGAGGCGAAAGTCGGCGGTACGTTCAAAATGTCCTTCCGCAACTTCACCACCGGCGACAGCCATTCGTTCGGCGGCGAATATGTCGAGCTCGTGCCCAATGAGCAGCTGCGCTACACCGACCGGTTCGACGACCCCAACCTGGCCGGCGAGATCGAGGTGACCGTGACATTGAAGAAAGTGTCGGTCGGCACCGAAGTGAATATCACGCAGGCCGGTATTCCAGACGTCATCCCGGTTGAGGCCTGCTATCTCGGCTGGCAGGAGTCGCTGCGAAATCTGGCGAAGCTCGTCGAACCCGAGATCAACCAGTAAGATAAAGCTGCCCTGGCGGGTTGGCGTCGCTAACCGGAAACCCAGTGATGACGCCGTTCTTCCCACCCAACATGCGCTGGGGCCGGAAACGCGGGATCGGCGAAGCAGCCGACCGCGACGGCGATCCATTCAGGCTTTCGCTCGGGCTCCCAGAAGACGCTCGAGCCGCAGCCCGGGCAGAAATGGAAAGTGACGTGATGGCCGCTCCGAGCCGATCGCCTGTAGGTACTGGCGTTGCCTTCGGCTTCTACCTTGTCGCGCGCGAAGAAGGCCGCGACGCCGTATGTGCTGCCGGTCCGTTTCTGGCAGTCGAGGCAGTGGCATTGCGCGACCAGTCGCGGGTCTCCCTCACAGGAGATCCTCAGTTGCCCGCAGGCACAGGATGCGGTTCTCATGGCAGTCCTCACGGTCAGACGAATGCGTTGCTCCGCCAATTTCGGCGGTTAGCATGCTTCTGGTTTTCGGGGAGATTCGGCCTGTGAGTGGCTCCTTGCGCGAACGCGGCGAAGGACCAGGACCGATGCCGTATTTCTAATCGCCTCGGGCGAATGTTGCAACCGCGGTGAACGAGATGACGCGCTTGCCCTAGCTTCTGTCCAACCTCAGAAACGCGGCGCGCAGGGCAAGCACGGCGCGCAGGATCTGGCGTTCGTCCATTGCCGCATAGCCGAGCAGGAGGCCGTGCTCGGGTTCAGTAGAGTGATAGTTGATGGAGATGCCCTGGACGTCGAGCCCCTCCTTGACGGCGGCGGCAACCACGTCGCTGTCCTTATAGGGCCTGACGAAGGTCGCCAGCAGTTGCATGCCGGAATCGTTTTCCGTGACGGTCAGCCATTCGGCCAGATGCTCCTGGCACAGCTTGACGAAGTTCGCCTGCCGGCGCGCATAGAGCCGGCGCATGCGCTTGAGGTGCGTGGCGAAATAGCCCTGCGTGATGAAGTCGTTGACCGTTGCCTGCAGGATCAGCGGCGCGAATTGGCCGGTGATGCTCACTGCCCGGTCGAACGGCACCGACAGTTCGCGCGGCACGATCAGATAGCCGATGCGCAGCGCCGGGATCAGTGTTTTGCCGAAGCTGCCGATATAGACGACGCGGTCGGCATGATCGAGCCCGCGCAGCGCCGGCACCGGCCGGCCGCGGAACCGGTATTCGCCGTCATAGTCATCCTCGGCGATCCAGGCGCCGTTGCGTTCGGCGATGTCGAGCAGCTGCAACCGCTCCTCGATGCGCATGATGGTGCCGAACGGCCATTGGCAGGATGGCGTCACATAGATCAGCCGCGGCGGCGGCAGCTCCGGATCGGCAAGATGCCAGCCGCGCCGGTCGACCTTCAACGGTGCCAGCCTGGCGCCGCTGGCGAGAAAGGCGCTCTTGGCGCCGAGATAGCCGGGCTCCTCCATCCAGACATGGTCGCCTTCGTCCATCAGCACGCGCGAGACGAGATCGAGCGCTGCCTGCGCGCCGGTGACGATGATCACCTGGTCGGCGGTGCAGCTGATGCCGCGCGACAGGCCGATGGTCGAGGCAATAGCCTGACGCAGGCCGGGGTGGCCGGCAAAGGAGAGATAACCAAGCAGGCTCTCGTCGCGGCTGCGTGCATTGCGCACCAGAAGGCTTGACCAGATGGTGAACGGAAACGATGCCGTTTCGGGGACGCCCGGATGGAAATTGATGACGCCGGCATTGCGTGGCGGTTGCGGGCCGTTGACGATGGTCTGGCCACGCCGCGACAGCTTTTGCGGCGCTGCCAGTCCGGCGCGCAGCGATGCCAGGGGACGGTTCTGCTGGATCGGCGCCACCCAGGTGCCCGATCCGGCACGCGCCTCGATGAAACCTTCGGCAAGGAGCTGGTCATAGGCGGCGATGACCGTGTTGCGCCCGACCTTCAGATCTTCGGCCAGCGAGCGCGTCGACGGCAGCAGCGTGTTCTGCGGGATCTGGCCGTCAAGGATGAAGCGTCGCAACGCGCCGTAGATCTGACGATGCATCGGTTCTTCCGAAGCACGGTCGACCGACATGATGTCGAGGGAAAGGCGCATCTGGTCGGCCACGGCACTATCCCCCGACGAACCGGGCGGCGCGGGCGATCTTTTCCTCGTTGAGCCGGCAGACGGTGTCGAGCACCAGTCGCCTGGTTTCAGGGCGGATCTCGCGGCTGTTCTTCAGCGCGCGATGCACGGTGGCGGCGCCAAGTTCCGCCTTCTCGGCGATCTCCCGGATGGTGCAAAGCCGTTCCATGCCAAGCGCAGCTTCGAAAGCCATGTCGCTCCTCCTCGGTTGCATCAAGGCACGGCTTCCGGCCGGCCTCAAGCTTGAAAGTCGGGGTTTGAAATCCAGAGCCGGGATTCTGCGATCCGCGCCGCACAGGGAGCAAGACGGCGCGGATCGCCGGGCGCTTTCGCGTCGCTAACCCCATCGAGGCGCGCGCCCATCATGTTCCTCCGGCTAGCAATACGGTCCGGTCAGTCTGCCTGTCGCGTCGCCACTTCGAAACCGGCTTCGCGGGCGGTGGCGAGCAACGAGAAATAGCCTTTGCTGGCATAGGTCAGCGGATGCGCCTTGGCCGGATCCTGCTCGGCTTCGACAACGATCCAACCTTCATAGCCGCGCGTCGCGAGGGGTTTCAGCAACGACAGGAAATCGACCGAGCCATCGCCGGGCACGGTAAAAATGCCGTCCATTACCGCCGCCATGAAGCTCATGTCCTCGCGGCGTGCCCGTTCCAGCACCGCCCTGCGAACATCCTTGCAATGGAAATGCACGATGCGGTCGAGATGCCGTTGCAGCAGCGATTGCGGGTCGCCGCCCGAAAACAGGCAATGGCCGGTATCGAACAACAGGCCGACGCTTCGGCCCGTCGCCGTCATCAGCCTGTCGACTTCATCGTCCGTCTCGACAATGGTGCCCATGTGGTGGTGGAAGGCCATGCCGACCCCGAATGCGGCCATGCGGTCGGCGAGTGCGGTCAGTTTCTCGCCATAGGACGGCCAGTCGCTGTCGGCGAGGCGCGGACGCTCGGAGATCGGTGCGAAAATGCCGTCATGGCGACCGCGAGAGGTGTCGGCGTAGACGACGATCCTGGCGCCAAGGTCGCGCAACAGCTGCAGATGTGGGGTAATCGCCGCGAATTCCTCGTAGACCGTGCGGTCGAGAATGCGGCCATCATACCAGCCGGAGACGAGTTCCAGGCCATAGGAAGACAGGAGCGGCCCAAGCACTTCAGCCTGGCGCGGAAATTTGCCGCCGAGCTCGGTGCCGCGGTAGCCGGCCTGCGCGGTTTCCGACAGGCAGGTCTCCAAGGGCGTATCGCCGCCAAGCGCCGGAACGTCGTCATTGCTCCAGGTGATGGGATTGATGCCGATCTTGACCGTCATGACGCCAGGCTTTTGCAGGCTTGGGAATACAAGCCGAGCCTGCAAACTGGCGACAAAGAGGCCCTGTCACTAGGTCCAGTTCAGCCGAATTTGGCAGAACCAATGTTAACCCTAGTCCTCTTTGGGGCGCCCGAAGAGGGCACGCAGCTCGTCCTTTGCGTCCTCCAGCACTTTCTTCTGCGCCGCCGGCAGGTTCTTGCCGGCGCGGTTGATGTAGAAATTCAGCATCGACATGGCGGATTGAAACGGCCCTGCCTTGCGTCGATCGCTGTGCTCGGCCGATCGCTTCAAAGAGGCGGCAATCTTTTTGGGATCGTGGGATTCGAAGATGTGTTCCTCGAGGTCCAGCGCGTCGCTATGCTCGGTGACGTCGGCGGACCATTTCCGTTGAGCGGTCATGGCAAACTCCTTCCACTAGGTCGTTGCCGGGAAAACGCCTTGTGGCGCACCCCTGTTCCACCTCGGCCCGAATCCCTGGAGCCACGGATTTGCCTGTCGTGGCGCTGCTCGGCGATGCGAATGCGCCGATAGTGGTCAGAACCGCCGATTCAAGAACTGCGGACAGGAAACGCTCTTGACCCCAATCGTCTCAAGCCAGGCAGGAAGTTCCGGCATCGACAGTGCCTATGCCTGGATACGGCTGGGCATCTCGATGCTGCTGGCAACGATCGGCGGGGTCGGCATGTGGGCGGTGGTCGTGGTGCTGCCCGCCGTGCAGGCAGAATTCGGCGTTGATCGCGCCGCTGCCTCGATGCCCTACACCGCGACCATGGTCGGCTTTGCCGCCGGCAATGTGCTGTTCGGCCGCGCCATCGACCGCATGGGGTATTGGATCCCGGCACTGATTGCCGCGATCGCGCTTGGCGCCGGCTTCCTGCTGGCGTCGCTTACCAGTTCTATCCTGCAGTTCACCCTCGTCCAGGGCCTGTTGATCGGCGTCGGCTCGTCGGCGATCTTCGGCCCTTTGATCGCCGACATCTCGCACTGGTTCAACCGGCGCCGCGGTGTCGCGGTGACGGCTGCCGCGTCCGGCAACTATCTCGCCGGAGCGATCTGGCCGACGGCGATGCCCTATGTCATGCAGACCGAAGGCTGGCGCTTCACCTATGCCGCGATCGGCCTCGTCTGCCTGGTCACCATGGTGCCCTTGATCCTGCTGCTCAGGCGCGGCGCACCGCCCCAGGCGGCTCCGGGATCGCCGGGCAGCCGCGTGGTCCAGCCGATCTCGCTGTCGCCGGCGGCCTTGCAGGCGCTGCTCATCGTCGCCGGGCTCGGCTGCTGCGTGGCGATGTCGATGCCGCAAGTCCATATCGTCGCCTATTGCATGGATCTCGGCTACGGCGTGGCGCATGGCGCCGATATGCTGTCGATCATGCTGGCCGCGGGCGTTGTCAGCCGGCTTGGCTCGGGCTTCCTTGCCGATCGCATCGGCGGCGTGAAAACCCTGCTGATCGGCTCGGTGCTGCAATGCCTGTCGCTGTTGTTTTATATCCCGTTCGACGGGCTTGCATCGCTTTATGTCGTCTCGCTGGTCTTCGGCCTGTCGCAGGGCGGCATCGTGCCCTGTTATGCGATCATCGTGCGCGAATATATGCCAGCCAAGGAGGCTGGCCAGCGCGTCGGCATCGTCATGATGGCGACCATCTTCGGCATGGCTATCGGTGGCTGGATGTCGGGCTGGATCTACGATTTGACCGGTTCCTATGCCGCCGCGTTCCTCAACGGCATTGCCTGGAACCTGCTGAATATTTTGGCCATGGTGCTGCTGCTGTGGAAGGCCCGGCGCAGCGCTGCCGTGACGGCCTGAAGCACGGCGGTACGGATACGGTCTCTCCGGCCGTCGCTTGACAATAGCCGAAGGCTGCGCGACGCCAGACAAGGGTGTGGCAACGGGCCAGGTTGGCATGGCAGCAGCAGTGGCAAAAACGCTGAACATCGTCTCACGGTCGCGTCCGGGCGGTTGCCCGGCTTTGGGACCAATACGGTGATCAAGCCGCGCTCACGCCGCGGCGGCGGCCGCCCGACCATCGCCGATGTCGCCCGCAAGGCCGGCGTCGGCGCCATTACCGTATCGCGTGCCTTGCGTGAGCCGGGACGTGTCTCAGAAGATCTGCGCCGCCAGATCGAGTCCGCCGTGAACGAGCTCGGCTATGTGCCCGACCCGAATGCGCGGGCGCTGGCTTCGGCGCGCGCCGAGGTCTTTGGCGTCCTGGTGCCCTCGCTTACCAACAACGTCTTTGCCGAAGTGGTGCGTGGCATCTACGACAGCCTGTCGGACGGCCCTTTCCGCATCCAACTCGGCAACACTCACTATTCCGGCCTCGAGGAAGAGCGGCTGCTGCAGGTGTTTGGCCCGCAACGCCCGGCGGCGCTGATCGTGGCCGGCATCGACCAGACTCCGGCGTCGCGAAAACTGCTGGAAACGGCAGGCTGTCCGGTGGTGCAGGTGATGGAGACCGGGCCAGATCCGGTCGACATGATGGTCGGGTTCTCACATTTCGAGGGCGGCAAGGCGGCTGCGGAACATCTGATCGAGGCAGGCTATCGCCGGATCGGTTTCATCGGTGCGCGCATGGATCCGCGTTCGCAGCGGCGCCTGGCCGGCTATCGCGCAGCGATGGAGGCGGCCGGGCTGTTCGATGCGCGGCTCACCACCACGACGCCGGTGCCCTCCAGCGTCACCCTCGGCCGCGAATTGTTCCGCGACGCGCTGGCCAAGGTGCCGAGCCTCGACGGGGTGTTCTGCAACAATGACGATATCGCCCTCGGCGTGCTGTTCGAATGCCATCGCGCTTCGATCGCGGTTCCGAAGACGGTCGGCATCGTCGGCTTCAATGATCTCGACATGATGGAGGTAGCTTTCCCGTCGGTCACCAGCGTCCGGACCTATCGTTACGAGATCGGCCGGCGGGCTGTCGCCATGGCGCTTGCGGCGATCGAGGGCAGCAGGCCGGAGCAGCGGGTCGTCGACCTTGGCTTCGAACTCAAGCGACGTGAAAGCACGGCGCGCTGAAGCGAGCTTCAACGCAATGGCGCTTTACACTACGTCATGGTAGCGCTACCAGTTGTCGCCGGGCGGAACGTCGCCCCGAAGATGGTAGGCTGTTTATTATACATAAGCGACAGCTCACGCTTGTTTATTATGTATAATATGATAGTTTTTGCGGGACTAGCCGGAGCAACAAGGGAGGGGATCGGGTCGGCATTCGGCCACCTGAACGCGCAACGGGTACGGCGGGAGGTGCCGGGCCGGAAACGCGAAAATTCATCGGCGTAAGAACAAACAAAACTGCAACTGGGAGGAATATCGATGATCAAGTCACTCGTTGGCGGTATCGTTGCCGCCACTGCTTTCGTCATGCTGAGCTCGTCGGCGATCGCCGAACCTGAAATCGTCAAGGGGCCATCGGCCGAGCCTGACTGCTTCGCGCCCTGGTCGGCCGATACGCAGTTCTTCAAGTTTCCCAAGAAAGACGGCCCGTACCGCATCGCTCTGGCCAACGGCTACATCGCCAACACTTGGCGCATCCAGATGGTGCAGACGGCAAAGGCCTATGCAGCGCAGCCGGAGGTCGCGGCCAAGCTCAAGGAATTCAAGGTGGTCTCGACCGGCGAAGACGTGCCGGCCCAGATTTCGGCAATCAACAATTTCATCGATTCCGGCTATGACGCGATCGTCGTCAACGCCCAGAACCCGACCGCATTCGGCCCTGTCATCAAGCGGGCCAAGGAAGCCGGCGTGGTGCTGGTCGCCTTCGACAACATCCTCGACACCAAGGATGCCATCAACGTCAATGTCGACCAGAAAGGCCTTGGCGAATTGTGGGGCAACTGGCTGGTCAAGCACATACCGAACGGTGGCAAGGTGCTGGAAGTGCGCGGCGTCGCCGGCACGTCCGTCGACACCGATCGCCATAGCGGCATCCACGAGGTTCTCGACGCTTCCGGCAAGAAATGGGATGTCACCGAGGTCGTCGGCAAGTGGGATGACGGCGTTGCGCAAAAGGCTACGGCCGATGCCATTGCTACCAACGGCCCCTTCGACGGCATTACCGGACAGGGCGGCGATACCGGCATCGTGCAGGCGATGATCGATGCCAAGCATCCGTTTGTGCCGTTCGGCGGCGAGACGGAGAATGGCTTCCGAAAATTCTGCGCCAAGTTCGCCGCTGACGGGCTGAAATGCTCGTCGGCCGGCACCGGCCCGGCTCAGGTCGCGGTTGCCATCAAGACGGCGATTGCAGCACTTGAAGGCCAGGTCGTGCCGCAAGCGGTCAAGCTGCCGCTGGCGATCGTCGAGGATCCGAACTTCAAGGCAGGCCAGGATTTCTTCCCCGACCAATCCGACAATTTCTTCGTCGGCAATTCCTTCCCGACCTGCGGCATCAATTTCACGGCGCAGGAAATCATGGGCCAGAGCAAGGAAAACCAGTAAACTCCAACAGCCCGACGCCGCGGGAAATCCCGCGGCGTCGGCGCTCGACATCCTGATTGCCAAGCGCCTGGGGAGGGCCGATGGACGGTGCGGTTCCGCTCTTCCGGATGGAAGGCATATCCAAGCGCTATGGCGGCGTGCGGGCGCTGGAGAAGGCTGAACTGTCGGTCACTCCAGGCAGCATCCACGCCATTCTCGGCGAGAACGGCGCCGGCAAATCGACGCTGATCAAGGTCATGGCGGGCGTTGTCGCGCCCGACGAGGGCCGCATGATGCTGGACGGAAACGAAGTGAGCTTCGCTTCGCCGGCCGCTGCCAACCAGGCCGGCATCGTCTGCATCTTCCAGGAACTGTCGCTCGTCCCCGAACTCAGTGTTGCCGACAACATCGTCATTTCCGATCCGCCGAAGCGTTTCGGCATGATCGACCGCAAGGCGCAGCGCCGCATCGCCGAAGAAGCCCTTGCTCGCGCCGGCGCCTCCGATATCCATCCGCTGGCGCTGGTCAAGGATCTTCCACTTTCGAGAAGGCAGATGGTCGAGATCGCCAAGGCGCTGGCGCGCAAGCCACGCATCCTGATCCTCGACGAGGCGACCTCGGCGCTGACCGCGGCTGACGTCGCCAGGGTTTTCGCCGTGTTGAAGCGGCTGCGTTCGGAAGGGCTGGCGCTCCTCTACATATCGCACCGCATGAACGAGATCGCCGAGCTGGCCGACCAGTGCACGGTATTCCGCAATGGCCGCAATGTCGCCAGCTATGCGGCCGGCACCAAGAGCGACAACGAGGTCGTCGAACTGATGATCGGGCGCGAGTACAGCCACATTTTTCCGCCCAAGCCCGCGCGGGCGGCTGCTGCAGCCACGCCGGTTCTGGAGGCGCGCAGCCTGTCCTGGACGGATCGGCTGCACGATGTCTCGCTGTCGGTCGGGGCGGGCGAGGTGGTCGGCCTCGGCGGCCTCGATGGCCAGGGCCAGCGCGAATTGCTGCTCGCCTTCTTCGGTGTGCTGCGCGGCCTGTCGGGCCAGATCCTGATCGACGGCAGGCCGGTGGCGATCGCCAGTCCGGCCGCGGCGCGTGACGACCGGATCGGCATGGCGCTGATCCCGGAGGATCGCAAGACGGAAGGGTTGATGCTGCCGATGACGGTGCGCGAAAACCTCTCCTTCGCCGCCCTCGACCGGCTGTCCAGGGCCGGCATCATCGATCGCGCCGCCGAGCAGCGGCTGATCGACGACATGGTCGGTCTTCTGGCGATCAAGACGGCCGGCCTCGACATTCCGGTCGGCGCGCTGTCCGGCGGCAACCAGCAGAAAGTCGTCATCGCCAAATGGCTGATGCGGCAGCCGCGCATCATCCTGCTCAACGATCCGACGCGCGGCATCGATGTCGGCACCAAGCAGGAGCTTTACCAGTTGATGCGCAAGCTTGCCGACCAGGGTGCGGCGATCCTGTTCTATTCGACCGACTATGACGAGCTGATCGGCTGCTGCGACCGGGTGCTGGTGCTCTATGACGGTGCGGTCAAGCGCGAATTGGTCGGCGCCGAAATCACCGAGCGGGCGCTGATCGCCAGCGCGCTCAACATTCACGAAGAGATGCCAAGGCAAGGAGCGGACGCGTGAAGGATTGGCGCTACTGGCTTGCCGAACAGCGCGGAACGCTGCTGGCGTTCGGCATCTTCGTCGTCATGTTCGTCATCTACACCTCGAACCATCCGGCGGGTTTCACCGCCAACGTCGTACAGACGGCCTCGAACAAGGGCGTGCTGCTCGCCTTCGTCGCCATGGCGCAGACGCTGGTGGTGATCACCGCCGGCATCGATCTTTCGGTCGGCATGATCTTCACGCTGACCAACTGCCTGGCGTCGTGGCTGGTCGTCGGCACCGGCATCGAGACCGCCTTCGGCGTCATCGCCGTGCTCGGCACCGGGCTGCTGTGCGGGGCAATCAACGGCGCCATCGTCATCTATGGACGCCTGCAGCCGATCGTCGCCACCATCGCCACCGGCGCGGTCTATTTCGGCATCGCGCTGCTGCTTCGGCCGTTTCCGGGCGGCTCGGTCAATGAAGGGCTCGCCGATGCGCTGACCGGGCGCCTGTTTGGTTTTGTGCCGGCGAGCCTGGTGACGCTGCTGGCGGTCGTGCTCGTTGTCTGGGTGCCGTTCAGCCGCTCGGTGCTCGGCCGGGCCGCCTATGCAGCCGGCTCCTCGGAGATGGCGGCCTACATGTCCGGCGTGCCGATCCGGCGTGGAAAGTTCGCCGCCTATGCGCTTGCCGGGCTGCTTGCAGCGATCGGCGGGCTGTTCCTGACGTTCTTCACCTATACCGGCGATGCGGCCTATGCCAGCGGCAACGCCTATACGCTGTTTTCGATTGCCGCGGTCGTGCTCGGCGGCGTGTCGCTGTTCGGCGGCAAGGGCAGCGCCATCGGCGCGATCTTCGGCGCGCTTGCCTTCCGCACCATCGGCGACCTGCTGTTCGTCTTCGATTTCGATCCGCTCTGGCAGCCCCTGTTCCAGGGCGTCATCCTGCTGATCGCGGTCAGCCTCGGCGCCTTCGCCCTGTTTCGGGTCCGCAACCGGCTGGAGTGGTTCCTGTGAGCGAAACGACTGTGAGCGGTCTCGCCGGCCGCATGCCGAAATTCCTCCGCCGCGCCGATCCGGCGGTGCTGACGGCGTTCGCCTGTATCGTGCTGCTGCTGTTCCTCGGCAGCCTCTATTCGCGCAGCTTCCTGTCGCCTGAATACCTTTTGCAGCAGCTCAAGGTGGCGTCGTTTCTCGGCGTCATCGCCACCGGCATGATGCTGGTCATCCTGCTCGGCCAGATCGACCTGTCGGTTCCCTGGTCGGTGGCGGCCGGCGCCATGATGGCCTGCGCTGCGGCCGCATACGGTCCCGTTGGCGTGGCGCTTGCCATTCCGTTCGGCATCTTCTGCGGCGTCCTGATCGGCATCGTCAACGGCATCGGCGTAGCCTATCTGCGCATTCCCTCGATGATCATCACGCTTGCCACCAACGCCGTCGCGCAGGGGCTGATGGTGGTCTATACGGGCGGTTTCTCGCCGCAGGATTCCGCGACCGGTGCGATGCGCTATGTGGCGACCGGCTTTGCCGTTCCTGGCGTGCCCAATGCGGTCCTCATCTGGGCGCTGATCGGCGCCGCAATGGTGTTCGTGCTGACCCGCACTGGCTTCGGCCGCACCGTTTACGGTATCGGCAATCGCGAGCGTGCCGCCTATCTTTCCGGCATCGATACAAGGCGGGTGGTGATGATCGCCTTTGCGGTTTCGGGCGGGCTCTCCGCCTTCGGCGGCGTGCTGTTGGCCGGCTATGCCTCCAAGGCGGCACAATCGATGGGCGATGCCTATCTGCTGCCGTCGATCGCCGCGGTGGTGCTCGGCGGCACCTCGATCCTCGGCGGGCGCGGCTCCTATCTCGGCACCGTCGCCGGCGTGATCCTGATCACGCTTTTGCAATCCATTCTCTCTGTCATGCAGATGCCGGAGGCGGGACGGCAGATCATCTACGGCGTCGTCATCGTCGCCATGCTGCTGCTCTATGGCCGCGCGCCGGCAAGCCGCTGACCTGCATGACCGGGAAAGACGTGGCATATAAGCCGGCGAGCACTGGACGAGCGACATCCGCCATCGTGGTGATGGGCGTCGCCGGCTGCGGCAAGTCGGTCGTCGGCGAAGCGCTTGCAGCGGCATCGGGCGCCGTCTTTATCGAAGGCGACAGGCTGCATCCGCCCGAAAACGTCGCGCGCATGGCGAGCGGGCAGCCGCTCACCGACGCGCTGCGCGAGGGCTGGCTCGACGCGATCGGCCAGCGCATGGCAGCATCGGTCGCAAGCGGGCAAGGTGTGGTCGCCGCCTGCTCGGCGTTGAAGCGCAGCTATCGCGATCGCCTGCGCGGCTTTTGCCCGGATATCGTTTTCGTTTACCTGGAGATCGACCCGGCAACGGCAAAAAAGCGCGTCGGCGATCGCAAGGGTCATTTCATGCCGGCAAGCCTGGTCGACAGCCAGTTCGCCACGCTCGAGCCGCCAGCGGCGGACGAGGCGGCGATAACCTTGGATGGCACGCGTCCGGTCGCCGACACCGTCGCGACCGCCTTGAGCCTGCTCGCGCGCTAGATTTGCGACGTCAGTTCGACTGGGAAATCGTCATTGTCGGCGTCGCGCATGGCCGCGAGGCTGCGGTTGTCGAGCACCTCGGCGATTGCCTGACGGACCTCCAGCATCATATGCCGGACTTGGCAGGTCGCCTCGTCGCAATCCTCGCAGCGCTGGTATTGCGTGCGGCTGGCGCAGGGGATCGGCGCCAGCGGCCCGTCGAGGACGCGCACGACATGGCCGATCTTGATCTCGGAAGCCGGCCGGGCGAGACGATAGCCGCCTTCCTTACCCTTGCGGCTCTGGACGAATCCTGCGTTGCGCAACTCGCCCAGGATGGCATCCAGAAATTTCTTGGGGATGTTGTTGGCGACCGCAATGTCGTTGACGAATGCAAGCTGGCCGACCGGCAGGCCCGACAGATGCACGAGGGCCTTGAGGCCGTATTTGCCTTTTTTGGTAAGCATGCCCGAACCAACCCATAAAGCCCCAACCACCCGCATCTGGCGGCTGTTTGTGTGCAAATAATGACGGTTTGGCCGTGCGATGCCGTTCGCGCAGACAGGCCCGTCCGACGACATATTGCGCGCAAACGCGTTGATTCTTCGTAACGTTTTGGCGGGCGGGCGGTCCGGAATGTGCGGAAGCTGCAATTTCGGCGGGCAAAAAATGGAGAGAAAGCCGGCAAGCGCCGGCTTTCAATCAGTTCGCGAGGTTGGCGACGTCAGCGGCTGCCGTAAGTCTGGTCGAGCAGGCCGCCCGCTGCAAAATGCTCGGCCTGGACCTTGGCCCAGCCGCCGAAGACGTCATCCACCGTCAGCAGGCGGACATCGGGAAACTCAGCCTTGTATCTGGCGGCGACGGCCGGGTCGCGGGCCCGCAGGCCGTTGCGGGCTGCGATGTCCTGGCCCTCCGGCGCATAGAGGAAGTCGAGATAGGTCTTGGCGAGATCGCGTGTGCCGTGCTCGTCGGCGACCGTGTCGACGATCGCCACCGGAAATTCCGCCAACAGGCTGACCGAAGGCGTCACCTGCTCGAATTTGTCCTCGCCATACTCCTTGCGGACGCCGCGCGTTTCCGACTCGAAGGTGATGAGCACGTCGCCGATCTCGCGCTGCACGAAAGTGGTGGTCGCGGCGCGCCCGCCGCTGTCGAACACCGGCACGTTGTTAAACAGCTTTGTCACGAACTCCTTCACCTTGGCATCGTCGCCCTTGAAGGCTTCCTTGGCGTAGGCGGTGGCCGCGAGATAGGTGTAGCGCGCATTGCCCGATGTTTTCGGATTGGGGAAGATCACCTGGACGTCGTCGCGCACGAGATCGTTCCAATCCTTGATGTGCTTCGGATTACCGGCGCGCACCAGGAAGGAGGGCAGCGAATAGAAAGGCGAGGCGTTGTCCGGAAAGTCCTTCTGCCAGTCGGCGGAGATAAGGCCTTTCTTGACCAGGAAGTCGATGTCGATGACCTGGTTGAAGGTGACCACGTCGGCGCCGAGGCCTTCGGCAATGGCGCGTGCCTGCGCCGACGTCCCGGCATGCGACTGATCGATGGCGACGCCTGGGTGCGCGGCGACGAATGCCTTGTTGATCTGCGCAAACAGTTCGCGGCCGACATCGTAAGAGGCGTTCAGCAGTTTGTCGGCCGACCAGGCTTGGGAGGATGCGAGGAACAGGCCGGCCAACGTGGCGACGCCAAGCAAAAATCGCTTCATAAAACAGGGCTCCAATGCCGTGCGCTTAATGCCGGACCATAGCGGCAAGACATTGTGCGCGACGAGGGACGCGGAGCGGCCGCTCCACGTTGTCGATAGAAGAAATATTCCCGCTGTGGGCGATTTCTAGTTTTTTCTTTCAAGCAGAGTCTCAGGACAGCTTGGCGGCGGTGCCGATGCCGTCGGCCTGCACGATGGTTCCCGGCCGGCCAACGCGGTGCAAGGCAATTGCATCGCCGTGCTGTCTGGCATATACAAATGGTATATACAAGGAGCTGTCGTCATGCCTCAACGCCGCCATTCAACAACCCCGCCAAAGGAGGCGAAGCTGTTTCGTAATAATCGCAGCCAGGCGGTGCGCATTCCTGTCGAGTTCGAACTTCCCGGCGAAAAGGTCTTGATCAGCCGTGAAGGCGACCGCCTCATCATCGAGCCGGTCCGCAAACCTGGCCTCACCGCACTGCTCGCGCAATGGGCGAAAGAGCCGCCGCCGGGTGCCGAGGAAGACTTTCCCGAAGTCGAGGATATGCCTGTCAAATCCGAGGAATTTTTTTGATGAGGTTCATGCTGGACACGAACATTGTCAGCGACATGATCCGAAATCCGGCCGGGAAAGCCGCAAGCGCTGTCTTGCGCGTGGGAGACGCCGCCGTGTGTACCAGCATCGTGGTCGCGTCGGAACTGCGATATGGCTGTGTCAAGAAAAGATCAGCCAAGTTGCACAAGAAGGTTGAGGAATTGCTGGCTGAGATTCCCGTCTTGCCGCTCGATGCGCCGGTGGATGCCGAGTACGGCGCGATTCGCGCAGAACTGGAAGGCAGGGGCCAGACCATCGGCCAAAACGACCTTTTTATTGCTGCCCACGCCCGTGCGCTGGGAACTACCCTGGTGACGGCCAACACCGGGGAGTTCAACCGGATCAAAGGCCTGAAGGTCGAGAACTGGCTGGTTAGCGCCTGATAGAGGATCAAGCAGCCGGAAAAAGCTTCCAGCGCCGCGGCCTAAAAGCCACTCGACTTTTCTGCGCTGCCGGATGATCGACGGGCAATTCGATCTCGACCCGCTGGCGTTCGCCGCCGATTTCGAGCTCGACCCGCCTGGTGCCGGCGACGCGGCGGCTGGCGGCGACCGTGCCGGCGATGCAGCCGTTGCATTCTTCCACCAGATCGACGTCGTGCGGGCGGAAGAACAGCGTCGCTTCGCCTTGCGGTGCGTGCGGTGCGGAAAGCCCGATCGGCCGGTCGGCGATCCAGACCTGGCCGTCCTCGACCTTGACTGGAAGCGAGCTCGATTCGCCGATGAAACCGTAGACGAAGGGCGAGTTCGGCGTGTCGTAGATCTCGTCGGCGGTGCCGACCTGCTCGATGCGGCCCTGGCTCATCACCACGACGCGGTCGGCAAGCTCCAGCGCCTCTTCCTGGTCATGGGTGACGAAGACGGTGGTATGACCCGTGGTGTCGTGGATGTCGCGCAGCCAGCGGCGCAACTCGCGGCGCACCTGCGCGTCGAGCGCGCCGAACGGCTCGTCGAGCAAAAGCACGGCTGGTTCGATCGCCATGGCGCGGGCCAGCGCCACCCGCTGGCGCTGGCCGCCCGAAAGTTGCGCCGGATAGCGTTTTTCTAGGCCGGAAAGCTGAACGAGGTTGAGGAGTTCCGAGGCGCGGCGGCGGATTTCCTTCGCCGACGGGCGTGACGGCCCGTGCCGGACTTTGAGTCCGAAGCCGATATTGTCGGCGACCGTCATATGGCGAAACAGCGCGTAGTGCTGGAAGACGAAGCCGACATTGCGCTCCTGGATCGACTTTTGCGAGGCATCCTCTTCGCCGAAGAAGATCTTTCCGCGGGTCGGCCGCTCCAACCCGGCAATCAGCCTGAGCAGCGTCGTCTTGCCGGAACCGGAAGGTCCCAGCAGAGCGATCAGTTCTCCCGACTTGATGTCGAGCGAAACGTCGTGGAGGGCCGGAAACCGCTCAAACTCCTTGCGCACGTTGGCAACGCGAACTTCCATGCAAATCCCTTTTGTAGTTGATGCATGTCGTTATCCCAAAACCGGTTCCCAGTTTTGGGCGACATGCATTTTGTCAGTGTCCGCGCGTCGCGGCGATCTCGGCGCCGTAGCGCATCTCGAGAAGTGTTTTCAAGACCAGCGTGACGAGCGCCAGGCCGGCAAGCAGCGAAGCGACGGCAAAGGCGGCGGCGGCATTGTACTCGTTATAAAGGATTTCGACATGCAGTGGCATGGTGTTGGTCAGCCCGCGTATGTGGCCCGACACAACCGAGACCGCGCCGAACTCGCCCATGGCACGGGCATTGCACAACAGCACGCCGTAGAGCAATCCCCATTTGACGTTGGGCAACGTCACGTACCAGAACGCCTGCCAGCCATTGGCCCCGAGCGACAGGGCTGCCTCCTCGTCGCCGTTGCCTTGTTCCTGCATCAGCGGAATCAATTCGCGGGCGACGAAGGGGAACGTGACGAAGATCGTGGCAAGCACGATGCCTGGCACGGCAAACAGGATGACGATGCCATGCGCCTTGAGCCAGGCGCCGAGCAGGCCTTGCGCCCCGAACAGAAGTACATAGACCAGGCCGGAAATGACCGGGGAGACCGAAAACGGCAGGTCGATCAGCGTGGTCAGGAACGCCTTGCCCTTGAACTCGAACTTGGCGATCGCCCAGGCGGCGGAAATACCGAAGACGACGTTGAGCGGCACCGAGATCGCCGCGACCAGAAGCGTCAGGCGAATCGCCGAGCGCGTGTCCGGTTCGCCCAGCGCCTGTGTGTAGGCCTCGATGCCTTTGGCGAAAGCTTCCTTGAAGACGATGATCAGCGGCAGGAGCAGGAAAATGCCGAGAAAGGCAAAGGTCACGATCATCAGCACGGTTCTCGCCGTACGGCTTTCGGTCACTGCCGGCGACTGGCTCTCGTGGTGCGGCGCGTAGGATTTGATCTCCGGGTCAGCCATAGCGCTTGCGGCTCCAGGTCTGCACCAGGTTGATGACCAGCAGCATGACGAAGGACAGCGCCAGCATGATCGCCGCAATCGCGGTCGCCGCGGCGTAATTATATTCCTCCAGCCGGATGACGATCAGAAGCGGCGCGATCTCGGATTTGAAGGGCAGGTTGCCGGCGATGAAGATAACGGAGCCGTATTCGCCGACGCCGCGCGCGAAGGCCAGCGCGAAACCGGTGACGATGGCCGGCGCCAGTCCGGGAAGCAGAACGCGGCTGATGATCTGGAAGCGATTGGCGCCGAGCGTGGCGGCCACTTCCTCCACCTCCTTGTCGATCTCCTCCATGATCGGCTGCACGGTGCGCACGACGAAAGGCAGGCCGATGAAGACCAGCGCGATGACGATGCCGAGCGGCGTATAGGCGACCTTGATGCCGAGCGGCGTCAGCAGGCTTCCGATCCAGCCGTTCGGTGCGTAAAGCGTGGTCAGCGCGATGCCGGCCACCGCCGTCGGCAGCGCGAAGGGCAGGTCGACCATGGCATCGACGATGCGGCGGCCCGGAAAGCTGTAGCGCACCAGCACCCAGGCGACGATCGTGCCGAAGACGACGTTGACGGCGGCGGCAATGAAAGCGGTGCCGAAGCTGATTTCAAGCGCGTTGATGGTGCGGCGGTCGGTGACGATCGCCCAGAAGTCGGTCCAGCCGAGCGCCGCCGAGCGCCAGATCAGCCCGGACAGGGGAATGAGGATGATGATGGTGAGGTAGGCAAGCGAGAAGCCGAGCGTCAATCCGAAACCCGGAATGACGCTCGGCTGTCTGAACCGCCACCCCGCCTTGGCGGGTGCTGTGGTCATGTCGTCCTGATCTAAATGCTACTGGGCCGGCTTATAGATCTGGTCGAATATACCACCATCGCCGAAATGATAAGGCTGTGCCTTCTTCCAGCCGCCAAAAAGCGGGTCGTCGATGGTGATCAGCTTGATCTCAGGCAGCTTGGCCAGGTCCTCCGCCGGTACCAGGTCCGGCTTCGAAGGGCGATAATGGTTCTTGGCGATGATCGTCTGGCCTTCCTTGGAATAGAGATAGCTCAGATAGGCTTCGGCAACTTTGCGCGTGCCTTTGGCGTCGACATTGGCGTCGACCACGGCGACCGGCGGCTCGGCCAGGATCGAGGTCGGCGGGTAGACGATATCGAAATTGTCGGCGCCGAACTCGTCGAGCGCCAGATAGGCCTCGTTTTCCCAGGCGAGCAGCACGTCGCCCAGCCCTTTTTGCGCGAAGGTCACGGTTGCGCCGCGCGCACCGGTGTCGAGAACCGGGACATGCGCATAGAGATTGCCGACGAATTCCTTGGTCTTGGCCTCGTCGCCGCCATCCTTGGCGCTGGCGTAGGCCCAGGCGGCGAGATAGTTCCAGCGCGCGCCACCGGAGGTCTTCGGATTGGGTGTGATCACCTGGACATCGTCCTTGACCAGATCGCTCCAGTCATGGATGCCTTTGGGGTTTCCCTTGCGGACCAGAAAGATGATGGTCGAGGTGTAGGGCGCGGAATTGTTTTCGAATTTCGTCCGCCAGTCGGGATTGATCCTCTTCGATTTCGAGACAATCGCGTTGATGTCGCCTTCGAGCGCCAGCGTCACCACGTCGGCGTCGAGCCCGTCGATCACGGCGCGGGCCTGGGCACCCGACCCGCCATGCGACTGCTGGACGGTGACCGTCTCGCCTGTCTCGGCCTTCCAGTGGGCAATGAAGGCCTCGTCGAATTGCTTGTAGAGCTCACGCGTCGGATCATAGGACACGTTGAGAATGGTGGTGTCGGCAAACGCGAAACCGAGCGTGCCGAACTGGACAGATGTGGCGACCAGTGCGCCGAGCAGTTTCCTGAAATGAGGTTTGGTCATTTCCGCCTCCGTTGAACTCGCGCCAAATCTACCGAATTGATAGAATTTAGATGCATTCAATGTTGCCTTTTTTGGCTCATTGAAGCAATTTTTCGCCTAGTTTCGGCGATGCGAGGAACTATTTTCCCCGCATGGACCGACCGCGCTCCCGACGCGATTAACTAGAGACGGCCAGCTCTTCGGCAATGGCTGCGTCGCGTCCGAAGGTTCGGCTGGCTATTCGGCGGTAACGGGAAAGTTGAAGCGCTCCCTTGGAAACGGCTCGTTCTCCAGCGTGAAGTGCCACCATTCGCGCGCGTAATTCTTGAAGCCGCCGGCGCGCATCGCCTCGACAAGTTTTTTGCGGTTTGCCGCCGCTCCACTGGCTATCGGTCGGTGAGCCGTTTCGCTCGCCGGATCGAAACAGTCGAAACCCGTGCCGAAATCGAGCGTGTCGGCATCGGTCGCGCCGCAGGCCGGTTTCGGAGCGCTCTTGCGATCGGCTGGCGCGATCGCGACATCGACCGTCGATCCGCGCGAATGGGTGGACAGTTCGCCGATATAGCCCTTGGCGATGAGATCCTTGCGCTTGATCTTCGGGTACCATTGCGGGTCCGGTGGCCCGCCCGTTTTTGTCCATTCACCCATGTCGGTGACAGCCCGTGCAGGGCGGTAGCAGTCGAACACGACCAGCGTCAGCCTTTCGGCAGCAATCACTTTCTGCACTCCCGAAAGCGCTTGCGCCGCTTGCCTAGTGAGGACGCATACCGGCGCATCGTAACCGCTTACCTTGCGATGCAGGAAATTTTCGAGGCCGGCATAGCGGATATCCTGCCGGATCGTCGGGTCGATGTCCGCAAGGCGGACGAAACCGGCCGGGAGGTCAGCGGCGGAGGCGGAGAGGATGATTGCGAACAACGTGGCAAGGACCGCGGCAATCTTTTGCAGGGCGCGCTTCGGCACACCCCCCTCTGGCCTGCCGGCCATCTCCCCCGCAAGGGGAGAGATTGGCAGCTCCGCCACCTCGCTTGCTCTCCAACCTTGGTGATTGGCGAAAACGATGGAGACATCCGATCTCCCCCCTTGCGGGGGAGATGGCCGGCAGGCCAGAGGGGGGTGCCTCGGAACAGGCATGGGTGAATATCCTGCTATCCGCCGACCTATGGAAAACCAATTCAGTTAATCGCTTGGCGCCGTCTATTCAACAAAAACCTTCACGCTGGCCGCGCGTCCCGCCGCGTCGATCACGGTCAGGGTCGAATAGCCGGCGCCGTCCGGCTGCCAGGTCGCGGTGCGCCGCCGGTCGATGCCGACCAGCGGCTTGCCGTTGGCCAACCAGCGGAATGGTGCGCGGCCGCCTTGCAGCTTGAGAACCAGCGGCGAGGCGTCGGCCGAGGAAGTGTCGAGATCGACGCGGGCACCGTCGGGCGGAAAGATGATGGTTGGCGCAGGTTCGGTCGGCGTCGCCTGCACCAGCCCATCGGTGCCGACGCCGAAGCGCGTCAGCGTCACCGGCAGCTCCTCGCGCTTCGGACGCCGGACGCCGGACGGCTGGCTTGGCAGCGGCACGGCGGCCAGGCCGGAACGGACAAAGCCTTCGAACAGGATGGGCGCTGCCGAGATGTAGCCGGACAGGCCGGGCACCGCGCCGGCGTCGGGGCGGCCGACCCACACGCCGAGCACATAGCGGCCGTCGAAGCCGACCGACCAGGCGTCGCGATAGCCGTAGGAGGTGCCGGTCTTGTAAGCGATGCCGCGTTGGGCGGCACCCTGGGGCGGCTTGACGCCCGACAGGATGTCGGTGATCTGCCAGGTCGCCTGATCATCGAGGATGGTGGTGGTTGAGCGTTCGGCATTCGCCGGCTCGGTGCCGTCATGCAGCGTGTGTGCCTTGCCGCCATTGGCAAGCCCGGTATAGAGCTGAACCAGGTCGCGCAGCGTCACCCCGACGCCGCCGAGGCCGATCGCCAGGCCGGGCGCTTCGTTGACGGGTAGGATAGGGGTCACATCGGCCTGGCGAAAGCGCGCCATCAGCCGAGCCGGGCCGACCGCGTCGAGCACGCGGATCGCCGGCACGTTGAGCGACAATTGCAGCGCCTGCCTGATGCTGACATCGCCCTGATAGCCCATGTCGAAGTTCTTCGGCCGGTAACCGGAGAAATCGGCTGGGCTGTCCTCGATCAGCGTCTCCTGCGCCACCAGGCCTTGTTCGAAGGCGAGGCCGTAGATGAACGGCTTCAGCGTCGAGCCAGGCGAGCGAACGACTTTGGTCATGTCGATCCAGCCCGAACGGCTGGCATCGAAGAAATCGGCGGAGCCGACCTCGCCAAGGATATCGCCGGTGCGGGAATCGGCCAGCACCATGGCCACCGAGAGGCGAGGGCCGAGCCTGGCGGCGGCATCCTTGGCCACCTGCTCCAGCCCTTCCTGGACACTCTTGCGGATCGTCAGTTGCAGCTTCTGGCCGGGGATTGCCTTGGGCAGCATCGCATAGGCCGCATGGGCAGCGAGTGCCGGCAAGGTGCGCCGCAGCCCCGACACATCGTCGAGCGCGGCTCGCGCGGCCTCGCGTTCGCCGAGCAGGCCCGCCGAGACCATGCGGGTCAGCACGCGGTCGCGGGCCGCATGGGCGACGTCGAGGTTGCGGTCGGGGCGCCGCTTTTCCGGCAATTGCGGCAACGCGACGAGCAGGGCCGCCTCCGAGACCGTCAGCCGCTTCGGCTCCTTGCCGAAATAGGCGAGCGAAGCGGCGCGCACACCTTCGAGATTGCCGCCATAGGGCGCCAGCGTCAGATAGCGTTCCAGGATCTCGCGCTTGGAAAGCCGCCGTTCGATCTGGACGGCGCGCAGCATCTGCTTGATCTTCGAGCCGAGGCTGCGGCTGTCGCGCGGTTCGATCAGCCGCGCGAGCTGCATCGACAGCGTCGAACCACCGGAGACGATATGGCCGCTGGTCGCGAACTGGCCGGCGGCACGCGCCAGTGCCAGCACGTCGACGCCTTGATGATCCCAGAAGCGCTTGTCCTCATAGGTGACCAGCATGTCTACGAACTGCTTGTCGACCTGGTCCAGGCTGGTAGCGAGCCGCCAGTAGCCGTCCGGCGTGGCGAAGGCGCGCAACAGCTGGCCGTCACGGTCCTGCACTTCGGTCGAGACCGTCAGCGCAATCGGCAGCGGCGGCGGAAAAGCGCGGTCGAGCTGCCAGAGGGCGGCGGCGGTGATTGCAGCGAGACCGGCGAAGGAGATGCTTGCGATGGCGGTGCGGTGAAGGAGCTTTCTTGAGAACATGGCGCTGCCCCTCATTGCCCTGCCGGGCATTTCTCCCCGTATAGTGACGGGGAGAAAGGAGCCTGCATCGAGGCTTTCGCCAGTTTCCAACGTTGAAAAACAGGTGCCGACGATCGCGACAGTCCCCTTCTCCCCGTCACTGTACGGGGAGAAGGTGCCGGCAGGCGGATGAGGGGCAGCACCAGCGTTCTGTTCATGATCGTCACCAACGGTGCCTTTACGGCGCCTTGACCTCCATCATGCCGGTGGCGGTGCGGGCCGAATATTGCGGCCGGTACATGTCCTCGATCGTTGCTGCCGGGTGGGCGTAGGTGCCCGGCGTCACCGCGCGCACGACGTAGGCGAGCGTGATATTGCGGTCGCCGTCGCCGTCGTTCGGATTGAATGCCGCAACGAAACGGTCGTCGCGGAATTCGAGATGGGCGGCATCGGTCTGCGCCAGCCAGGAGAAGTTCGTCAATTGGGCGCTGGAAACCAGGCCCGGATTGTCGATCTCGAAGCCGGCCGGCAACAGGTCGGTGATCAGCAGGCGCGAAGGCCAGGTGTTCTGCTCGTAAACCTTGAGCACGACGACATAGCGTTCGTTCTGCTTGACCTCCGTCACGTTGGCCTCTGTGCCGTCGAGCCTGTAGTAGGTACGGCTGATGGTAAAGCCATTGCCGCCGGCCGGCAGAGGCTGGATCGGCGAGGCCACGGTGGTGACGACCGCCTGCAGCGGATTTCTGCCGGTATTAACGATGGTCAGCGGACTGTCGGCCAGGTCGCTGCCGGCGATCTGGTCCGAATAACCGCCGGCGTGCGGTGCGCCGTTGACGGTCAGCGCGATCGAATCATTGCCGGCCTTCAGCGCGCGGGCCGCCAGCAGCATCCAGGACTCGTCCTGCGTGCTGGTCCACCTGGCGTCGGCGCGTTCCCTGGTCACCAGTTGGATCAGCGCCGGCACGATGGTCGGCACCGGCTTGCTTTCCGCGGCAAGCGCCAGGATCGCCGCGCCGTCACGCAGTGGCGAGCCATAGTCGGACCGGTAATAGTCATACTCGGGCGTCGACTTGGCCAGCTGCAGCGCGGCCTGGAAGGTTGCCTCCGAGCGCTGGGTGTCATCGTAGAGCGCGAGAGACGCCGCCAATTGGGCAACGGCCATCGGGCTGGTAAAGGCTTCGAGCTGGGTGTCGGCATAATAACGCAGATCGCCGACCGAGGCCTTCTTGTTGCGGGCAAGCACATAAAGCGCATAGGCGATCTCGCTGCCGCGATCCTGGACGTCCTGATCGTAGCCGATCGCGTTCTGCAGATTGCTCAGCGCCTGGTTCATCGCCAGAGCCGGCACGTCGTATTTCTGCTCGCGTGCTCGGGTCAGGAAATCGGTGACATAGGCGTCGAGCCACAGATCGCCGGAACCCGGACCCCACAGGCCGAAGCTGCCGGCCGAGGCCTGGTAGCTCAGCACCTTGTAGATGGCGTCCTGGACGCGGCCATGCAGATCGGGGTCGCTGGCCATGCCGATGCCGGAAGCCATCTCGTTGACGTAGAGAAGCGGCATGGCGCGGCTGGTGGTCTGTTCGGCGCAACCATAGGGATAGCGGTCGAGCGTCATCAGCAGCGACGGCACATCGAAGGCAGCCGCCTGCGAAACCCCGACGCTGACCGAAGCGCCATCGAGCAGGCTTGCCGCCAGCAGTTCCTTGTCGACGCGCAGCGCGCCGCCATTGCCCTTGAGGTCGACGACCATGCGGGTGGTCACCGGCAGTTGCGCCGGGCGCACCGGCACATAGAGCGTCTGCTCGACGGCGGTGCCGTCGGCATGCGCAAGCTTGATGGTGATCGAGGCGTTGCCCGCAGTCTGCGCAATCAATGGTACGGTCAGTGTCTGCCGCTTGCCTTTGGCCAGCGTCAGCTTTTCAGGCAAGGCGGCACTGCCGGTAGACAGGTCGCCCGTCGTGTCGATGGTCAGCTTGTAGTCGCCAGCGGGGCCGTCGGTGTCGGAGACGTCGAGCCGCATGACGGCGGAATCGCCGGGCGCCAGGAAGCGCGGCAGGCCGGCGGTGATCACCACCGGATCGCGCACGATGACGTCGGACTGGGCATGGCCGACGGCCTCCTTGGTCCAGGCGACGGCCATGACGCGCACGGTGCCGTTGAACTGCGGAATGTCGAAGTCGATCCGCGCCTTGCCGTCGGCATCGAGCTGGACCGGGCCGGAGAAGAAGGCGACCAGCTTTTCGGTCGGCGGACTGCCTTGCGATTGCATGTTGGCGCCATCGCCGCCGGTGCGCAGCTTACCGGTTGTGCCCAGCGAGCCGTCGATCAGCCGGCCATAGATGTCGCGAACCTCGAGACCGAGCATGCGCTGGCCGAAGAACCAGTTCTCCGGATCCGGCACCTTGTAGTTGGTCAGGTTGAGGATGCCGACGTCGACGGCCGCGATCATGACATAGGCATTGGTGCCGGGCTGCACGCCGGCAACGGCGACCGGGATCGACAGCTGCTGGCGCGGCATGGTCTTGTCCGGCGGCGCCAGGCTGACGGCAAGCTTGCGCGAGCCGGGATCGAGCTTCAGCCATTTGACGCCGATGGCGCGCGCCGGCATGCGTGTCTCTTGCGCATCGCCCGGCCTGAACAGCGTTGCCGTGACGTAGGCGCCGGCACCCCAGTCGTCGCCGACCGGGATATCGACGGTGCTGCCGCCGGCCGGCACGCTGGCGGTGACGGTCTTCAGGAGCTTGTCGGCGCCGATGGTGACGAGCAGCTCGCCGGCAAAGTGCGGCGACACTTTGAGCTTGGCCACTTCACCCGCCGCATAGGTATCCTTGTCGAGGGCGATCTCGAGGCCGTCGGGCGTTTCGGTGGTGGTGGAACTGACATACCAGCCGGCGTCGAACTCGTAACTGGTGGCCGGGCCTTCCGGATCCGCTGTCTCGATCTCGAGCCGGTAGCGGCCCCAGTCGACCGGCAGCGACACCGTCGCCTCGCCATCGGTGCTCAGGTCGACCTGGCCGTTGGCCACCGCCTTGGTGAAGGTGACCGGCTCATAGTTCCAGGAGTTGCTCGAGCGGTACCACTGGTAGCTACGCTCCACCTTGACCAGCGACCACTGCGCGCCCTTCAGCGCCTCACGCTTGCCGTCTGGGTCGACAGCGATCAGGCTGAACTTGGCCGTGCCGCCTTGCGGCACCTCGTCGTCGTCGAAATCCGGGCGGATGCCGATCATGTGGCCCTGCGGGCGTATGCCGATGTTCAGCGAGCGCTCGATCGCACGGCCGCCGGTTTCACGCATCCTGACCGTGACCTTTGCATCGACCAGCTTGGTGGTGGATGGCAATTGATCGACGGAAACCGGGAAGGTCGCCTTGCCGTCCTCGCCGACCACCGGCAGGCCGGTGAAGGGCGTCACCGTCGGTTCGGCCGACTGTTCGTCGGCCAGACCGAAGGAATAGCCCTTGAAGCGGTCCCAGTCGCGGCCGGTCGACAGCGTCAATTCGCCTTCGAGCGCGAGGCCCGCCGCCGGCGCGCCGTAGAGAAAGCGGCCGTCGACGGTGATGTTGGCGGTCTCGCCCTGGGCGATCTCCTGCTTGTCGGAGGACAGGTCGAACTCGATGCGATCCGGTACGAAGTCCTCGACCAGGAACATCTGGCTGGCGACTGCCGCCTGCTTGGGATCGGTATGGATCGCCACCGTCCAGGTGCCGCGCATGGCGTTGGGTTCCAGCGGCAGGTCGACCGCGTGACCGCCGGCCGATGCGCCATCGCTGACGATGCGGCGGTCCTCGACGCCGTCGGGCCGCGAGAAGATGAAGGTCAGCGGCAGATTCTCGACCGCCTTGGCGGCACTGTCGCGGGCAAGAGCCGCGACATGGACATCTTCGCCGGCGCGGTAGATGCCGCGCTCGGTCCAGGCATAGACGTCGAGCGCGCCAGGTGCCGGCCGTCCGGCGACGCCACGGTCGGACAGGTCGAAGCCGGCCCGGCCCATATCGAGGAAGACGAAATCGTCGTCGCCCTGTTTGGCCATCAGCACGGCCGGGGCCATGCCGCTGTCGCCGCGCGTCAGGCCGGGATTGAACACCGCCCGCCCTTCCGCGTCGGTGGTCGCGGTGCCGAGGATTTCATTGTTTCTGGCCAGCAGCGTCAGCTCGGCGCCGGCGATCGGTCTGGCGGTTGCGAGCGAACGGGCAAAGACATTCAGCCCATCCTGTCCGGTATAGGTCGACAGGCCGATATCGGAGACGACGAACCATTGCGTGGCGTGCGAATCATAGTCGTCGCTGCGATCGTCGACGGCTTGTGCGGTCAGCACATAGACGCCGGGCTTGCGCTTCGGCAACGCCTCGTCGATGGGGAAGGAGGTGGTGACTTCCTTGTTGAGGTCGTTGGCGATGTCGAGCTGGCCTTGCCAGACCGGCTCGCCCATCTGTTCGGAGATGTTCGAAATATCGTAGCCGTCGAGTTGGCGCAGGAACTGATATCCCGACAGAAGCTGGGCCAGCGAGCGGTCGCCGATGCGGAAGAGCTTCATTTCGGCGGCATTCATGTTGACGGTGACGACCGGTATGCCGCGGCGTGCGCCGGCGGGCAGCACGAAGCTGTCGCCGGTGAAGCGGGCCGAAGGCGCGCGGTCCTGCACGTAGATCGACAGAACCACCGGTGCCGCGGTGACCTCGCCAATGGCGGCCGGCAGACCGGCGCGGAAGGTCACGTCATAATGTTGGCCGTGCTCGAGCCCTTCGACGCAGATCTGCTTGTCCTTGGCGTCGACGCCCTTGGGAGCGGCGTTGTCGACGGTAACGAACTGCGAGTAATCGACGCCGGTCTTGACCAGTTCCTCGGAGAACTGCGCGCAGATGCGTGGCGCGCTGGTGTCGGCATCGACGGTATGATCGATGACGCGGAAGCCCTTGCGGGCCTTGAGATCCTGGTAGGCGGCCCTGACTCCCGGCGAATTGACGAGAGCGAGACTCGCCTCGTAGGCCTGCAGGGCCGGCCTGTAGAGATCGCGGCGATCAAGGCCGTCCCCGAGCAGGGCCAGCACGTCGGCGCGCGTCTTTGTGGTGCGCAGCAATTTGTAGGCGTTGAAGGCGGCGGAAGTGGCGTTCGCCGGCAGCGTCGACGGCTCCGAACTGTTGGCGGTCGGATGGACGGCAAGCGTTTCGCGCGCCAGCTCGAGCCAGAGCTGGCCATCATCAGGCAACACCGAAACCGCCGCCTCGTATTTGTTCATGGCCGAGCGATGATCGCCCGTCAGCGCCGACTGTTCGGCGGCGGCCCTCAGCGCCGTCAGCCCCTCGGTCGGCTTGACGTAGGTCGGGCTAGTGAGCTTGTTGCGGTACTGCTGGGCCTGGTCGGCCATCCAGTTGGGGAAGAAGGCGAGTTCGGGTGGCGCGCCGATGTCGGGATCGCCATCGATGTTGACGACCTTGCCGGCGACGGCGCCGCCGAAGGGTTTCAACGAATTGTAATCGGATTTAAGGAAGCACCATTTGGCCTTGAGGTTGTAGGTGAAGGCGCGGCAGGCCGGGTCGCCGAGGCAGGTGGTCTTGCACTGGTCGAGGCTGACATTCTGGTCGGATCTGAGATCGAAACCGAAATAATCGGAATTGTCCGATGTCACCACCCGCCGGGCTTCGGCCGCTTGCGCGACACCGCTCCAGGCAAAAAAGAGAAGGAAAAGAATCGATAGACCACGAGCCGCGCGCATTGCCATAAACCCCTCCAGACAAGTGCTTACGTCCAGAAATGTTCAAGCTTCAGTCGCGCTTGTCAACATCAGGACGCGGCAGGATCCGCCTGCCAACGGTTTGCTTTCCGGCCGATGACCGGTAGTAGCTCCATAGGACAGGGGATCACGCTTTCTTGCGGCGACGCAGAAGGTGTGAGTTCCAAGCCCTGTCTATTTCAGCAATTGGATTGTGGCCCCTTTACGAGTGCTTCAGAACTTCATTCCAATTTTAGGTTTGCGGGTTAGGCTAGGAGCGTAATGCCGGCGTATGAAAGGCAGATGTCGGGAGGAACCGCGCCACGGCGCGCGCTTTCGCGCGCCCTGCTTTTCGCATTGTTGTGCTCGACGGCACTTGTTGCCGAAACCGGAAGTGCGGCAGCCTTCGAGATTTTCGGCATCAAGCTGTGGGGATCCAAAGACGAAGATGCCGATATCGTCGACCCGCTGCGCTATGCGGTGACGATCGAGGCGCCGGACGCCGACAAGGATCTCGTCGAGAAGCTCGAAAACGCCTCGGCGCTGAAGGCCGACGAGGAACACCCGGTATCCGGTTCTCTCGGCCTGCTGGCCAAGGCGCGCAGCGACCGTGAGCAACTTGTCGCCGCGCTCTACGCGGACGCCCGCTACGAGGGTGTCGTCACCATCACTATTCAGGGCAAGCCGCTCGACGATCTGCCGCCCGATGCCGAGTTTTCGGGTCCGCAGCCGATACCGGTGGTGATCAGCATAGCGGCCGGGCCGAAATTCACGCTTGGCAACATCAGGCTGAAAGGCGATGCGGCGGGGCTGGCAAGTGCCGATTTCGGCCTGATCGCCGGGGGTGACGCCAGTTCGGGCGCCGTGCTCAAGGCCGAGGCGGCGATCGTGCGGGCACTCAAGCAAGAAGGCAGGCCGCTGGCCAAGGTGACGGGCCGCGAGATCGTCGCCGAGCACGCCGGTTCGACGCTCGACGTGACGCTCACCGTCGCGGCCGGGCCGGTCGCCGGCTATGGCGACACCACTGTCGAGGGCACCGAAAAGGTCGACCGCGACTTCACCGAATATATGACCGGCCTGAAGCGCGGCCGCCAGTATTCGCCCGATGAGATCGACGATGCGCGCGACCGGCTGCTCGGGCTCGAGGTCTTCAACAGCGTGACGGTGAAGGAAGCCGACGCGCTCGACGCCGAGGGCAATATCCCGATCGGTGTCGAGGTCAGCGAACGCAAGCCACGCTATTTCGGCATTGGCGGCAGCTTCTCAAATACCGAAGGGCTGGGCCTCGAAGGCTATTGGGGGCACCGCAATCTGTTTGGCCGCGCCGAAAAGCTGCGCATCGACGGCAAGATCAGCGGCATCGGCAGCAACGACTTGACCCAGCTCAATTACAATGCCGGCGTCATGTTCGAAAAGCCGGGCGTCGTCGGGCCGGCGTCGAAATTCATTGCCAGCGTCAATACCGTTTTGGAGCACCCCGACGCCTACGACCATTTCTCGGTCAAGGGCAGCACCGGCCTATCCTACGAACTCGACAAGAAGCAGACGGTTTCCGCGCAAGTCGCGCTGGACTATTCGAGGATCCACGACGCTTTCGGCAAGCACACCTATCTGATCGCCAGCATTCCACTGCAATATGTCTACGATAATCGCGACAGCAAGCTCAATCCGACCCGCGGCTTCAGGGTGCTGGCCTATGGCGAGCCGAGCTACGACATTTTGAGCGGGGCTGCGTTCGTCAAGCTGAAGGGCGAGGGGTCGGCCTACCAGTCGCTCGATTCGGCCTCGAAATTCGTTTTCGCCGAACGTGTCGCCATCGGCTCGATCATCGGCGCCGGTCTTCAAGATGTTCCGGCAGATCGACGCTTCTACTCAGGCGGCGGCGGTTCGGTGCGCGGCTATGCTTATCAAGGCATAGGCCCGAAGGACAGCAACGGAGAGCCGATCGGCGGGCTTTCCTTCTTCGAGACCTCGGTCGAAATGCGCATCGCCGTCACCGACAAGATCGGCGTCGTGCCGTTCGTCGATGCCGGCACGGTGTCGACCAGGCAGGTCCCCGATTTTTCAGACATGAAGGTCGGCGCGGGTGTAGGCTTGCGCTATCTGACGGCGTTCGGGCCGCTGCGCATCGACGCGGCAGTGCCGCTCAACCGCGGCCCCGACGATCCTCATTTCGGCATTTATGCCGGCATCGGCCAGGCATTCTGATGGCAATATTCAAGCGCATCCTCCGTATCCTTTTCTACACGCTGCTCATCGTCGCGGCAGCGGCGGTGGGGGCGCTCGTCGTGTTGACCAAAACCGAGGGCGGCCGCGAAAACCTTGCCGGCATCATCTCGACCATGGCCTCGACCGGTGATCGCAAGGTCACTGTCGTCGGCATCGACGGCATCTGGTCGGGCGCGCTGAGGGTCGATCATGTCGTTCTGGAGGATCGCGAAGGCGCCTGGATGGTGGCACGCAAGGTGGCCGTCGACTGGTCGCCGCTGGCACTCCTGTCGAAGAGCTTCAGCGCCGATCGCATCGGGGCAGAGCGTATCGAGTTGGCAAGGCTGCCGGTGGCCAGTACACAGCCGAGCCAAGGCGGAGCGACGACGCTGCCGGTTTCCATCGACGTCAGGCAACTCGACCTTCCCGAAATCGCGCTCGGGCAGGCTCTGGCCGGCAGCGGTGTCGCCGAACTTGCAGCCAAGGGGGCACTCAAGGCGGACGCCTCACCGTTGGCGATCGAGACCAACCTCAAGATCGTTCGCCATGACGGCAAGCAAGGCATGGTCGACGCCAAAGCCCATTTCGCGCCGGCCGACAACAAACTCGATCTCGACCTTAAGGCATCCGAGCCGGCCGGCGGCATCATCGCCAACCTGCTCAACCTGCCGGGCGCGCCGCCGGTCAGCATTGTCGTTTCCGGCACCGGACCGCTCGCCAACTGGAATGGCATCGGGACCTTCGTTGTCGACGGCCGGATCGTCACCCAGCTTACCGGTCGCCATCAACTCACCGACAAGGGTCATTATGTCGAGGCCAATGGCGATGGCGAATTCGAGCGCTTCCTGCCCGAAACCCTGAAACCGCTGTTTGCCGGCAAGACCAGCTTCGACCTCGCCGGCACAGCGACCGCGGCCGGCGGCGTCGATGTCGAGCGCGCCAATATCGACAGCGGCGCCATCCACGCTACCGCCGCTGGCATTGTCGATCCGAACGGCACCAGCGACCTTTCGGTGAAGCTCGCCGCAAAGGGGCCGCCGATCGTGCTCAGCCTCGGCAGCGAGGCGCAGCCGATAACCGTGGCGATCAAGGATGCCACGGCCCGCGCTTTCGGCGATGGCAAGGCGCCGATGGTGGATATCGGCGCGTCGCTGGTCTCGGTGGTGGCGGGCGGCACGCGGGTGGACGACCTGATCGGGCAAGTGCATTCCGACGGCTTCGACATCCAGAACCGTAGCGGGCCCGTCACCATCAAGCTGACGGCGGCCGGCCTGAACACCGACGTCGCGACCTTGGCGCCGCTGGTAACGGGCAGGGTCAGCGCCGGTCTCGCCGGCTCGGTCAGCAAGGAACAGGTCGTCGTCGACGAAGGCACGCTGCGCAGCGACGCCCTCAATGCGTCCGTGACGGCCACAGTAGCGCTTGCCGATCTGTCGATGACGCTCAAAATGAATGCCGACGCGGCCTCGACGGCGCTGCCGCCCCAGATCAGCTCGGTTCTCGGCCAGCGCGTGCAGTTTTCCGCAACCGCGACACGCGACCCGGATGGTGCGTTCGCCGCCAACGCATTGCAACTCACCTCAGGCACGCTTAGCGCCAGCGGCACCGCCAGTGCGCAGGGCACCGATATCCGGGCCGATATCAAAGGCACGCTGGGCGACGTGTCGGTGCTGTCGCCGCTGGTCGGCGCCAAGGTCGGCGGCGCGGTCGGTTTCGCGCTGACCGCAAGCGGCGCGCGCAGCGCACCGAATTTCTCGGTTTCGGCCAACAGCGACAGCCTGACGGCGTCCGGTCATGCTGTGAAGCAGATCAAGCTGAGTGCGAGCGGCAAGGCCGATATCGCCAGTCCCGCCGCCGATGTCTCGCTGACCGGCTCGGTCGACGACCAGCCGCTCGACCTCAAGGCATCGCTGGTAACAACCGACGGCAAGCGCTCCATCAATGGACTTGCCGTCTCGTTGGCCGACAACAGGGTCTCCGGCGACCTCGGGCTCGACGACAACCTGCTGCCGCTCGGCACGTTGACCCTCGATGCCGCCGATATTGCTCCGCTGGCCAGACTTGCCGGCCAAACGGTAGCCGGCGACGTGCGCGGCACCATCCGCTTTGCGAACGACGACGGAGCGCCGACGGTCGCGATCGATGCGACGAGCACCGCGGTCTCGCGCGGCGAACTGGCGGCAAAGACAATCGCTGTCAACGCGCTGGTCGCCAATTATCTCAGTGCACCGGCAATCTCCGGCAAGATCAAGGCCGACTCGATCACCTCCGGAATCACGGTGATCAGCGGCATCGATGTCGACCTGAAGCGCAATGGCGACTGGACCGGCTTTACCGGCGGCGCCACGGTCGCCAGCATTCCGGCCAGCGCGTCCGGGCGGGTCAGGGTGGCGAACGGCACCACCAGCATCGAGCTTGCCTCGGGCGAGGCGACCATCCGCGGCATCAAGACAGCTATCGCGCAGCCATCGGCGCTAACAATCGCCAATGGCATGGTGAGCATAGAGAAACTGGCGCTCGGTGTCGGCGGCGGTTCGGTTGCTGTGTCGGGTACGGCTGGCCAGACGCTCGATCTCGCTGCCACCTTGTCGGCGCTGCCGGCAGCACTTGCCAATGATTTTTCACCAGGCCTCGATGCCGTGGGCGCGCTCAGCGGCACCGCGCAGGTCACGGGATCGTCGGCTGCCCCAGATATTCGCTTCAACGCCCGGCTCAGCGGCGCCGAAACCAGCCAGACCCGGCAGGCTGGGCTCGGGCCGCTCAATCTCGATGCGGCAGGCCATTTCTCGTCGGCCAGCGGCCTCGCCATCGAGCAGGCGACGCTTGCCGGCGAGAAAATCTCCGGCAAGGCAGCCGGCACCATCAATCCGAATGGCGCCAGCGATTTCTCGCTCGACCTCGCATCCACCGGCCCGAGTCTGCCGCTGTCGCTCGGCAGCAAGGCGAGCCCGATCAAGCTCGAGCTGCAGGCACTGTCGTTGAAGGCGGCCGGGCAGGGCACCCAGCCGAAGCTCGACATCTCCGCGACGCTGCCATCGGCCGCCACCAATCTAGCTAAGATCGAGGGCATCACGCTTGCGCTGCACTCCGACCGCTTCGACGTGAAAGCCCGGAGCGGGCCGATCTCCGGCTCGGTGATCGCTGAAAAAATCGGCCTCGACAATCCGACCATCGCGCCGCTGATCGCCGGCAAGGTCACCGCCAAACTCGCCGGCAGCCTTGCCGCCGATGCCATCGTCGTCGATAGCGGCACGGTGACCAGCGACGCGTTGAACAGCGGCTTCAACGGGCGGGTCTCGCTGGCCGACGGCGCCATCGACCTCAATGTCAAGGCGGACGCCGCCTCGGCGGCACTGCCGGGGGCGGTGCGTGGCGTGCTCGCCGAGCGAACGCAATTCAGTGCCGCGCTGAAGCGTGACGCCAACGGCAATGTCATCGCCAACACAGTCAGGCTGTCGTCTGGTTCGCTGACGGCAGGCGGGCAGGCGAGCCTTGCCGACAACAAGCTCAGCGCCGACGTCAAAGGCGCGCTGGGCGACGTCTCGCTGCTATCCAAGGACGCTCAAGGCGCCATTTCTTTCGCGCTGAATGCGCAAGGCGCCAGCACCGCGCCGGATCTGTCGCTGACTGTCAACAGCGACAAGCTTTCGGTGGCCGCACGCGAGATCACCGGGCTGAAGCTCACCGCCACCGGCAAGGCTGATGCCGCCAACCCGGCTGCGAATGTGCAACTCACCGGAAATGTCGGCGGCCAACCGCTGCAGGGCAGCGCTGTGCTGGCGACATCGGACGGCAAACGCGCCATCAACGGGCTTTTGCTGTCGCTCGGCAAGAACCGTGTCTCCGGCGACCTGGCGCTCGACGATGCCTTTGTGCCAGCCGGCACCGTGGCACTCGACCTGCCCGATATCGGTCCGCTTGCGGCCCTGGCACTGGAAAAGGCCGATGGCGATGTACGCGGCACGATCGCCTTCTCCAAGGCGGGCACCGTGCCACAGGTCGCCGTCAAGGCGACAACGGCCTCGATCTCGCGCGGCGATGTCTCGGCCAAGGCCGTGAGCATCGATGCGCTGATCGCCAACTATCTGGCGGCACCGGTGATCTCGGGCAAAATCCGTGCCGAGAGCGTAACTTCCGGCGGCACGGCTATTCGGGGCGTCAACGTCGATCTCAAGCGCGACGGCGAATGGACCGGCTTTTCCGGTGGCGCCTCCGTCAAGGATATTCCGCTGAAGGCCGCCGGCCGGGTCAAGGCAGTCAAGGGTACGACGACGGTCGAACTTGCCTCCGGCGAGGCGACCATCCGCGGCATCAAGGCGGCCATCGCCCAGGCCTCGACCATCAACATCGCTAATGGAGTGACCAGCCTCGACAGGCTGGTGCTCAACCTCGGCGGCGGCACGGCGACGGTCACGGGCAAGGCTGGGCAAGCGCTCGACCTCAACGCGACGCTGGCGCGCGTACCGATCTCGATAGCCAACAGTTTTTCGCCGGGCCTCGATGCCGCCGGTTCCATCTCGGGCACTGTGAAGGTGACGGGCGTGCCGGCCAATCCGGCCGTTGCCTTCAAGATTGACGCCGCAGGCGTTCAGACGTCGCAGACCCGTGGTGCAGGTTTCGGCGGCATGGGCGTTTCATCCTCAGGTACGTATTCGGGCAACAGACTGACGTTCGACGCCAACATGAGCGATGCCGCTGGCCTCGGCCTCAAGGGCGGCGGCACGATGACGACATCAGGCGCGCCCACCCTTGATCTCAATTTTTCCGGCAAGGTGCCGTTCGCCTTTCTCACCAGGACACTCGCCGCACAAGGCCTGTCCTTGAGCGGCACGGCCGACGTCGATCTGCAGGTGCGCGGCCCGGCGACGTCGCCGGTGATCTCAGGCACAGTCCGCACGTCAGGCGCCCGCCTGCTCGACGCGCGCTCGGGGCTTGCGATCAACGACATCACTGCCGACGTCGCCATCGGTGGCGGCGTGGCAAGGATCAATCGCCTGACCGGCACGCCGTCGACGCGCGGCAGCCTTTCGGCCAGCGGCACCGTCGGCATCGATCCGGCTAAGGGCTTTCCGGCCGATCTGTCGATCAAGCTCGTCGACGGCCGCTATACCGACGGCAAGGTGGTCACCGCCAATCTTGGCGGCGACCTGACCGTCAAGGGACCGCTCACCTCCGCGCCGGTGATTTCCGGTACCGTCAATCTGGCCAAGACCGTCATCACCGTACCCGAAAAGCTGCCCGGTTCGCTGGCCGAGCTCAACGTCAAGCACAAGAATGCGCCGGCCGCCGTGCGTGCGCAGGACAAGGCGTTGCGCCCGGCCGCAGCAAGCAACGGCAGTGGAGGCAGCGGCCTCAACCTCGACGTCACGGTCAATGCGCCGAGCCAGATCTTCATCCAGGGCAGGGGTGTCGACGCCGAGCTCGGCGGTTCGCTGCGGCTGACCGGTCCGGCATCGTCACCCCAGGCGATCGGCACCTTCACCTTGCGGCGCGGGCGGCTGACGATCCTTGCCAAGCGGCTGACCTTCACCGAAGGCACAGTCGGCTTCTCCGGCTCTCTGGTGCCCTACCTCAACCTTACGGCGCAATCGAAGACGACCAGCGCCACCGTGACCATCGTGGTGTCGGGCGAGGCGAACAACCCGAAATTCAGCTTCTCCTCGGTACCTGCGCTGCCGGAGGACGAGGTGCTGGCGCAGCTGATCTTCGGCCGTTCGATGTCGAACCTGTCGCCGCTGCAGATCGCGCAGCTTGCCGAGGCTGCCGGACAACTGGCCGGCGTCGGCGGCTCGACCTCCCTGCTGCAGAACCTGCGCAGCGCGATCGGCGTCGACGATCTCGACGTAATCACCGACGAACAGGGCGGCACCGCCGTCTCGGCGGGCAAGTATCTCAACGACCGCACCTACGTGACGATCCAGAAGGGCGATAGGCCGGGTTCGGGCAAGGCAACCGTCGATCTCGACGTTGGGCGCGGCGTCAAGCTGCGTGGTGAGGCAACCGACGCCGGCGAAGCCAAAGGCGGTGTTTTCTACGAACGAGAATATTGAAACAGGCCGTTCGCGCAGGACAGTTGGTCTCCGAAGAACGAGCGGCGCAGCGGCGAATGTCCCAGTTTAATCGCCCGTTGAGATTTCGGACGAAATCCCTGGCGCAGTAGCAAATTTGCGCCAAGACTGTCGTTATCGCGCGAACCGCCCTGCTTTCAAAGTTGCACATTCCTTAGCATGTTCCCAATCCGCGCCGTCTTTGACATCATGGCGCGAATGCGGAATGTTAAAAGGCAGAAAGCCAACAATGGGAGTTAGTCATGACGATCTACAAGAGTAACGGCGACCGCGTTCCCGATCACATCCTAGCCATGGCCGAAGACGCCAAGGCAGGCAAGATGGATCGTCGCGAATTTCTGGCTCTCGCCAGCGTCTTCGGCGCGTCGACGGCGATGGCCTATGGCATGCTTGGCCTTGCAGACCCGACGCCGGCCAGGGCGGAAGAGGTCCAGGGCAAGAAAGGCGGCGTATTGAAGGTCGCGCAATGGATCAAGGATCCGAAGGATCCGCGCAAGTCCGACTGGTCGGAAATCGCCAATGCCGAGCGTCAGGCGCTCGAGCCGCTGGTCAAATATACAACCGAATATACATTCCGCCCCTATCTGCTGGAGAGCTGGGACGTGAATGACGACGCTACCGAATACACGCTGCATGTGCGCAAGGGCGTCACCTGGAACAACGGCGATCCGTTCACCGCAGACGACGTCATCTTCAACCTCAAGCGTTGGGCCGACAAGAAGGCCGAAGGCAATTCCATGCCCGGTCGCCTCGGTTCTCTGGTCAAGGACGACAAGCTGGATGAGAGCGCGGTGACCAAGGTCGATGACCACACGATCAAGCTGACGCTCAGCAAGCCGGATATCGCCCTCATTCCCAACGTGTGCGACTATCCCGGCCTCATTGTCCACAAGACGTTCGACGAAAAAGGCGGCGACTTCAAGTCCTGCCCGATCGGCACCGGGCCGTTCGAGCTCGTCTCCTACGATGTCGGCCAGAAAGTGGTCTACAAGCGCCGCGAAGACAACAAATGGTGGGATGGTGACGTCTTCCTCGACGGCATCGAGTTCATCGACTACGGCACCGATCCGGCGGCGATGGTCAGCGCTTTCGAAGCTGGCGAAGTCCATACCAATTTCGAAACGTCAGCCGACTATGTGTCGATCCTCGACGGCATGGACCTGGTGAAGTCGGAGATCGTCACCGCGTCGACGATCGTCTGTCGCACCAATGTGACCAACAAGCCTTACGGCGACCAGAAGGTTCGCAACGCCCTGCAGCTCGCAGTCGACAACAATGTCGTCCTCCAGCTCGGCTACGGCAATGCCGGCACGGTTGCCGAAAACCACCATGTCGCCCCGATCCATCCGGAATACTACGAATTGCCGAAGGTTGCTCGCGACCCGGCCAAGGCAAAGGCGCTGATGGCGGAAGCCGGCCAGGCCGATTTCGAGCACGAGCTGATCACGGTCGACGAGGATTGGCACAAGAACACAGGCGATGCGATCGCCGCGCAGATGCGCGACGCCGGCATCAAGGTGAAGCGTACGGTGCTGCCGGGTTCGACGTTCTGGAACGACTGGACGAAGTATCCGCTGTCGATGACCAACTGGAACATGCGGCCGCTCGGCGTCCAGGTTCTGGCGATCGGCTATCGCACAGGTGAAGCCTGGAACGAGACGGCCTGGTCGAATCCGGAGTGGGACGCCAAGCTCAACGCTGCGCTGGCAGTTGCCGACGCCGCCAAGCGCAAGGAAATGATGAAGGATATCGAGCAGATCCTGCAGGATTCCGGCATTATCATCCAGCCTTATTGGCGCAAGCTCTACAGCCATTCGGTCAAGGCGGTGCAGAACTACAAGATGCACCCGACCTTCGAGCGTGACTACGGCAAGGTCTGGCTCGAACAGGCCTGACCGGACGATCCGGAAAGGGGCGTCTCGCCCCTTTCCCTCGCTCTTTGCATGGTCCTTGGACCGGAAGTCGGCGCAGCAAAAAGTTGCGGACTCTTCGGCCTGGGTCTGCAATAAAAAGGGTATTGCATCTGGGACTGGTCTGAAGGCTTGTTCTGCCGCTGACGGCAGGGCACGGCTTGCAAACCGGTTCGAACCCCCAACCCGACCGGCAGGGGACCGCCATGCTTTCTTTCGTAATCAGGCGTCTCGGCACCATGGCATTGACGATGCTGTGTCTGACGATGATCGTCTTTTTCCTGGTCAATCTCGGGCCCAATCTGAAAAAGCTGGCGATCAGCCAGACCGAAATGCACACCTCGGCCGAGCAGCTTGAAGCTTGGCTGGTCAACCATGGCTATCGGCAGAATTTCTTTGTCCGCTATGGCCAATGGCTGGGTGTGGTGCCCAAGCAGCCGGTTACCGACCCGGCGACCGGCAAGCCGGCGCAGCGTTTCTCCTTCTGCAACGATCCGGTCGTGCCGACATTCTCCGGCATCCTGCAAGGCGATTTCGGTTGCTCGACCAAGTTCAAGACGACGGTCGCTTCGAAACTCTTTCCGGCGCTCAGTGCCACCGGCATCCTGATGCTCTGCGTGCTGGCCGTAATGGTGCCGATCTCGCTTTTGATTGGCATCCTCGCCGGCATGCGCGAGGGCTCACGCACCGACCGTACATTGTCGGTGGCTTCGATCGCCTCGACGGCGACGCCCGAATATGTTTCGGGCGTCATCTTCACCGTCATCTTCGCCTCCTGGCTCGGCGTACTGAACGGTTCGGCGGCCTCGGCCAGCCAGGGCATCACCTTCTACAATTTCACCTTGCCGGTGATGACGCTGGCGATCTACGGCATCGGCTACATCGCCCGCATGACCCGAGCCTCGATGGTCGAGGTGATGACGCAACAGTATATCCGCACCGCCCGGCTCAAGGGCCTCTCCTTCGGCAGCGTGGTGATAAAGCACGCTCTGCGCAACGCGCTGATCGCACCGTTCACGGTCATCATGCTACAGTTTCCCTGGCTGCTCACCGGCGTCGTCATCGTCGAGGTGATGTTCCGCTACCAGGGGTTCGGCTACACGCTGGTCGAGGCCGCCGGCAACAACGACATCGATCTTCTGCTCGGCTGCTCGCTGGTCTCGGTGTTTATCGTCCTGATCACACAGCTCATCTCCGATGTCGGCTACGCGTTCCTCAATCCGCGCATCAGAGTTCAATAGGAGACCGGCGGATGCAGGTCGAATATCTCAGCGCCTTCAACGTCGTACTCGGCGTGCTTACCCGCTTCTGGCCGGTCTGGATCGCTCTCGCCCTGGTGATGGGGACGAGCTTCGGCTACAAGAAGAAGCTAGGCCTTTACGGCCAGCTTTTCGACAGCGGCGTCGGCATCGTTGGCGTCGGCATCTGCCTGTTCTGGCTGTTTACGGCGATCTTCGCGTCGACCATCTCGCCCTTCGATCCGCTCGCCCAAGTGCCGATCATGAAGGACGCGCTGCCGGGCGCGATCGAGCCGGCGTCGAAACTTGTATATTATTTCGGCGGCGACAAGCTCGCCCGCGACGTGTTCTCCCGCATGGTCTATGGCAGCCAGATCGTGCTGATCATCGCGCCGGCGGCGACCGGTTTTGCACTGATGGTCGGCATAACGCTCGGCCTGCCGGCCGGCTATTATGGCGGCAAGATCGATACGGTGCTGTCCTTCCTCGCCAACCTTGTGCTGGCCTTCCCGGTGATCCTGCTGTTCTACCTGCTGGTGACGCCGGGCATCATGGACACGCCGATCCCCTACGCGATGGCCGGGCTGTTCTTCCTATTTCCGATCATCTTCTTCAGCGTGCTGTTCTGGACGCGCTACAAGAACCGACCCGACCGCCTCTATATCCTGCTTGGCCTGACGTTGGTGGTTGGCGGCTGGATCTATGCCGGCCTTGTCTTCGATGCCGATCCGTTCAAGATCATCCATATCGATCCCAACCAGCTCAACATCTTCGTGGCGGTGGTGTTCGCCTCCAGCCCGGGCGTGTTCCGCATCGTGCGCGGCCTGGTCATGGACATCAAAACGCGCGACTATGTTGCGGCGGCGCAGACGCGGGGTGAATCGCCCTGGTACATCATGCTGTGGGAGATATTGCCCAATGCGCGCGGGCCGCTGATCGTCGACGCCTGCCTGCGCATCGGCTACACTACGATCCTGCTCGGCACACTCGGCTATTTCGGGCTGGGACTGGCGCCGGAAAGTCCGGACTGGGGCACGGCGATCAAGGATGCCAGCCGGCTGCTGCGCTCCTTCATCCACCCGGCGCTGCCGCCGACGATCGCATTGATGTCGTTCGTGCTCGGCCTCAACCTCCTGGCGGATTCGCTGCGCGAACAGTCGATGAAAGATTGATACCGGGAAAGATCGATGCCGGGTTCGGCCCGACATGCCTGAAGAACAAGGATTGGAGCGACCCATGAATGAGGCAGTTCGAAATCCCGCCAAGCCGACCAATGGGCCGACCAATGGGCCGATCATCGAGATCGAGAACCTGTCGATCTCCTTCTTCACCCGCAAGGGCGAGATCCCGGCCGTCATGGATTTTTCCTGCACGGTCATGCCTGGCGAGGCGATGGGTATTGTCGGCGAATCCGGCTGCGGCAAGTCGACCGTGTCGCTCGGTATCATGCGTGACCTCTCCAACATCGGAAAGATCGTCGGCGGAAAGATCAAGTTCCAGGGCAAGGACATGGGAGAACTGTCCGACGAGGAACTGCGCGCTATCCGCGGCAACAAGATCGCCATGATCTACCAGGAGCCAATGGCCAGCCTCAACCCCGCGATGAAGGTCGGCCAGCAGCTGATGGAAGTGCCGCTGATCCACGACAAGGTGTCGAAGGACGAAGCTTACAAACGCGCTTTGGAAATGGTGCGCGCGGTGAAGCTGCCGGATCCCGAGCGCATGATGCGTTCCTACCCGCACCAGCTTTCCGGCGGCCAGCAGCAGCGCATCGTCATTGCCATGGCGCTGCTGTCGAAGCCGGCGCTGCTTCTGCTCGACGAGCCGACGACAGCGCTCGACGTGACGGTTGAGGCCGGTATCGTCGACCTGGTCAAGGGGCTGGGCGAGAAGTTCGGCACCTCGATGATCTTCGTGTCGCACAATCTGGGCCTGATCCTGGAGACCTGCGACCGCATCACGGTGATGTATTCGGGCGAAGCGGTGGAGACGGGCAAGATCAAGGACGTCTTCGACCGGATGCGCCATCCCTACACGCAAGGCCTGTTCCGCTCGATCCCATTGCCGGGCGCCGACAAGAATTCGCGGCCGCTAATATCCATCCCGGGTCAGTTGCCGCTACCGCACGAGCGGCCGAAGGGCTGCAATTTCGGCCCGCGCTGCCACCATTTCGTCGAGGGCGTCTGCAACGCCGCCGAAATTCCGATGATCGCGGTCGAAGGCCATGACGGGCATTTCTCGCGCTGTGTGCGCTTCAACGAGATCGACTGGGAGGCGCTGCCACCCGGCGCCAAGAAGGTGAACGAGCGGGTGGTGCCCGGTGCGCCGGTGCTCCAAATCGAAGACCTCAGGAAGTACTACAAGGTCGGCGGCAGCGAAGTGTTCGGCTCGAGCGAGGGCCGTGTCGTCAAGGCCAATGAGACGATCTCGTTCATGGCGCGCGAATCCGAGACCGTCGCTATCGTTGGCGAATCCGGCTGCGGAAAATCGACCCTGGCCAAGGTGCTGCTCGGCCTCGAAACGGCAAGTTCCGGCCGCGTCAAGCTCGGCAACAAGGAGATCCAGTCGACCGGGATCGAGAAGCGCAGCGTCGACACGGTATCGTCGATCCAGATGGTGTTTCAAAATCCGTTCGACACACTCAATCCCAGCCATTCGGTCGGTTCGCAGATCATTCGCACGCTGGAAAAGTTCAATGTCGGCAACACGGTGGCCGACCGGCGCAAGCGGATGCTGGAATTGCTAGACCTGGTGAAGCTGCCCAGAGCATTCGAGACACGCAAGCCGCGCCAGCTTTCAGGTGGCCAGAAACAGCGCATCGGCGTGGCGCGCGCCTTTGCCGGCGACGCCAAGGTGGTGGTGGCCGACGAGCCGGTCTCGGCATTGGATGTGTCGGTCCAGGCGGCGGTGACCGAGCTTTTGATGGACATCCAGCGCAAGAACAAGACGACGATGCTGTTCATCAGCCACGATCTGTCGGTGGTGCGCTACATCGCCGACCGCGTCGTCGTCATGTATCTCGGCTATATCGTCGAGCAAGGCACGACCGACCAGATATTTTCGCCGCCCTATCACCCCTACACCGAGGCGCTGCTGTCGGCGATCCCGATTGCCGATACCAGCGTGGTGAAAAGGCACATCGTGCTGGAAGGCGACATTCCGTCAGCGATGAACCCGCCCTCGGGATGTCCGTTCCAGACGCGCTGCGGCTACAAGAAACTGGTGCCGGACAATCTTTGCGAAACTACGGTGCCGCCAGTCAAAAATCTCGGCGACGGCCATATGAGCCTGTGCTGGCTGTCCGACGACGTGCTGGCGAAAATGGAGCCGGTGATCAAATTCGACAAGGAGCACGCCGCGAATGAGGGCGTGCCCGAGGATGCAAACCACGGTGTTGGCCCGGGCTTTGCCGGAGATCCGCCCAAGCGCCCGCATGGGAAGACTGGCAGCGTTGAAGCCGATGCCGAGGGCCAGGCAGTGGAGAATGCCGAAGCGGTCGCCAAAGCCCGAAGTCACGAGATTCGCGACGAGGTTTCAGAGACCGGCGGGACCTCAAGCCCTGCCGATAGCGCGGTGGCACCAATCACGCCGCCGACGGTCGGTGATGGACGGCAGGCAGAGGACGCTCCGCGCAGGCCGCGCAAACCCAAGGGCGGCTGAAATGCCGCTAGTACGCTAGGGCGCGCATTGCCGTAGCTGCGCGGCGTAGTCCTGGGCCATCTGCTCGGTGGCGTGCGCATAGCGCTGCACGTCAGCGTCGCCGCGATTACCGCGCTTATAGGCGTTCCAGCCGAGATAGTAGGCGAGATACAGATTGTAAGTGTCGTTGCGGGCGACGCCGAGTGTGTCGGCGGTCTTGGAATGATACCAGCCGACAAAATCGACGGCATCGGCAAACCTGGTGCGGCGCGCCGCCCAGCTGCCGGTCTCGTTCTGGTATTGCGCCCAGGTCCCGTCGAGCGCCTGCGAGAAGCCGGTTGCACTGGAGATATGTTTCCAGGGAATGAAGCCCAGCAGCTTGGTGCGCGGCGGCCTGGCGTTGCTCTTGAAGCCGGATTCCTTGCGCACCGTCGCCATCAGCACGGGAACCGGCACACCGTATTTCTGCTCGGCGCGTTGTGCCGCCGCCTGCCAATTGTCGAACCAGCCGTCATTCTGGTCGAAAACGGCACAGACATCGTTGATGTGGTTCGGCGGCGTCGCGCAGGCCGAAAGCGTCAGCGGCACGGCAATCGCTACAATTTTACTAAAACTCGACCTACGCATCGGAAGAGCATTAGGCTGAAAACATAAAAGGAATCTTGCGGCGTTTCTTAACGGCTCGTCGGCCGTTTTGGCTGGCGCTGAGGAAGTATGAACATTCCGACGTTTGTTGTCGCTTTTACCGATATGAAATTCCCGGAATGGCGCCTTGGCTAAAATCACGCCCGCAGGTGGCGGATTCTTGACAGCTCGATCTTCGCGCCAGCGCTTTGATGCGCCGCATGAGCGAACCAAGACGCAAGCGCGGCGCCGAGCGAACCAGCAACAGGGGACCGACCGCCATCCCGCAACTGCCGCTCAGGCGGGTGACAAACCCTTATCCGCCGATGGCGATGCTCTCGGCCGACCAGATCGAGGCGATCCACCAGGCGTCGACGCACATTCTTGAGAATTTCGGCATCGAGGTGATGAGCCCGCGGGCGCTGTCGCTGTTCGAGAAGGCCGGGGCCAAGGTCGATCATGCCACGATGAACGTCCGCATCGATCGCGCCATGATTGAGGAAGCGCTGAAGACGACGCAGTCCAGCTATACGCTGACGCCGCGCAATCCCGCCCATGCCGTCCACCTCGGCGGCAATACCATCAACTTCACGCTCGTCGCCGGGCCGCCGAATGTGCACGACATGGAGCGCGGCCGCCGTGCCGGCAATTTGCGCGATTATTCCGATCTCGTCCGGCTGGCGCAGCATTTCAACTGCATCCACATGCTAGGCAACCAGGTCTGCGCGCCGATGGAACTGCCGGCGAATTCCCGCCACCTCGACACCTATTTCGCCAATCTGACGCTGACCGACAAAAGCTTTCACGTCTCGGCTATCGGCCGCGGCAGGGCGCTCGACGGCATCGAAATGATGGCAATCGCGCGCGGACTGACGCTTGACGAGATGCGCGACGATCCCGGCGTCACCACGATCATTTCGGTCAACTCGCCGCGCCGCTTCGATGAGATGATGGCCGAGGGGCTGATGACGATGGCCGAGTTCGGCCAGTCGGTGGCGGTAACGCCGTTCACGCTGATGGGGGCGATGAGCCCGGTGACGCTTGCCGGCGCGCTCGCCCAGCAGAATGCCGAGGCGCTGTTCGGCGTGGTGCTGACGCAGCTCGTCCGCCCCGGCGCGCCGGTGATGTATGGCGCCTTCACCTCCAATGTCGATATGAAATCGGGAGCGCCCGCGTTCGGCACGCCTGAAAACACCAAGGCGAATATCGCGTCCGGACAGTTGGCGCGGCGTTACAGGCTGCCTTACCGGACGACGCCGGGCTCGGCTTCCAACGCCGCCGACGCGCAAGGCGCCTATGAGACGCTGATGGCGCTGTGGGGCGCGGTGCTCGGCCATGGCAACCTCGTCTACCATGCCGCCGGCTGGCAGGAGGGCGGACTGACAGCGTCGTTCGAAAAGTTCATCATCGACGTCGAGATGATCCAGCACATGATGGAGTTTTTGCGCCCGATCGAAGTCAACGAGGCCGAGCTTGCCGTCGAGGCTCTGGGTGCGGTTCCGACCGGCGGCCACTTTTTCGGCGAGCCACACACGCTGGAGCGCTACGCCACGGCCTTCTACCAGCCGATTCTGTCCAACTGGCAGAACTACGAGGCCTGGGAGGAGGCCGGTGGGCTCGACGCCACGGCGCGTGCGACGAGGCTGTGGAAGAAGGCGCTAGAGGACTATGTCGAGCCGGTGATGGAAATCTCCAGGCGCGAGGCGCTGGAGGCGTATGTGGCCAAGCGCAAGGAAGCGATCGGGCAAAGCGAGCCTTAAGCGCCGCTCTTCTTGTTTGGATTCATTCTCTTCTCCTACAGAATCATGAAACCCAACCAACTCTTTGAAATGACGAGAATCCCATGAAATCGCATGCAAAGGTCGTGGTTATCGGCGGTGGCGTTGTCGGGTGCTCCGTGCTGTTCCATCTGGCCCGTCACGGCTGGACCGACATAGTGCTTCTGGAGCGCGATGAATTGACCTCCGGCTCGACCTGGCACGCGGCCGGCGGCATGCACACGATCAATGGCGACCCCAACGTCGCCAAGCTGCAGAAATACACGATCTCGCTCTACAAGGAGATCGAGGAGCTGTCCGGCCAGGCGACTGGCGTGCATCTGACCGGCGGCGTCTTGCTGGCGGCGACCGAGGCGCGGCTCGACTGGCTGCGCGGCGTCGTCGCCAAGGGTCGCTATCTCGGCATCGACCTCGAGGAGATATCGCCTGATGAGGCGGCCGAGCTGATGCCGCTGCTCGATCCCAAGCAGTTCGTTGGTGCTGTGCGCAACAAGGAGGACGGTCATCTCGACCCGTCCGGCGTTACCCACGCCTACGCCAAGGCGGCGAGGAAGCTTGGTGCCGAGGTCGAGCGCTTCACCAAGGTCGAGGACATCGTGCGACGCGCCGACGGACTGTGGCGCGTCATTACCAACAAGGGCGAGGTGGTGGCCGAGCATGTCGTCAACGCCGGCGGCCTGTGGGCGCGCGAGGTCGGCCGCATGGTCGGGCTGGAGCTGCCGGTGCTGGCGATGGAGCACATGTACCTGATCACCGAAGACATGCCGGAAGTCGCCGCCTGGAACCAGAAGACCGGCACGGAGATCATCCACGCGGTCGATTTCGACGGCGAGCTCTATCTGCGCCAGGAGCGCGGCGGCATGCTGATGGGCACTTACGAAAAGGCCAACAAGCCATGGTCCGAGTTCCAGACGCCGTGGAATTTCGGCCACGAGCTGCTCGAACCCGACATCGACCGGATCGCGCCGTCGCTGGAGGTCGGGTTCCGGCATTTCCCGGCCTTCCAGAACACCGGCATCAAGCAGATCATCAACGGTCCCTTCACCTTCGCGCCGGACGGCAATCCGCTGGTCGGGCCGGTGCGCGGCCTGCCGGGATTCTGGGTGGCCTGTGGTGTCATGGCGGGGTTCTCGCAGGGAGGCGGCGTCGGCCTGGCGTTGTCGAACTGGATGATTGAGGGCGATCCCGGCGCCGATATCTGGGCGATGGATGTGTCGCGTTACGGTGACTGGGCGACGATGGCCTACACCAACGCCAAGGTGCGCGAAAACTATTCGCGGCGGTTTTCGATCCGCTTCCCGAACGAGGAACTACCGGCCGGACGGCCACTCAGGACGACACCGGTCTACGACCTGTTGTCGGTCAAGGGCGCGCAATGGGGGGTCGCCTATGGGCTGGAAGTGCCGCTGTGGTACGCGCCCGAAGGCGTCAAGGACGAATTCTCCTGGCGCCGCTCGAACGATTTCGAGCATGTGGCGAGAGAAGTGGAGACGGTTCGGCAGGGCGTTGGTCTCTCGGAAATCTCGTCATTCGCCAAATACAGGGTAACCGGCGAGGGCGCTGCAGCCTGGCTCGACCGCCTGCTTGCCTGCAAGTTGCCAAGCCCCGGCCGCATGACGCTGGCGCCGATGCTGAAGGAAGACGGCAGGCTGATCGGCGATTTCACGCTGGCCAATCTCAGCAGCCTAAATTCTGAAAATGGCGATTGGTTCCTGGCCGGCTCCGGCGTCGCCGAGCAGTACCATATGCGCTGGTTCGAAGCGCATCTGCCGAAGGACGGCTCTGTCAGCATCGAGGCGCTCGGCGCAAAACTCACCGGCTCGTCGATCGCCGGGCCGAGCGCGCGGAAGCTTCTTGAAAAGGTCACACGATCTGACGTGTCGAACGCGGCTTTTCCGTTCATGGCCATCAGCAGGATGGACATCGGCATGGCGCCGTGCCTGGTCGGGCGCGTCAGCTACACCGGCGATCTCGGCTACGAAATCTGGGTGGCGCCGGAATATCAGCGCACCGCCTATCAGGCGCTGATGGCGGCGGGCGAGGAATTCGGCATCGGCCTGTTCGGCTCGCGCGCCCTCAATGCGCTGCGGCTGGAGAAGAATTACGGCTCATGGGCGCGCGAATACCGGCCGATCTACGGGCCGCTGGAGGCTGGGCTCGACCGCTTCGTTGCCTATGGCAAGCAGGCCGATTTTATTGGCAAGCAGGCCGCATTGGCGGAGCGCAAGCACGGCGGCAGACTGCGGCTGCGGGCCTTTGTCGTCGATACTGTCGATGCCGACGTCATCGGCGACGAGCCAATCTGGTTTGGCGGTGCCGTGCGCGGCTGGGTCACGTCGGGCGGCTACGCACATCATTCGAAAAAATCCGTCGCCATCGGCTATGTGCCGAAAGAGATTGCCGACGAAGTTGAAGGCTTCGAGATCGAGATTCTGGGCAAACGCCACGCTGCGCGCATGCAGCCGATCCCGCTGTTCGACGCGAATTTCGAGCGGATACGTGGGTGAAGACGCGCCGACGCCTCAGCTGTTGCGCCGGTTGTCGAGGGCCAGGGCACCCGGACCGGCAAACACCAGATAGAGGAAAATGAAGCAGAACGAGATCGCCGAATCGCCGCCATTGTTGATGGGGAAGAAGTCGCGCGGCATGTGCGCCATGAAATAGGCGATCGCCATCTCGCCAGCCAGGAGGAAGGCGACCGGCCGGGCGAAGCGCCCAGGCGCCAAGAGAATGCCGCCCACGAATTCGAGGAGGCCAGCGGTCAGCGTCAGCCCGGTCAATGTACCGGCATGGTCGCCGGCGGGAAAATTGAACAGCTTTTGCGTACCATGTTCGATGAATTGCAGTGCCGTCATGATGCGCAATGCGGCCAGAGCCTGCGGCTGATATCTGGCAAGGCCGTCGAAAAGCTTCATCTAAGACTCCATTTCACCCCCGAACCGGCCATAGATTATCGCCCGGCAGGGGACCATTCACTTCGCATGGCCCGCCATCAACAATCAGTGATGGAAATGTTCCTCGTCCTTTCAATATTTTTCTCTCCAGGGTTGTATTTAAACCGCTATAGTTGTACTGAGATCCAGACACTCCAAACCATGTGGGTTCCGTTTGCCATGAGAAAAGTCGTCGTCAGCCTATTCGCCATCCTTGCAGGCACCAGCGTCGCCATGGCCGACGACGCCGGCTGTGCTGCTTTCAAATGGCCAGTGACGCGCGAGGAGGCCCTGTTTGCGGCGGCGCCCGCCGCGCAGTCCGGCGCTGACCTTTCGGTCGGCGAGGCTGCAGATGTGGCGTTGGCGCCGGTCGGCACGATCAGCTTCACCGTTCCGCCGGAACGCGCGCCGGCAGCCGGTACATTCGGCGCGACGGCGAGCGTGGCCGTGCCCCCGGAGGGAAAACTCCAGATCAGCCTGTCTGATGAGGCCTGGATCGATGTCGTTCAGGACGGTAAAGCCGTGAAGTCGGCGGCTTCCAGTGGTATAAAAACCTGTCCGGGGATCCGCAAGAGCGTGCGCTTCAAGCTAGCCGCCGGCCGGGCGACCATCCAGCTCAGCGGCGCCAAGAAGCCCGATCTCAAAGTTTCCGTGCTGACGCCGGAATAGTTCTCAAAGAGCGTTAGATTGGAGGGACAGCGCCCCTCTCTGTCCTGCCGGACATCTCCCCCACGAGGGGGGAGATCGGTTTTTGCTGCCGGTTTCGCCAATCGCGACGCGACGTTGCTACCGCACCGGTGCCATTAGCGCGAAATGGGCGCCTTGTGGGTCTGTGCACTGCACGATCCAGCTGCCGCCGGGGACCTCCATCGGACCCATCAGGATCTTGCCGCCATTGTCGGTGACGCGCTTGGCTGCCGCGTCGATGCCGGGCACGTTGAAATAGAACTGCCAGACCGGCACCGGGATCTGCTCGGGCTTGTTCATCATGCCGCCAACAGGCTCGGCGCCGAAGGCGAAAAGCTGGTAGACGCCCATCGGACCCATGTCCATGGCGTCGCCCTTCTCCCAGCCGAACTGGCTGGAATAGAAATCGAACGCCGCCTTCCAGTCTGACGTGTAGAGCTCATGCCAGCCGACGTTGCCGGGTGTCGTCAACGGCAGCGGCGGCTGGTCGGGGCCGCTGGGCTGCAGGAAGTTGAACATCGCGCCTTGCGGGTCGGCAACGACGGCGAAGCGGCCGACGCCAGGAATGTCGTCGGGCTCGCGGTGAACCGCGCCACCAGCCTTCTTGAGGGACGCCGTTGCGGCATCGACGTCCCTGGTGAGGATATAACCGATCCAAGCCGGCGGCATGCCCATCTTGCGCGCGTCCTCGGGCAGCGTCATCAGCCCGCCGACGCCGCGCTCGCCGACATTCATGACGATATAGCGCGGCATGCCCTGGGCCCCTTCGAAAGGCTGCCCCCTCCAGCCCACCACGGAGGTGTAAAACGCCTCGGCGGCGTCGAGATCGGTGGTCATCAGCTCGTACCAGAAGAAAGGCATGGGGGACTGTGGCATTGTCGTGCTCCTTGCGGTTTGTACATCGATCATGCGCGATCCATTCTAGGACGATCTTCACGACGAAAATCCGACAGCCAACCAAAAAAGATGGCGGCGAATTGGAAATGTTACCGGGTTGTGCGCCCTGCGGTTTTCGATCTTGCTTGCAGTCAACGAGGGGTTGTTGATCCATGCGCCGGGATCTCGCTCACTTCCGAACTTGTCGCGCTGTGCCATCGAGAGAGCCAATCCGTACCTGCTTCGTGACGCATGGCCGTTTGGAAAACATGACTATTATAATCATGTTTTTTGAAGGTTTTCAGCGGGTTGCGGCGAAAATTGACCAATTGATAAAAAAATAAAACGTGCTAGCCTTCCCCAAAACAAGAACATGGGGAACTGACGATGCCAGAAGGCCAGTTCAAGCAAGGCATTGCCGGCGGGCGGCTCTCGCCGGAGCAATATGCCGATAATTTTGCCGACCTGCATCCACCGCTCGATCATCACGAGGCGCTGGTCGAGTCCGACCGCTGCTATTTCTGCTATGACGCGCCGTGCATGAATGCATGCCCGACTTCGATCGACATCCCGCTGTTCATTCGCCAGATTTCGACGGGCAATCCGATCGGCTCAGCCAAGACTATTTTCGATCAGAACATTTTGGGCGGCATGTGCGCCCGCGTCTGCCCGACCGAGACGCTGTGCGAAGAGGTCTGCGTGCGCGAGGTGGCAGAAGGCAAGCCGGTGCAGATTGGTCGCCTTCAGCGCTACGCCACCGATGTCGCGATGGCCGAAAACAAGCAGTTCTACAAGCGCTCCGAACCGACCGGCAAGACGGTCGCCGTGGTCGGCGCCGGACCGGCCGGGCTTGCGGCCGCGCATCGGCTTGCCCGCCACGGTCACGACGTGACCATCCTGGAAGCCCGCCCGAAGCCCGGCGGCCTCAATGAGTACGGTATCGCGGCCTATAAGAGCGTCGACAATTTCGCCCAGGCCGAAGTCGACTATGTCACCTCCATCGGCGGCATCGACATCCAGAACGGCAAGGCGCTCGGCCGTGACTACCAGCTGTCGGACCTGACCAGGAACTACGATGCGGTGTTCCTCGGCATGGGGCTTGCCGGCGTCAATGCCTTGCGAGCGGATGGCGAGGAGGCGCAAGGCGTCACCAATGCCGTCGAGTTCATTGCCGAGCTTCGTCAGGCCAGTGATCTGGCCAGCCTGCCGGTCGGCCGGCGTGTTGTCGTCATCGGCGGCGGCATGACGGCGATCGACGCGGCGGTGCAATCGAAGCTGCTCGGAGCCGAAGAGGTGACGATCTGCTATCGGCGCGGCCCTGAGCACATGAATGCTTCCGAATTCGAGCAGGATCTGGCTGCCGCCAACGGCGTCATCATCCGGCACTGGTTGCAGCCGAAGCGGGTCATTGCCGACGCTGGCAAGGTGTCGGCGATCGAGCTCGAATACACCGCGATGGACGGCGACAGGCTCGTCGGCACCGGCGAGCGGCTGACGCTGACTGCCGACCAAGTGTTCAAGGCGATCGGCCAGAGCTTTGTCCCAGCTGCGCTCAACGGCAGCGGTGCGGAGATCGCGCTGGAAGCCGGCCGCATCAAGGTCGACGCCGAAGGCCGCACCTCGCTGCCAAACGTCTGGGCCGGCGGCGACTGCATCTTTGGCGGCGACGACCTGACAGTCTCGGCCGTCGCGCAAGGCCGCGATGCTGCGGAAGGCATTCATCGGGCATTGACCTCGAACGGGAGGGCATGAGCATGGCAGACATCCGCAATAATTTCGTCGGCATCAAATCGCCGAACCCGTTCTGGCTGGCGTCGGCGCCGCCGACCGACAAGGCCTACAACGTCATCCGCGCCTTCAAGGCCGGCTGGGGCGGTGTCGTCTGGAAGACGCTGGGCGAAGAGGGCCCACCGGTGGTCAACGTCAACGGGCCACGCTATGGCGCCATCTGGGGCGCAGATCGTCGCCTGCTTGGCCTGAACAACATCGAGTTGATTACCGACCGCGACCTGCAGGTCAATCTGCGCGAGATCAAGCAGGTCAAGATGGACTGGCCCGACCGGGCGATCGTCGTCTCGCTGATGGTGCCGTGCGAGGAGCATGCCTGGAAGGCGATCCTGCCGGTGGTCGAGGAGACCGGCGCCGACGGCATAGAGCTCAATTTCGGCTGCCCGCACGGCATGTCGGAACGCGGCATGGGTGCCGCCGTCGGCCAGGTGCCGGAATACATCGAAATGGTGGTGCGCTGGTGCAAGGCCAACACCCGTATGCCGGTGATCACCAAGCTGACGCCGAACATCACCGACATACGCAAGCCGGCACGCGCTGCCCTTGCCGGCGGCACCGATGCGGTGTCGCTGATCAACACCATCAATTCGATCACCGGCGTCAATCTCGATAGTTTCGCACCGGAGCCGACGATCGACGGCAAGGGTTCGCATGGCGGCTATTGCGGTCCGGCGGTGAAGCCGATCGCCATGAACATGGTGGCCGAGATCGCGCGCGACCCTGAAACGCATGGCCTGCCGATCTCCGGCATCGGCGGCATCACCACCTGGCGTGACGCCGCCGAGTTCATGGCGCTCGGCGCCGGCAATGTGCAGGTGTGCACTGCGGCGATGACCTATGGCTTCAAGATCGTGCAGGAGATGATCGCCGGCCTGGAAAACTGGATGGACGAGAAGGGCCATGCCTCGCTCGACGACATCATCGGCCGCGCAACGCCCAACGTCACCGACTGGCAGTACCTCAACCTCAATTACATCGCCAAGGCGCGCATCGACCAGGACGCCTGCATAAAATGCGGCCGCTGCCACATCGCCTGCGAGGACACCTCGCACCAGGCGATCACCAGCATGGTCGACGGCGTCAGGCATTTCGAAGTGATCGAGGCCGAATGCGTCGGCTGCAATCTCTGCGTCAATGTCTGTCCGGTCGAGAACTGCATCACCATGGAGCCTTTGGCGGCCGGCGTGATGGACCAGCGCACCGGCAAGCCGGTATCGCCGATCTATGCCAACTGGACGACGCATCCGAACAATCCGATGGCCAAGGTGGCGGCGGAGTAGCATTGCGAAAAAAAGCGGCGTTCACGGGCGCCGCTTTTTAATTTTCCTATTGCGGATAAAAACTATCCACGATAATCTATATCCATGAATGGGAGAGCGAAATGAAGCTGGGCGAAGGCGTCGAAGCGGCCATCCACTGCGCCGCGATGCTTGCCGGCGTTGATGGCGCCGCGACCTTGCCGGGTGCTGCCATGGCCGAAGCGTTCGGGCTGTCGCCGAGCTATCTGCTAAAGCATCTCAACGCGCTGACAGCGTCGGGCATTCTGGAATCGGTGCCGGGGCCGTCCGGCGGCTACCGGCTGGCACGGCCGGCGGAACGCATAACGCTGCTCGATATCGTACTGGCCGTCGAGGGGCGCGAACCGGCCTTCCGCTGCGCCGAAATCCGCCAGCGCGGCCCGGCGAAGCTCGATGCCTCGGTCTATGTCAAACCCTGCGGCATCAACGTGGCAATGCTGAAGGCCGAACGTGCCTATCGCGCCGCGCTCGCCGACGCCCGGCTGTCCGACATCGTTGCGGAATACACGGCCGATGCCGATCCCCGTTCGGTCGCGGCCAACTGCGCCTTCGTCGGGCGCCACCAGCGGCCGCAGAAATCAAGTTCAACCAAGCAAGCATGAAAGGCTACAGACGATGAAACAGAGGCTGCAATTTTTCGGCGCGGCGCCGGAGATCATGAAGGCGGTGTCGGCGCTCAACAAGGCAGTCGACGAATGCGGGCTCGAAAAAAGCCTGTTGCATCTGATCAAGCTCAGGGCGTCGCAGATCAACGGCTGCTCGTATTGCGTCGAGATGCACAGCCGCGAAGCGCGCCGCGACGGCGAAAGCGAGCAGCGGCTCTATCTGGTCTCCGCCTGGAAGGAATCGCCGCTGTTTTCGGAGCGCGAACGCGCAGCCTTCGCCTGGACCGACGCGCTGACCAGGATCGCCGACAACGGTGTGTCGGACGAACTCTATGCAAGGACGCTTGAGCATTTCTCGGAAGAGGAACTGGTCAAGCTCTCGGTTGCGCTCGGCATGATCAACACCTGGAACCGGCTTTGCGTTCCGTTCCATGCAATCCATCCGATGCCAGCGGTCTTGGCCGCTTGAGCATGGACCAGGCGCGCAGCCTTGCGCCGCGCGCCTCTTTTCTGCCCAAGGACCTGACAGCATGTTTTCAAACTTTGATAGTGAGATACTATTCGCCGCCCGCTTGCTGCTTGGCGGCGCCTTTGTCTTTGCCGGCCTGCGCAACGTTCAGAACGCGGCATTGGTGAGCCAATTGATGACGACGCGCGGCGTGCCGCAGGCACGGCTGGTGCTGTGGCTGGGGATAGTCCTGCAGATGGTCGCCGGAGCACTGGTGATTGTGGGCATCTGGACCGCTGCCGCCGCTCTGTGCCTGATCCTGTTCCTGATCGTTGCCACGCCGATGTTTCATAACTTCTGGAATCATCAGGGCCCGGAGCGCGCGTCCCGCATCAACGGTTTTGTCGGCAACGTCGCGCTGACCGGAGGATTTCTGGCGCTGATCGCGCAATCGCTTTGACAGCGATCATCGCGTCGAGGTAGCCGCGTTACGCCGCATACCGCAAGCCGCCATCACAGGTCAGGACCTGGCCGGTAACGAAACTGTTCGAAACCAGGAACGCAATCGCCTCGGCGACGTCCTCGGCGCGACCGATACGGCCGACCGGCGTCTTGCCGGCATACTCGGCAAACACCGCCTGCCGCTGCCCATCGGGCAGAAAATCCCACCATGGCGTGTCGATGACACCCGGTGCCACGACATTGACGCGTAACGGCTTCAGCTCCATTGCCAGGATCGGCACCACGGTCAGCAGCATGCCGTTGACGGCGGCGATGCCGGCGACACCCGGCGCCGACAATTGCGCCGACACCGCCGAGATGAAAGTCACCGAGCCACTCTTGTTCAGTGTCGGCAAGGCCGCCTGCAGGCAGGAGAGCTGTGGCCGGACCTTCTCGTCGACGCCACCGCCGATGTCGGTCAGGTCAAGCGTTTCGAACGGGCCGAGCCCCTTGCCGCCGCTGGCGGCCAGCACCAGGTGATCGAAAGGGCCGAGGTCGCTGAAGAACCGGCGAACCTCGTCCGGTTTCGCGGCATCGAAGGCAGCTTTTTCGACCGCACCGCCAAGGCTTTGCCATGCGTTGTCGAGCCTTTCCTGGTTGCGCCCGGTCATCGTCACCTTCATCCCCAGGCCGAGCAGCTCTTTCGCGGTGGCGAGGCCGATGCCGGAGGAGCCGCCGACGACGACGGTGTGATAGGTTTTCTCGGTCATGAATTTTCCTTCTTCGATGTTGCGGAAGCGGGTGCGAGCCCGACAAGGCCGAGGCTCAATTCGCGCAACTGCTGCCTTGCCTTTGCGTCATAGGCTTGCGCATCGGCGCGGGATTCTCTTTGGCCGTCGAAATAGAGGCCGCTTCGCCCTTCGAGTGCCGGCGATGTGGCGAGGTTGGTGATGGCTTCGGCGCCGGTTTCGACCGAGCTCCACGGCGTGATGCCCGCCTGCCGCACCATCGTGGTGTTCATGTAGCTTGCGGGATGCAAGCTGTTGACGGTCACATTGGTGCCGTTCAGCTGCTCCGCCAGATCGATGGTGAACATGATCTGCGCCAGCTTGCTCTGGCAGTAGGCACGGACGCCGTCATAGGAGCGGGTCAGCATGACGTCGTCGAAATCGATCGCCTGCTGGCCGGCCGAGGCGACGTTGACAATGCGCGCCGGCGCGCTGGCCTTGAGCAGCGGCAGCAGCTCCATGGTGAGCAGGAAGCCGGCGAGATAATTGACAGCAAAGCGCAGTTCGTAGCCGTCGGCACTGACTTGTCGTTTGGAGTTGGGACCGGCGGTGCCGACGCCAGCATTGTTGATGAGGATTTCGAGCCGCTTGGTCCTTGCGCTCACGGCCTCCGCGAGGCGGCGGACTTCCGCCAGGGAGGAGAGATCGGCGACGAGCAGCTCGGCCTTGCCGCCGGCGGCTTCGATTTCGGCCACGATCGCCTTGCCCCTTGTCGCGTCGCGGCCATGCACCAGGATGCGGGCGCCGCCAGCGCCGAGCCTTTGCGCGACGACGCGGCCGACGCCGTCGGTCGACCCGGTGATGAGGATTGTCTTGTCTGTCAGTTCCATGTTCAGAGCCTCCATCTCATCGCTCTGAGCGGAAAGATGGGGCACCAGCCACTTGCCAAACAGTTCAAACTTTATCCTGGTATCGATACTGCTATAATAGCGCCGATGGATTCCACCACGCACTCCGCCGAAGACAGCCGCCGCCGCGAGCTTGGCGCCTTCCTGCGCTCGCGGCGCGAAAGGCTGACGCCTTCGGCCACCGGCATCTCGACGGGGTTGCGCCGGCGCACGCCCGGGCTGCGGCGCGAGGAGGTGGCGATGATCGCCGGCGTCGGTACGACCTGGTACACCTGGCTGGAGCAAGGTCGTGACGTTCGGCCGTCGGTGGAAGTGCTGACCGCACTCAACCGGGCGCTGCGCCTGGACGCGGCCGAGCAGCGGCATCTGTTCATCCTTGCCGGCCGACCGCAGCCGGAGCGTCGCGTCGACGCGCCGGAAAAGGTCGATAGTCCGTTGCTGCACATGCTGCAGTGCCTGGTCCTGCAGCCGGCCTATGTCCTTGGGCGGCGCTGGGATGTGCTGGCCTGGAACTCTGCCGCGGCAGCCGTGTTCGGCGACTATGGTTTGCTGGAGGGCGATTCCCGTAACATCGTCCACATGGTTTTCACCAGCCCGCAGCATCGGCGCCTGCTCGTCGACTGGGAGGAACTGGCGCGTGCCGTGCTGGCGTCATTCCGGGCAGAAAGCGCCAGATATGTCGGCGATCCGGATTTCGAGCGGCTGATCGCGCTGATGACGCGCTCGAGCCCGGAGTTTCGCGCCTGGTGGCCGTTGCGCGACGTGGCCCGCAACCTATCGGGAGTGAAGCATGTCCGGCACCCGATAGCGGGCGCCATGGCTTTCGAGCATATGAGCCTGTCGATCGACGACGGCTCGGATATGAAGCTGATCGTCTACACGCCGCTCGCCGAGCAGAACTCGATCGCCAAGCTCGAACAGCTGCTGGAGACGCTTCCGGCCGAGCGGCGCAGCGCGTGAACCCTATCTTTGTTTGACCATGATCTTGTCCGAAAACCGGCTTCCACTTTTCGGGATCATGGTCGTCAGCCTTTCGGCTTCAGCCCGTCGATGAACAGTTGCTCGAGAAACCTTGCGGCATCCTCGAAGCGGCCGTCGCCACCGCGGTCGGGGCCGAGCACGGCGCGGACCTGGACGTCGAAATCGGCATAATGCTGCGTCGTCGCCCAGATCGAGAAGATCAGGTGCCAGGGGTCGGTGCGGGCAATCTTACCGGCGCGCATCCAGCCCTTGATGACATTGGCTTTCTCGTCGACCAGCGTCTTCAACTCGCCTTCCAGCATCGGCATGATGCGCGGCGCGCCCTGCAGGATCTCGTTGGCGAACAGCCGGCTCTCGCGCGGGAAATCGCGCGCCATTTCGAGCTTGCGCCGGATGTAGCTGCGCAGTTCGGTCAAGGGGTCGCCGATATCGTCGAGTTCGCGCAGCGGCGCCAGCCAGGTGTCGAGAAGCCGCTGCATCAGCGTCTTGTGGATGTCCTCCTTGCGGCGGAAATAATAGAGCAGGTTCGGCTTCGACATGCCGGCGGCTTCGGCGATCTGGTCGATGGTCGAGCCGCGAAAACCATTGGTCGAAAAGACTTCGAGCGCCGCTTCGAGGATGAGCTCGCGCTTTTCCAGCTGGATGCGGGTGCGGCGAGGAGTGGAGCTTTCGACCGCTCCCGTCACCTCGAAAAACCTTCGCTGCGAGGAGCGTCTGGACCAATTCTCTGGACCAGTTTTTCTCCGCCCTGTGGAGCGCACTTCGAAAGCCGCATTTCCGCTAGTAATCCCTTGACCGCTGATAGAGCGGTGCTAACGTTTGTCCAACCGGTCAAAAATTTGCGTAGCACGAAAACACAGCAAAGACCAAGTGTTGGAAAGACCAGGCGTTAGCCGCACCGAAACAGGTTACAAGGGGAAGTCTTGGTCATGTCCAACCGGCTGAAAGTCACGCCGAACGATCTCAGTGCATTCTGGATGCCGTTCACGGCAAACCGGCAGTTCAAGCAGGCGCCGCGCATGATGGTGTCGGCCAAGGACATGCATTACACGACCAGCGACGGGCGCAAGGTTCTCGACGGCACCGCCGGCCTGTGGTGTGTCAATGCCGGCCACTGCCGCCCAAAGATCACCGAGGCGATCCAGAGCCAGGCGGCCGAGCTCGACTATGCGCCGGCGTTCCAGATGGGCCACCCGATCGTGTTCGAGCTGGCGAACCGGCTGGTCGATATCGCGCCGAAGGGCATGGACCATGTGTTCTTCACCAATTCCGGATCGGAATCGGTCGAGACCGCGCTGAAGATGGCGATCGCCTATCACCGCGTAAAAGGCGAGGGTTCGCGCACCCGTCTGATCGGCCGCGAACGCGGCTATCACGGCGTCAATTTCGGCGGCATCTCGGTCGGCGGCATCGTCACCAACCGCAAGTTGTTCGGCACACTGCTCGGCGGCGTCGATCACATGCCACACACGCATCTGCCGGAAAAGAACTCCTTCACCAAGGGCGTGCCCGAGCATGGCGCGGAACTGGCGAACGAGCTGGAGCGCATCGTCGCACTGCACGACGCCTCGACCATCGCCGCCGTCATCGTCGAGCCGGTTGCCGGTTCCACCGGCGTCATCCTGCCGCCGAAGGGCTATCTGCAGAAGCTGCGCGAGATCTGCACCAAGCACGGCATTCTTCTGATTTTCGATGAGGTCATCACCGGTTTCGGCCGTCTCGGTACGCCGTTTGCCGCCGACTATTTCGGCGTCACGCCGGATATCATGACCACGGCGAAGGGCGTCTCCAACGGCGTCATCCCGATGGGCGCGGTGTTCGTGAAGAAGGAAATCCACGACGCCTTCATGACCGGGCCCGAGCACATGATCGAGTTCTTCCACGGCTACACCTATTCAGGCAATCCGATCGCCTGCGCGGCGGCGCTGGGCACGCTCGACACCTACAAGGAAGAGGGGCTGCTGACGCGCGGCGAGGAAGTGGCGCCGTACTGGGAGGACGCGCTGCACTCGCTGAAGGGCGAGCCGAACGTCATCGACATCCGCAACATCGGCCTGATCGGTGCAATCGAGCTGGCGCCGATCGCCGGCCAGCCGACGAAGCGGGCTTTCTCGGCCTTTGTCAAGGCGTTCGAGCGCGGTGCATTGATCCGCACCACCGGCGACATCATCGCGCTGTCGCCGCCGCTGATCATCACCAAAGGCCAGATCAACGAATTGATCGACCATGTGCGCGAAGTGCTGAGGGCGGTGGATTGAACCAGGCGCAGCTTTCCCTCGCCCTCGAGGGGAGGGTGGCCGCGAAGCGGCCGGGTGGGGTCGGTGCGGCAGCGCGCCAACCTGACCTTCGGCCGCGTAGGTGCCTGTGATGCCGCGGACCCGCGTGAGCTTCGAAATGCGCCAAAAGGCGCGCGCGCTTCGGGTTCATGCGACCAAAGGCGAATCGCTGCTTTGGTATGAACTGCGCGAATTGAAATCGGCCGGGATGAAATTCCGCCGCCAGTGTCCGATCGGGCCTTACATCGTCGACTTTACCTGCCTCGCGGTAAAGCTGGTCGTTGAAGTCGATGGTGATCTGCACGAACAGGAGAAGGGCAAACGGCACGACGCCGTCCGTGATGCCTATCTGCGATCGCTTGGGTTCGATATCTTTCGCGTCGATGAGCCCGATGTCATAAACAGCGCTTGGCATGTCGCACAGGTGGTCAAGGAGAAGGTCGCGCGCATGTCAGCCGACCCCACCCGACCGCTTCGCGGCCACCCTCCCCTCGAGGGGGAGGGGGACGCTGGCGTGCCGCAACCGATGAGGTTTTAGAATATGGCCGCCCCCGGCGAGAATCTGCGAATCAATTCAGACCGTTTGTGGGATTCGATAATGGAGATGGCGAAGATCGGCCCTGGCATTGCCGGCGGCAACAATCGCCAGACCGTTACCGACGAGGACGGCGAAGGGCGGCACCTGTTCAAGCGCTGGTGCGATGAGGCGGGGCTCGAAATGGGCGTCGACGAGATGGGCACGATGTTTGCCCGTCGCGAAGGCACCGATCCCAGCCTGCCGCCGGTCTATGTCGGCAGCCATCTCGACACCCAGCCGACCGGCGGCAAGTATGACGGCGTGCTCGGCGTGCTCGGCGGGCTGGAGGTCGTGCGCTCGCTAAACGATCTCGGCATCAAGACAAAGCACCCGATCGTCGTCACCAACTGGACCAACGAGGAAGGCGCGCGCTTTGCGCCGGCCATGATGGCGTCCGGCGTTTTCGCCGGCGTGCTCGATCAGGCCGACGTTTATTCGCATGTCGACAAGGACGGCAAGAAATTCGGCGAGGAGCTCGAACGGATCGGCTGGAAGGGGACCGAGAAAGTCGGCGAGCGCAAGATCCACGCCTTCTTCGAATTGCATATCGAGCAGGGCCCGATCCTCGAGGACGAGGGTATCGACATTGGTGTCGTCACCCATGGGCAAGGGTTGAAATGGCTGCAGGTGACGCTGACCGGCAAGGAGGCGCATACCGGTTCGACGCCGATGCCGAAGCGGCGCAATGCCGGGCTCGGCATGGCGCGGGTGATCGAATTGGTGCACGAGATCGCCATGGACTACCAACCCGACGCCGTCGGCGCGGTCGGCCATATGGAGGTCTATCCGAACTCGCGCAACATCATCGCCGGCCGCACCGTCTTCACCATCGACATCCGCTCGCCGGAAAAGAAGGTGCTGGACGCTATGGACGGCCGCATCCGCGAAGGCATCGACACGATCTGTGACGCGCTCGACATCAAATATCAAATCGATCAGGTCGGCCATTTCGACCCGGTCACCTTCGACGCGGGCTGCGTCAAGGCTGTGCGGGATGCGGCGGAGCGCCTGGGCTATACGCATCGCAATATCGTCTCCGGCGCCGGCCATGACGCCTGCTGGATCAACCGCGTCGCACCCACCGCAATGGTGATGTGCCCCTGCGTCGACGGTCTCAGCCACAACGAGGCCGAGGAAATCACCAAGGAATGGGCAGCGGCCGGCGCCGACGTGCTGTTCCACGCGGTGGTCGACACGGCGGTGATTGTCGAATGATGGGGTAGCTGCCGCCTCGCAACGCCGCTCGCAAGAAGCGCGAAGAGAATAAGGGAACAAGAAAATGTCCAAAGTCATCAAGAATGGCACGATCGTCACCGCCGACCGCACATGGAAGGCCGATGTGCTGATGCAGCACGGCAAGATCGTTGCCATCGGTTCGAACCTGCATGGCGACCATGAGTTCGACGCCAGCGGCTGCTATGTGATGCCGGGCGGCATCGACCCGCATACCCATCTCGAAATGCCGTTCATGGGCACCTATTCGGCCGACGATTTCGAGAGCGGTACACGCGCCGCCCTTGCCGGCGGCACGACGATGGTCGTCGATTTCTGTCTGCCGGCGCCGCAGCAGTCTCTGCTCGAGGCCCTGCAGATGTGGGACAACAAGACCTCGAAGGCGTCCTGCGACTATTCCTTCCACATGGCAATCACCTGGTGGGGCAAGCAGGTGTTCGACGAGATGGCCACCGTCGTCGACAGGGGCATTACCTCGTTCAAGCATTTCATGGCCTACAAGGGCGCGTTGATGGTCGACGACGACGAGCTTTATTCGTCGTTCCAGCGCTGCGCCGATCTTGGCGCGCTGCCGCTGGTCCATGCCGAGAATGGCGACGTGGTGGCGGCGCTGTCGCAAAAGCTGCTGGCGGCGGGCAACAGCGGCCCGGAGGGACACGCCTATTCGCGGCCGCCGGAAGTCGAAGGCGAGGCGACCAACCGCGCCATCATGATCGCCGACATGGCCGGCGTGCCGCTCTATGTCGTGCATGTCTCCTGCGAGCAGGCGCACGAAGCCATCCGCCGGGCGCGCCAGAAGGGCATGCGGGTATTCGGCGAGCCGCTGATCCAGCACCTGACGCTGGACGAGAGCGAATATTTCAACAAGGACTGGGACCATGCGGCGCGCCGCGTCATGAGCCCGCCCTTCCGCAACAAATTGCACCAGGATTCGCTGTGGGCCGGCCTGCAGGCCGGCTCGCTGCAAGTGGTGGCGACCGACCATTGTGCCTTCACCACCAAACAGAAGCGCAACGGCGTCGGCGACTTCACCAAGATTCCGAACGGCACGGGCGGGCTCGAAGATCGTTTGCCGGTGCTGTGGACGACCGGCGTCAAAACCGGCCGGCTGACGATGAACGAGTTCGTCGCGGTGACCTCGACCAACATCGCCAAGATCCTCAACATGTATCCGAAGAAGGGCGCCATCGTCGAAGGCGCGGACGCCGACATCCTCGTCTGGGACCCCAGCGCCAAGAAGAAGATTACGGCCAAGAAGCAGCAGTCGGTGATCGACTACAACGTCTTCGAAGGTTTTGAGGTAACCGGCCTGCCGCGCTTCGTCTTCTCGCGCGGCGAACTGTCGATCGAGGAAAACGAAGTGAAGGCAAAGCCCGGCCATGGCGAGTTCGTTGCTCGCGAGCCGAACGCGGCTGTTAACCGGGCACTGTCGACCTGGAAGGAGATTTCCGCGCCGCGCAAGGTGGAACGGACGGGCATCCCGGCGACGGGCGTTTGAGCTTGGTGAGCCAGACAGCGATTATCTCGATGGCCGCGGTGATCCTTGCCGCCGGGCCGGCGGCTGACGTCCTTGCCGGTTCCTTTGGCAATGAGGTCGGTTGCGCTGGTGTACGGCTCGGTTATCAGGACAGCGACGATTATGTTGTGCTGACCGCCGACGGCATCGAAACCTATGGCAGCGGCTGCCAGTTCGCACAGCGATTGACGACGGCGCCTGGCACCCTGTTGTTGAGCTCCACCTGTTTCGCCGAGGGCGAGGAGGGCACCACCACGGATGTCGTCAAGGTCATCAACAGAGGAGGGGACGGTTTCTTCGTGACCATTCCCGGCCTTGAGGAGATAGGGCCGCTGAAATCATGTTCGTGACGGTGCCGATGACGGCCGCTGCCTCGATGCCGGCCTCAGGCGACCAACCCGTCCAGTTCCGGCAGCAGGACGACGCTTTCCTGTTCGTTGGGGTCAGTGCGGGCAATGACCGCCGAGGCGGGGCTGTCGCTGAGATTGGCCGGCAGATGCGGGACGCCGGGGGGAATATAGAAAAGATCGCCGGCCTTGACCACGATATGCTGTTCGAGCCGGTCACCATACCAGGTATGGACCTCGCCGGAGAGCACATAGATCGCGGTTTCATGGTTTTCGTGCATATGCGCCTTGGCGCGGGCGCCCGGCGGCATGGTCAGCAGATGCATGCAGATGCCGGACGACCCGACTGTTTCGGCGGCGATACCGGCGAAATAGCTCAGGCCCTGCTTGCCTTCATAAGAGCTTTCAGGGCGGATAAGATGGCAAGTCGGTTTGGGCGACATCGGGGCAACTCCGGGCGTCTATCTGATGGGGTAAGGGCGAGTAGGACCGGGGCGAATAGAACCGGGGCAAGTAGGACTGGTCGAGTGGAAAACAACATCGGGGTAAAATCAATGGGCTTCCGGCCGCGGCAGTGGCCGGAAGCGACAGGCTTCGGCCGATGACGGGAGCATCGCCAGCCGTTGTTTCGGCAAGCAAGCTTGGCCTGACCTTCCAGACCAATGATGGTCCGGTGCAGGCGCTGTCGAATGTCGACCTGACCATCGGCAAGGGCGAATTCGTGTCCTTCATCGGGCCGTCCGGCTGCGGCAAGACGACGTTGCTGCGCGTCATCGCCGATCTGGAGAAGCCGACATCGGGAGCCATCTCCGTCAACGGCATGACGCCCGAGCAGGCGCGCCAGAGCCGCGCCTATGGCTATGTCTTCCAGGCGGCCGCACTTTATCCATGGCGCACGATCGAGCGCAATGTGGCCCTGCCGCTGGAGATCATGGGCCTGTCCAGGGCGGAGCAGGCGGCGCGCATCAAGCGAACCCTCGACCTCGTCAACCTCAGCGGCTTCGAGAAGAAATACCCCTGGCAGCTTTCGGGCGGCATGCAGCAGCGCGCCTCGATCGCGCGGGCGCTCGCCTTCGACGCCGACCTTTTGTTGATGGACGAACCTTTTGGCGCGCTCGACGAGATCGTGCGCGACCACCTCAACGAACAGCTGCTGGAGCTTTGGGAGCGGACCAACAAGACTATCTGCTTCGTCACCCATTCGATCCCCGAGGCGGTCTATCTGTCGACGCGCATTGTCGTCATGTCGCCTCGCCCGGGGCGTGTCAGCGATGTCATAGAATCGACGCTGCCGAAAAAGCGGCCGCTCGATATCCGCGAGACGCCGGAGTTCCTGGCCATCGCGGCACGCGTGCGCGACGGGCTGAGGGCGGGACACAGCTATGATGATTGAGGCGCAGGACAGGATTCCGGCTTCGCCTAACGACGAAGCGGCCATCCGCGCCTTCGTCATCCTAGGGCGGAGCCGCCGCGAAGCGGCGTGCGCAGACCCTAGGATCCATGCCGCGACGTCGGCCGAAGGGCGCAAACAGTCGAGAATAAGCGCCGGGCAAGCCACGGGCGCTGTTCCCTCCAGAGAGGGAGCAATGTTCCGCATCCTTGCGGAGCGGGAAGGTAACGGCATGGATCCTAGGGTCTGCGCCGCGTCGCTTCGCTCCTTGCTCCGCCCTAGGATGACGAAAGCGTGGTTGGCCGCGCTCTCGATATGCGCCGCTTCGCGGCTGCTCCGCCTTTGGAGGACGAAAGAAACGATTGCCGGGGCGAAAGTACGCGGCCTCCGCTTCGCTCCGGCCACCCTCTCCCCGCTGGGGAGAGGAGGGCGCGTATCCGGCGAGGCCTTCTAGATGGATTCCTTCCGTGACAAGCTCGTTCCGGTGACCTCGATCCTCCTGGGCGTGGTCGTCGTCTGGTACGTCATGGCGGTCATCCTCAACGCGCCGTTCCAGCGCGATCTCGACCGCCGCGCCAATCAGACGCCGGGCGTTGTGGAATTCATCGGCAAGACGCTGGCGCAGCCGAAGCCGACGCTGCCGGCGCCGCATCAGGTGGCGGTGAATTTCTTCGAAAACACCTTTTTGCGCAGTATCACCTCAAGCCGGAGCCTGGTCTACAATGCCTGGGTAACGCTGTCGTCGACGCTGCTCGGCTTTGCCTTCGGCACAGCGCTCGGCATCGTCATCGCCGTCGGCATCGTGCATGTGGCGACGCTCGACCGCAGCCTGATGCCGTGGATCATCGCCTCGCAGACCATTCCGATCCTGGCGGTGGCGCCGATGATCATTGTCGTGCTGGCGGCGGTCGACATCACCGGGCTTATCCCGAAGGCGCTGATCTCGACCTATCTGTCGTTCTTCCCTGTGGCGGTTGGCATGGTGAAGGGGCTTCGCTCGCCCGAGCTCACCCATCTCGACCTGATGCACACCTATAATGCCAGCCCCTCGCAGACCTTCTGGAAATTGCGGGTGCCGGCTTCGGTGCCGTTCCTGTTCACCTCGATGAAGGTGGCTGTGGCCGCCAGCCTGGTTGGCGCCATCGTCGGCGAGCTGCCGACCGGTGCCGTCGCCGGCATCGGCGCCAAACTGCTCGCCGGCGCCTATTACAGCCAGACCATCGACATCTGGTCGGCTCTGGTTGCCGGCTCCGTGGTGGCGGCGCTGCTGGTTATGCTGGTCGGCATTGCCGGGCGCCTAGTCGACCGCGCCATGGGCGGGAGGCCGGCATGAGCTCGCTCCTGAGCCTTTCCTCAATCACCCCCCGATCCTGGCAAGGTTATGCCGCGCTTGTCCTGCTTGTCGGCGCGCTGCTTCTTTGGCCGCTCGTCAGTGCTACGCCCGGTTACGGCATGGCGACTACGGTTTTGATTTTCATTTTGCTGCTCGTGGCAATCGAGGCCGACAACTTTCCACCGATGATAGGGGTGGTGTTGCTGTTCCTTGGCGCGCATGGCGCAGCGTGGATGCTGCTCGCCGGCATAACCGGCAATGAGGGCAGCGCTCGCGCATCCTTCTATCTGCTGCTCGTCGCGGCGTGGTTTTTGGCCTGGCGCTGCGTAACGGTCTTGTCGTCGTTTCGCCCGATTTCGCGCTGGGCGTCAACCGCCCTGCGCCTGATCATACCGGCCATCTTCGGCGCCTGGATCCTGATCATCTGGGAAGCGGTGACGCGTGGTGCCGGCATTCCCTTCATCCTGTTGCCGCCGCCAAGCGCCATCGGTGCACGCATCGTCGGCTCGCTGCCGGTGCTGGGGGCCGATGTCAGGCAGACCATCTTCAAGGCGGTCATCTTCGGCTATGTGGTGGGCAGCGGCGCCGGCTTCCTCGTTGCCATCGCCGCCGACCGCGTGCCGTTCCTGCGGCGCGGGCTTCTGCCGATCGGCAATATGGTGTCGGCGCTGCCGATCATCGGTGTCGCGCCGATCATGGTCATGTGGTTCGGCTTCGACTGGCAGTCGAAGGCAGCGGTGGTCATCATCATGACCTTCTTCCCGATGCTGGTGAACACCGTCGCCGGGCTTGCCGCCTCCGGCCATATGGAGCGCGACCTGATGCGCACCTATGCCTCGAGCTACTGGCAGACGCTGTTCAAGCTGCGGCTGCCGGCGGCGGCACCCTTCATCTTCAATGCGTTGAAGATCAATTCGACGCTGGCGCTGATCGGCGCCATCGTCGCCGAGTTCTTCGGCACGCCGGTGGTCGGCATGGGATTCCGCATTTCGACGGAAGTCGGGCGGATGAACATCGACATGGTGTGGGCGGAAATCGCAGTTGCAGCACTTGCGGGTTCGGTCTTTTATGGCGTGGTCGCTCTTTTCGAGAGAGCAATCACGTTTTGGCATCCCTCTGTCCGTGGTGGATAGGGGCGGTGGGTTTAGGGCGCTAACTTCAGAGGGTAAAAACATGAAAAGACTTGTTGTTTCGATGCTGGCCGGCGCGATGTCGCTTGCCGCGTTCCAGGCGATGGCCGCAGACAAGGTGACGCTGCAGCTGAAATGGGTCACCCAGGCACAGTTCGCCGGCTATTATGTCGCCAAGGCCAAGGGTTTCTATGAAGCCGAGGGCCTCGACGTCGACATCAAGCCCGGCGGCCCGGACATTGCACCGGAGCAGGTTATTGCCGGCGGCGGCGCCGACGTCATCGTCGACTGGATGGGCGGTGCGCTGGCTGCGCGCGAGAAGGGCGTGCCGCTGGTCAACATCGCCCAGCCGTTCAAGAAGGCCGGCATGGAGCTGGTCTGCCCGAAGGACGGCCCGATCAAGACCGAAGCCGACTTCAAGGGCCACACTCTCGGCGTCTGGTTCTTCGGCAACGAGTATCCGTTCTATGCCTGGATGAACAAGCTTGGCCTCAAGACCGATGGCGGGCCGGACGGCGTCACCGTGCTCAAGCAGAGCTTTGACGTGCAGCCGCTGATCCAGAAGCAGGCGGATTGCATTTCGGTCATGACCTACAACGAATACTGGCAGCTCATCGACGCCGGCTACAAGCCGGAAGAGCTGACCGTCTTCAACTATTCCGCCATGGGCAATGATCTGCTCGAAGACGGGCTCTATGCATTGGAGGACAAGCTCAAGGATACGGCCTTCGAGGACAAGATGGTGCGTTTTGTGCGCGCTTCGATGAAGGGTTGGAAATACGCCGTCGACAATTCCGACGAGGCGGCCGGCATCGTCATGGACAATGGCGGCCAGGACGAGAACCACCAGAAGCGGATGATGGGCGAAGTCGCCAAGCTGATCGACAATGCCGATGGCAAGCTCGATCCGGCGACCTACGAGCGCACCGCCAAGGCGCTGCTTGACCAGAAGATCATCAGCAAGGAGCCTACCGGCGCCTACACGACGGCGATCACCGACAAGGCCATCAAATAGAGCTATCAAGCAGGCTCTGTTGGAAGACGAAAAGGGGCGGGCGACCGCCCCTTTTAGTGGGATGTAAAATGAACGTTACCGGCGGAAACATCCGCTCGCAAAATCGTTGTGCCAGTGCATCCGCCTCAAGGGTGTCACAACGGAGGTTTTCCATGCGCATCCAGTCCTTCACGCCGATGCTTTCGGCGCTGGCCATTTCTGCAGCCATCTTCTCTGCTTCACCGGCCTTGGCCGAAACTATAAAGATGACGGCGACGCTCGATGGTGCTCAACAGAACCCGCCCGTCACCACGAAGGGCAAGGGCACCGCCACGCTCAGGTTCAACACCGCCACCAAGAAACTTAGCTGGACCGTGAGATATTCCGGTCTCAGCGGACCGGCGAAGGCCGCACACATTCACGGCCCGGCGGCAAAGGGTGAAAACGCCGACCCGGTGGTGCCGTTCGAAGGCAAGCTGAAGAGCCCGATCAAGGGTTCGGCGACATTGACCGATGCCCAGGCCACCGACCTGGAGGCTGGCAAATATTACGTCAATATCCACACCGCGGCCCACGCCGACGGTGAGATCCGGGGTCAAATCGAGAAGGCGATGTAGCGCCGGTCATTCTGCCGATAGAGGGGCGGGCGACCGCCCCTCTACCGGATCATGACTTTTCCCGTATCTGGGTCATTGTCCGCATCGGCGTAATCGCCTCGGGGTCGAGCCTGATCTCGATGATCGACGGCTTGCCGCTGGCCCGCGCTCGCTCGAAGGCCGCGGCGAAGTCGGCGGTCTTTTCCACCGTCTCGCCATGGCCGCCGTAAGCGCGGGCAAGAGCGGCGAAATCCGGATTCGTCAAATCCGTGGCGACGACACGGCCGGGATATTCGCGCTCCTGATGCATGCGGATGGTGCCGTAGATGCCATTGTTGACGACGATGACGATGATCGGCAGCCCGTATTGCACGGCGGTGGCGAATTCCTGGCCGTTCATCAGGAAACAGCCGTCGCCGGCGAAGGCAATCACGTCGCGGTCGGGGAAAAGCTGCTTGGCGGCGACCGCCGCCGGCGTGCCGTAACCCATCGAGCCGGATGTGGGTGCTGCCTGCGTGCCGAAATGCCGGAAGCGATGGTAACGATGTACCCAGGTGGCGTAGTTGCCGGCACCGTTGGTGAGGATGGCGTCGTCCGGCAGCATCGTTTCGAGATAATTCATGATCGGCCCCATCTGCACGGCGCCGGGGCCGCTCTCCGGAGGCGTCGACCAGTCGAGATAGGCGGCGTGCAGCTTCGCTGCCTCCGCCGCCCACACCGGCGTTGCGGCCGGCTTGCGTTTGGCAAAGGCTTCGACGAAAGCGGCAGGCGAGGCATTGATCGCCAGCGCCGGCCGGTAGACGCGGCCGAGCTCGCCGGCGTCGGCATGGATATGGACCAGCGTCTGGTCGGGGTAGGGGCTCTTCAACAGCGTGTAGTCGGATGACGGCATCTCGCCCATGCGGCCGCCGATGAGCAGTACAAGGTCGGCCTGCTTGATGGCGGTTGCTACTTTGGGATTGATGCCGATGCCGACATCGCCGGCATAGTTCGGGTGGAGATGGTCGAACAGCATCTGGCGGCGGAAGGAACAGCCGACCGGCAGCGACCAGGCTTCGGCTATCGTCCGCATCTGTGCAACGGCCTGCGCGTCCCAGCGCGTGCCGCCAAGGATGACGAAGGGCCGCTTTGCCTTGTTGAGCAACACGTCCAGCGCGTCGAGGTCGGCTTCGCCAGGCCGCGTCTCGACAGGGGTGTAATGCTGGGCTTCCGGTGCCTCGGCGAGGCTGGTCAGTATGTCCTCGGGCAGCGAGATGACGACCGGGCCCGGGCGGCCGGAGGTCGCCACCGAAAAAGCGCGTGTGACGAATTCGGGGATGCGTGCGGCGTCGTCGATCTCGACCACCCATTTGGCGATATCGCCGAAGAACCTGACGTAGTCGACCTCCTGGAAGGCCTCGCGCCCCTTGGCGTGGCTGGCGACCTGGCCGATGAACAGGATGAGGGGGACCGAATCCTGCATGGCGATGTGGATGCCGGCCGAGGCATTGGTGGCGCCGGGGCCGCGGGTGACGAAGCAGATGCCGGGCCTGCCGGTCAGGCGGCCATGGCAGTCGGCCATCATTGCGGCGCCGCCCTCCTGGCGGCAGACGATAGTGCGGATCGGCGAATCATGCAGCGCGTCGAGCACCGCCAGATAGGATTCGCCAGGTACGCAATAGATATGGTCCGTTCCGTTGGCTTCGAGCGCATCGACGATGAGTTGTCCGCCGGTCTTCATTTTCCTGACCTCTCCAGTTCGGCAAGGATTTCTTCGGTGTGTTCGCCGAGACGCGGCGACGGGCGCTCATAGACCAGTGGCGTGCCGGACATGACCATCGGCGCCCGGACCGAGGGCAAGAGATTGCCATGGCCGTCATCGAGGTCGAGCCGCATGCCTCGCGCGATGGTCTGGGGGTCGGCAAACATCTGGCCGATGTTGTTGATCGGGCTGGCCGGCACTCCGGCGGCTTCGAGCCTGGCCAGCAGCGGGTCGCGATCGAAGGCTTTCAGCGCCTCGATCATGTGCTCGCGCAACTTTGCCCGGTTGGCGACGCGGGCGGGATTGGTGGCGAAGTCAGGGTTCGACGCCAGCTCGTCGAGGCCGACGGCAGCGCAGAACTTTGCGAACTGGCCGTCATTGCCGACCGCCAGGATGATGTGGCCATTCTTCACCGGCACCACTTCGTAGGGCGCGATGTTCATATGCGCATTGCCCATCTGCACCGGCGACTGTCCGGAGACGAGATAGTTGAGGTTCTGGTTGCCGAGCGTCGAGATCTGGGTGTCGTAGAGCGCCATGTCGATATGCTGGCCTTCGCCGGTCTTCTCGGCATGGCGAAGCGCCGCCTGGATGGCGATGACCGAATAAAGCCCGGTGAAAACATCTGAAATAGCGACGCCGGCCTTCTGCGGTTCGCGGCCGGCTTCGCCGGTGATCGACATCATGCCGGCCATGCCCTGGATGATGAAATCATAGCCGGCACGCGGCGCATACGGTCCCGACTGGCCAAAACCGGTGATCGAGCAATAGATCAGCCGTGGGTTGATTTTCCTCAGGCTGTCATAGTCGAGGCCGTATTTCTTAAGCCCGCCGACCTTGAAGTTTTCGATCAGCACGTCCGATGTCGCGACCAGCCGGCGCACCGTCTCGGCGCCCTCGGGCGTCGAGAAGTCGATGGCGATGGAGCGCTTGCCGCGGTTGCAGGAATGGTAATAAGCGGCCGAAAGGTTCTCGCCGTCATGGCCGATGACAAAGGGCGGTCCCCATTTGCGGGTGTCGTCGCCGCCGTCCGGGCTTTCGACCTTGATCACGTCGGCGCCGAGGTCGGCAAGCAGCTGCCCGGCCCATGGCCCGGCGAGGATACGTGCGAGTTCGATGACGCGGATGCCTTTGAGCGGAGGCTCAGTCATGGATCACCGTGGTTGATCGAAAGCGCAGCCTCTATCAATCCCGCGCGCCGCTGTCACGGCCCTTGCAATGGGCCAGTATCACTGTGCCCTCAGCACGCGGTCGGCCCAGGCGGCAAAATCCTCCATGATGATGTCTCGGTTGATCTCGTTCAGGCTTTCGTGGCGGGTTTTGGCGTAAACCTTTGACACGAGATTCGAAAAGCCCATCATGTGCATTCGGCCGGCAAGATGGCTGACCGCCTTGCCGCCGTCCGAGGCCGGATCGTGCTCGCCTCCGACCAGGTTGACGGACAGGTCGCGCCGCACGCCGGAAAAATTGCTGTCGCTGCCGCAATGCAGCGTCATCTTGACGATGTCCTGCCACATCGACACCGACGCATCCCAGCCGCAAAGCGGGTCGGCGATGTATTTCTCGACTTCTATGGCATCGCGCGACAGCCAGTCGAACGGCGTCCGGTGATTGGGCACGGCCTTGCCCCAGGCCCGGAACGTCAGCCGGGGCAGCAGGCGCGACGGCACGTCTGAGCCAAGCCGGAACTTTTCCCAACCAAGCATGCCCAGCGCGATTTGGCCGAGCAGTCCGGCCGAGAAATTGCCGTTCCAGATCGCGGCGGCGTGGATGCGCGCCGAGTGGCGGAGAACAAAGTTCAGTGCGACCGACGCGCCCAAGGAATGGCCGAAGACGATGACCGGCAGGCCGGGCCGTTCCGTGGCGATCAGATCGTGGACGGCGGCGACATCGGCGATGACCTTGGCGCCGCCATCCGCATCGGCGAACCTGCCGGGTGGCGCGTCCGGCGCCTTGGTGGCGCCATGGCCACGGTGGTCGTGCGCGTAGACCTGGTAGCCGCGCTCGCCGAGGAAAGCGGCGAAGCGGGCATAGCGCGCGGCGTGCTCGGCCAGTCCGTGATTGATCTGGATGACTGCGCGCGGTTGGCCGATGGCGTGTTTCACATAAAGGTTGAGCTCGGCGCCGGTCGGCGATGCCAGCATCCTCTGCTCGTCAAATGGCATGTCTCGCTCCCGTCGGCGACTGTTGGGCGACGCAGCGATCGACGTCAAGGGACGGTGCCCATTCGGCCGCAGTTGACAGCATGCTGTCAATGTGATTGCATGACAGCATGCTGTCAAATGGTCAGCAGCAGATTGGGGATATGACTATGAAAACCACCGGGGCCATTTCGCGGCGTGCAATCTTGCTGGCGGCCTTCGCCTTTACGACGGCCACCCTGCTGCCAGGGATTGCTGCGTTCAGTCAGGAAACCAGGGAGATCACCATGATGACGTCCACCGTTCCGGGCCCGCAAGGCCAGCTTGCCACTTATAGGATCAACGCCGGCAATGGCCTGCCGATCATGTTCCTGCATGGAGATTGCAGCCGCGCTTCCCACTGGGACCGGGTGATGCAGCTCTCCGTCGAAGGCCGCGAGGCGGTAGCCTTCGATTTTCGCGGCCATGGCGCCTCCGCGCCGGCGCAGGACGGTGACTATGGCTATGACGGCCGTGCAATGGATGTCGGCGCCGTGGCCGACGCGTTTGGCCTGAAGCGGTTTCTCATTGTCGCGCACAGCGGCGGTGGTGGCGTGGCGCTCGCTTATGCCGCCAGCCATGCCGACCGGGTCGCCGGTGTCTTGCTCGTCGACCCGGCGACCGATCCTCGTGCGCTGCCGCAGGCGATTCGTGACGGCTTTGTCCGCGATCTGGCCGGTCCGCAAGGCCGCGATGTCCTGAACGCCTACTACACGTCGATTGCCGGCCCTAACGCGGCTGTTCGCCAGCGTGTTCTGGCCGATGCGGCAGTGGTCGATCCGGCGGCGAGGGCAGGTGTCGGCAAGGCACTGGCCGAATGGAACTCGGAGCCGGCACTCAATGCGTATCGCGGGCCGATGTTCGTATTGGCTACCGAGGCTAGTGACACTCCAGTCGCGCTCTACCGGCTGCGCACGGACATTCCGCGCCAGATCGTGGCGGGCAGCGGCCATTGGGTGATGCTCGACAAGCCCGAGGTCGTAGCCGAAGCCGTCAACAATTTCGTCGCGACCATCGAGGCCGGCCAGAAATGACGACCAGGACCGAAGCCGCAAATGTGCTCACCGATCTGGTGCTTGCCGTGTTCAGGCTGAACGGCAGTTTTCTGGATGCGGCCGACCGGCTGGCCGCTCCAACCGGGCTGACGGCAGCGCGCTGGCAGGTTTTGGGTGCGGTTTTGAAGGAGCCGAAATCCGTGGCCGCCATCGCCCGCGACATGGGCCTCGCCCGTCAGAGCGTACAGCGGCTGGCCGACATACTGGCTGCGGAGGGGCTTGCTGCCTATGCCGACAACCCGGCGCATCGCCGCGCCAAGCTGTTGTCGATAACCGATACCGGCTGGGCAGCGGTCAAGAATATCGGCACACGCCAGCATGTTTGGGCGAACCGCGTTTCGGAGGGTATGGACGCCGACGCGCTGAAAGCCTCGCTTGATCTGCTGCGCACCCTGACAGAACGGGTGGAGGCGGGCGGATCCTGATCGACTACGCGAGAGCCGTCTCAATGCGCTGGCGATTGTTTTTACGGCCGGCGAAAGAAATCGTAATTCTGACATGTCGCAAGTTTCTAGCTTGCCGCGTGAATCACGAGGAGTGCCGGAATGCGGATTTGGGCGATATGGGGGGCGGTGTTTCTTGCGTTTGCTGGCGCAAGCGCGGCGCGGGCCGATGTGAAGATGACCGGCTCTTTCGTCGCCGATTCCGCCTGTCCGGCAACGCAGGCGATCAAGAGCGGCAAGAACCCCGGCAACATATCGACTGCGGCTGGCCAGAGCTACGATCTGCTGGCCGGCAACAAGGACGCGCCCACGCACTATCTCATTCGGGTGCCGGGCGCCGATCCGGAGCGCCGCTGGGTCAAGATCAGTTGCGGCCATGTTTCGGGTGGCAATGCGTCGGCGATGCCGGCTGCACCGGCACCTGCCGAGCCGAACAAGCCATCGGCGTCCGGAAAGCCGGAATATGTCTTCGCGCTGAGCTGGCAGCCGGCTTTCTGCGAGACCAAATCCAGCAAGACCGAATGCCGGGCGCAGACCGCCGCCGGTTTCGATGCGACCCACTTCACCTTGCATGGGTTGTGGCCGCAGCCGAACGGAAATTTCTATTGCCAGGTCGCGGCAAGCGACAAGGCGAACGACGATCCAGCGCACTGGCGGGATTTGCCGCCGGTCACGCTGGACCCGAATACGCGAGCGGAACTCGACCAGGTGATGCCGGGCACCGCATCCGCCCTCGAAAGGCATGAATGGATCAAGCACGGCACCTGCTACGGCAAGAGCCAGCAGGAGTATTTCGCCGACGCCTTGAACCTGATGCGCGCGGTGAATGCTTCGCCGGTGCGCGATCTCTTCACCAGAAGCATCGGCAAGCAGCTTACGTCCGATCAGATCCGCAGCACCTTCGACAGCGCGTTCGGCAAAGGCGCGGGCGACCGGGTCCGCGTGTCCTGCGTGATCGATCCTTCGAACGGCAGGCGGCTGATCGGCGAGCTGACGCTCGGCCTGACCGGCCCGATCGCCTCGAACGCTTCGCTCGGTACCCTGCTGCTTGCCTCGGCGCCGACAACCAAGGCCGGCTGCCCGAAGGGCACGGTCGATGCCGTCGGGTTCCAGTAAACAGGCCGAACGCGACTGTCGCTTTGCGCCGGGGATGGTATGATCCCGCGGGTATCATTCGCAGGGGGTGGCGATGAGTGGCATGACGAGCGGCGCGCTGGCGCGGCTGGCGTTCTGGGCCAAGGGCATGACGGCGATCCGCGACGGCCATATGGAATGGCCGGGCTTTTCCTACTCCGAAGTCGAGTGGGTGCGCATGACCACGCTCGCCAAACCCGTCGGCGGCGGCACGTACCAATTGTTCACGCTGGTCAACGCGGCGATCTTCATCGCCATTGCCGCGCTCGGGATCTTCTGTGTCTTCCTGCCGCTGGCGGCGCTGCTGTTCCCGGTACCGGCCGAAACCAGTGCGCTCAAGTTTTCGCTGCTCCTGGCGGCATGCGCCTTCCTGATCATCGGCATCGGCCTGCCGATTTCGCTGCGTCTTTCGGCCGCGCTGGTCGCGCCGAAGGCAATGCGGGCCGCGCTTGTCGCCGTGCCCGGCGACCAGGCGCTTGCGGCAAAAGTGTCATGGCAGATCAACCGGATCACGCTCGTGCTCTGCGGCCTGTTGGTGCCGGGCATCCTTCTGTTCATCGCCTACGATATCGAAGCCGGCCCGATTATTACCGCGTTGAAATGGCTGGCGATCGCGCTGGTGGCGGTTTCGGTTGCGATCGGCGGATGGCAGCGGCGCAAACAATCCTGATTGCCCCAAGCAAAGGCCAGAGTAGCGTTACGCGCCGGCGCTGCGCTCCGGCCTAGTCCATGTGTTGCGGCCGTCTGCTTCGCTGCCGCCCGGTTCGCCGACAACGCGATCGCGCCCCGTCGATTTGGCCTTGTAGAGACGCTGGTCGGCGAGCGCGAAGAGATCGGCAAGGCAACGGGTGGTCTCGCTGACCGTCGAGATGCCGGCGCTGACGGTGATGTCGAACCGGCTGGTGCTTGCGGACGTCTTGACCGCTTGCCTGACGGTTTCGCCCAGCAGCCTGGCGAGCGGCTGCGGACGCCAGCCGAGGATGGCGAATTCCTCGCCGCCGATCCTGAACAGTTGATCTTCGGTCCCGACAAGTTCGCCAAGCAAAATCGCCAGGGCTTTCAGCACCTTGTCGCCCTCGGCATGGCCGAAGCGGTCATTGATCGATTTGAAGTGGTCGACATCGATGATCAGCAGGCTGAGCGGCCTGGCGGTCCGCAGGCTGGTTGCCACGGAGGCCTCGCCTTCGCTGTCGAAGCGACCCCTGTGCAGCAGGCCGGTGAGGCCGTCGCGACCGACGTGCTCGACCAGCGCTTCATAGCGCTCGCGATAGGTCAGCGTGTCGAAAATGTCGGAAAGCCCACGCGGCGCCGGCACCTGCCGTGCCTCGAACCACCTGATATAGGCGACCAGCATGGTGCTGTAGATCAGGGCCGCTGCCATCTTGGCGAACCAGCCGCCGAAGAACACCGCCACCGGCGCACCGGTGACGAAATGCAGCGCCGTGAAAAAACCTGCCTGATCGAAGGTGAGCACGCAGGCGACGGAGACTAGGATTCGGGTGAAAAGCGCCTTGCGCAGATATTTGCCGAGCTTTTCATAGAGCAGGATAATCAGGATGGCGTCGACGAACAGCAGCGTCGTGCCCCACACCATCAGCCAGCCCATCTCGTCGATAAAGCCGATGTCGGGAAGCTTGCCGTCGGGCAGCGGTGCGATGTCGTGCAGGCGCAGGATCAGCACGAGCCCGATCATCAGGGTATTGCCGAGCAGCAGGCCGTAGATCGGCTGGCGGACGGTTGCCGCGTCCTCCTTGATGTAGAGCAGGAGAAGCATGACCAGCTTGCCGGAAAACAGCACGGCCGAACCCGGCGATACCATGCCGAACGGTAGCGCGACGTAGAAGACGCTGGCGAGATAGGTTTCCAGGAAATGCATGACGCCAAGGGCGCAAACAAAGACGCCGAGGCCGATGCGGCCCCTGAACCGAAAAAGCGTGACCATGATGCCGAAATAGAGAACCGCTTCGGCAAAAAGCAGGAAACTGTTCAGCACGGCCCGATCTCTCTCCCCGAAATCGCGGCTGCCAGCGATTTCCCATCCAACACTGTTTTGACGCGGAATGGTTAACCGGAGCTTTCGCCCGGGCGCCGGCACGAAATGAAGCGGCTAAGCGTTTGCGGGTGCGACCAAATCCGCCTGGGGGCGGTTCATCGTTTCACTGAAACGCTGAACCGCCCCATCTTTTTGTTTTTGACGCAATTCCGGACGGAAAACCGTTTCACACTTTTCCTGGAATTGCTCTAGGGCCAAAACTGTTTGCCGTTCGGGGCCGCATCGCTTACATAGCGCCCAACTTCCATTCAAATCCGACATCAGTCGACTTTTCAGGGAAAGCGCGCGTGGCACGCCAGTTCATCTATCACATGGCCGGCCTCAACAAGGCCTACGGCACCAAGAAGGTGCTCGAGAACATTCATCTGTCCTTCTACCCGGACGCCAAGATCGGCATCCTCGGCCCCAACGGCGCCGGCAAGTCGACGATCCTCAAGATCATGGCCGGCATCGACAAGGAGTGGAGCGGCGAGGCCTGGCTGGCCGAGGGTGCTACCGTCGGTTACCTGGCGCAGGAGCCGGCGCTCGATCCGAACAAGAACGTGTTCGAGAACGTCATGGAAGGCGTCGCCGCCAAGACCGCCATCATCGAGCGCTACAACGAATTGATGATGAACTATTCCGACGAGACGGCGGACGAGTCGGCCAAGCTGCAGGACGAGATGGACCGGCTCAACCTCTGGGATCTCGAACAGCAGGTCGAGATGGCGATGGAGGCACTCGGCTGCCCGCCCAAGGAGGCCGACGTCACCAAGCTGTCGGGCGGCGAGCGCCGTCGCGTCGCGCTGTGCCAGCTGCTGCTGCGCCAGCCTGACCTTCTGCTGCTCGACGAGCCGACCAACCATCTCGACGCCGAGACGACGGCGTGGCTGGAAAAGCATCTGCGCGCCTATCCGGGCGCGGTGATGATCATCACCCACGATCGCTACTTCCTCGACAACGTCACCGGCTGGATCCTCGAGCTCGATCGTGGCCGCGGAATCCCGTACGAAGGCAACTACACCAAATATCTCGAAGCCAAGGCCAAGCGGCTCAAGCAGGAGGGCCGCGAGGACGATGCACGCCAGCGGGCGATCGGCCGCGAGCGCGAGTGGATCCAGTCGAGCCCTAAGGCTAGGCAGACCAAGTCGAAAGCCCGTATCCAGGCGTTCCAGGATCTGCTGGATGCAGCCGACAAGCGGCGTCCGAGCGACACGCAGATCGTCATTCCGCACGGCGAGCGGCTCGGCAATGTGGTGATCGAGGTCGAGGGCCTGTCGAAGGGCTTTGGCGACACGCTTTTGATCGACGATCTCGAATTCAAGCTGCCGCCCGGCGGCATCGTCGGCGTCATCGGCCCGAACGGCGCCGGCAAGACGACGCTGTTCCGCATGATCACCGGCCAGGAAAAGCCCGATGCCGGCACCATCCGCGTCGGCGAGACGGTCAAGCTTGGTTATGTCGACCAGAGCCGCGACGCACTCGACCCGACCAAGACCGTCTGGGAAGAGATCTCGGGCGGCGCCGAAGTGGTCAAGCTCGGCAAGTTCGAAGCCAACACCCGCGCCTATTGCGCGTCGTTCAATTTCCGCGGCGGCGACCAGCAGCAAAAGGTCGGCAATCTCTCCGGCGGTCAGCGCAACCGCGTGCATCTGGCCAAGATGCTGAAGACCGGCGGCAACGTGCTGCTGCTCGACGAACCGACCAACGATCTCGATACCGAAACGCTGGCCGCACTTGAAGACGCGCTCGAGAGTTTCGCCGGCTGCGCCGTCATCATCTCGCACGATCGCATGTTCCTCGATCGTCTGGCGACGCACATCCTCGCCTTCGAGGGCGACAGCCATGTCGAATGGTTCGAAGGCAATTTCGAGGATTACGAGCAGGACAAGATCCGCCGTCTCGGCCCGGAAGCGGTCAACCCGCACCGCATGACGTATAAGCGGCTGACGCGGTAAGACATTTACAGGGCGGCGAATTCTCAAATGATCTGAGGAACCAAGATGGCCGACTGGTCCGCCGCCCTCTACCTGAAATTCGAGGATGAGCGCACCCGCCCGGCGCGCGATCTCGTTGCGCAGGTGCAGGTGCCGGCACCGCGCAGGGTCGTGGACATTGGCTGCGGGCCGGGCAATTCGACCGAATTGCTGGTCGAGCGCTGGCCGCAGGCGCAGATCAGCGGCTTCGATACCTCGCCCGACATGATCGAGAAGGCCAAGGCGCGCCTGCCCGGCGTCAGCTTTGCGCTGGCGGATGCGGCGGCGTGGCAGCCGGCCGAACCAGTCGACGTGATCTTTGCCAATGCGGTGTTTCAGTGGCTGCCGGAGCATCCGGCGGTCTTCCAGCGGCTGATGGGATTTTTGGCGCCTGGCGGCGCGCTTGCCGTGCAGATGCCGGACAACATGGCCGAGCCTTCGCACCGGCTGATGCGGGAGACCGCGGCCGAGATGCCGTTTGTCGAAAAGCTCGAGCGCGCGGCCCGCGCGCCGCTGCCGCCGGTCGCGTTCTACTACGACCTTTTGTCGCCATTCTCGGATCGGCTCGATATCTGGCACACGATCTACAATCATCCGCTGGCCGATGCCGAGGCGATCGTCGAGTGGGTGAAGTCGACGGGGCTGAAGCCGTTCCTCGATCCGCTCGACGAAAACGAGCGGCTCCTTTTCCTGACGCGCTACACGGCCAGGATCAGCGAAGCCTATCCGAAAACGGCAAGCGGCAAGGTATTGCTGCGCTTTCCCCGTCTCTTCATCGTGGCGCGGCGTTCTGCTTAGAAGCTCTTAGCTACACCCAAAAACAGCCAGCAGCGGGTGCTTGACCGGCTTTCGCCGTCATGCGCATCTCACTGGGGCACGGCCCTTCATGGGCCATGGGGGGTGGATGATGACACTGAAAAAGATGGTTTTCGGCGGCAGTATTTGTGCGGCCGCTATGCTTGCCTTTTCGATATCGGCGCAGGCCAAGCGAGCGCGCTGCTTCACCAGCGATGACGGCTATTTCTCCTGCAGCTACCGGGCGCTGGACGATGCCGGCAGCTTTCGCATCTCGGCGCCGGGCTATCCGACTTACGTCCTGGAGATCGACGGGCCGGGTTTTGCCTATGGCTATGTCAATCTCGGCCGCCGCAACGTGCCGCTGCCCGGGCAATTCGTGCGGAGCCGCGATGACGGTGCCTGCTGGAACAACCCGCAGACCAATACCAAGCTCTGCGCCTGGTAAAGACTGTTTCCAGGGACTTGATTTAAGCCGGCATAAACTGGCTAGGTGCAAAAGAGGTTGCGCCGAGCTTTTTGCGGCGTCGACATGAAGCCGCAACGCCTGCGCACGGGACGAACTGGAAATGCATCGCGTCATCATCAGCGGCATCGGCGTTGAGATCCCCGAAGCTTCGATCACCAATGAGGAACTCGTCGCCAGCTTCAACAGCTGGGTGGACATGGAGAACGTCCGCCGCGAGGTATCGGGCGAGCCGCTGCTGCAGAAATCGGACAGTGCCTTCATCGTCCATGCCTCGGGCGTCCAGACCCGCCATGTCATCGAACGGGAGGGCATCCTCGACCCGAACCGCATGGCGCCGCGCTTCCCGGCGCGGCCCGACGATGCGCTGTCGCTGGAGGCCGAGTTCGGCATCGCCTCGGCCAGCAAGGCGCTCGATCATGCCGGGCTGAAGCCCGGGGATATAGACCTGGTGATCTGCTCCGCCTCGCACCATCAGCGGCCCTATCCGGCGATCGCCATCGAAATGCAGCAGGCGATGGGGACGAAAGGCGCCGGCTTCGATATGGGGCTTGGCTGCTCGTCGGCGGCGGCGGCATTGCACATCGCCGTCAACCTGGTGCGGGCAGGGGCGCATAAACGCGTGCTGGTGACGACGCCGGAGATCATCACCGGCCATCTCAATTTTCGCGACCGGCAGACGCATTTCATCTTCGGCGACGCTTCCGTGTCGATGATCGTCGAGGGGCTCGCGCAAGGCGAGAAGCGGCCGGGGCGCTTCGAGGTGCTCGACACGCGCGCCTGGACGCAGATGTCGAACAGCATCCGCACCAATCTCGGTTATTACACCCGCGCCACCCAGGACGATCCGTACATGATCGATCTGGAAGGCAATCTGATCAAGCAGATCGGCAACAAGGTGTTCAAGGAAGTCACGGTCGCCGGCCACAAGTTCATCGTCGAATTCCTGGCCGAGCACGGGCTGACGCCGCAAGCGATCCGGCGCTTCTGGCTGCATCAGGCCAATGCGCGGATGAACGCCATGATCCTGAAACTGTCGTTCGGCCATGACGTCGATCATGACCGCGCGCCGATGGTGCTGGAGCGCCTCGGCAACACCGCCGCCGCCGGCGCAATCGTCGCCCTGTCGGAGAACCATGCCGATATGAAGGCCGGCGACTATGGCCTGCTCTGCGCCTTCGGCGCCGGCTACTCGATCGGGGGCGCGCTGTTGCGCATGCTTTAGACTCGTTGTCCCAAAACCGCTGTGCGCCCTCGGTTCAAGCCCGAGGGCATGCTTTTGGGCGACATGCATTAGCTCGGCGCGAACGGAACCAGCATCGGAACGCGCCTGGCATAGTCGTCGTAAGCGCTACCCAGTTCGCTGCGCAGAAAACGCTCCTCCAGCCTTGCCTTCATGATGATGCCGGCGGTGAGAAGGGCGGCGCCAGCGATGCCCCAGAGGGTGCCTTTCGCCGCCATGGTGGCGAGGATTGCCAGAAGCAGCCCGGTGTAGATCGGGTGGCGGACCAGCCGGTAGGGGCCGCTGTCGATGACGCGGTGCTCTGCCTTGGCGGTGACCGTGCCCGACCACAGGCGGCCGAGATGCAGCCGCGCCCACCAGGCAAATGCCAGGCCGGCGGCAATCAGCGCGACGCAGATCCACGCTTCGGCAAGGTTCGGCGTCCAAAGCCTCAGCGGGCCGGCGTAACCGTGCGCCGGGATGAAGAGCAGGATCGTGCCGACCACCAGCACGGCCCGGTAGGGCAGTTCGGCCTCGAAGCCGGCGCGTTTTTCTGCCCGGTCGGCCCAGAAGGCGGCCGCGGCCCATGAGACGACCCAGAGCAGCCAGAGCTGCGCGATTGCCGATGCGGGATGCACGATAAACCTCCGCAGGCTTAACCTGACCGATATTATCAACCGATGCAGCGCGGCAGCAATGCGGCACGCTTGTGCAAGGGCTCGATTCAACCAGGACGCTGGTGGTGCCGACCCGTATCAGCCGTCTTGATTGGAGCATCAACGCTTTCGACTGGACCCTATAAATCGACTTCGGCTAATTGCATCCCGTCGCTAGGAATGAGACCAATGCCGGATCTGTTTCCCGCAACCGAAAATCCAGTCGAGATCGTGCCGGCGCGAAAACTCGCCGCCAGGGTGGCGGCGCTCTATCTCGCATCATTCGATCGTTTTGAGACACGAGCGGTGGATACGCTGCAGCTCGGCTTCGACGGTATCGAAGGCGATTTCCACGCCGGCACGACGCGGCGCTCCGGCGGGCGGGAACCCTGGTATCCGCGCGGCACCGAGATGCGCAACGAACGGCAATTGTCGATCGTCGCGGCGGACGAACTGGCAATCGTTGCCGAACGGATGGGCATTACCGAGATCAAGCCTGAATGGATCGGCGCCAATCTCCTGATCGAAGGCCTGCCGCACCTCTCGATGCTGCCATCCGGCTCGCTGCTGTTCTTCAAAGGCGGCGCGACCGTCAAGATCGACGCGCAGAACGGGCCTTGCCGGATCGCCGGCCGATCAGTCGCCGAAAAGGCCGGGATGGCCGACCACGAGGCCGGCGCGCTGCTGTTCCCGAAGGCGGCAAAGCGCTTGCGCGGGCTCGTCGCCTGGGTCGAGAAGCCCGGCACGATCACGGCCGGCGAGGAGATATCGGTGCGCGTGCCCGAGCAGTGGATTTACCGGGCCTGAAGGTGAGTCCAGGCAAGGCGGTGTTGCCAGTCGAAGCCGCGTTCCTTCGTACCCCTATATCCTGCAGGGCAGAGGGGCACTGTCCCTGGACCTCTCAAAACCCATGCTGAAACGAAGTCGCGATTCAATGCTGAAGGCGAGCAACTTTGTTCTTGCTTTGTGCCGGCAGCTATGCTACTAATTTGGGTATGGTGCTAATTGGCTCCAACGACCCGCCTCCCGAGGCGGGTTTTTTGTTGCCGACCTGACGTCGGCGGGACAGAGGGGGCGCCGCAGAACTCGACGCGTCTGCTTGCCGTCCTCTACGCCTCATCCTCATCGTCGAGCAGACGGGTGGCACGCCAGCGGGTCAGCGCGATGTTGGTTTGTTCGATGACGAAGAAGCGCGCGGAATCGCGGTCATAGCCGTCGGCGAGCAGCTTTTCGTAGTCGGTGTGGGCGTGACGAATATGCGCAATCGTCGCCAGCCACACGGCAATGCTCGGCGGCAAGCTCTTCATGTGCACGGCGCCGGCATCGGCACGGATCTTTTCCATGTCGGCATAGGGCGCCAGCGGCAGAAGCGCTGTCAGCGCCTTGGCGATGGCGCGGCGGCGGCCGGTCGGGGCGCTCACCGCTCGTCCGATCTGGACGTCTCGTTCCGCCCAGCCATGGTCGCCTCGGCGAAGGCATCGGTCGAGGCGAAATAGGGCTTGATGTCGATGACCGGCGTGCCGTCGAGCACGTCGATGGCGTCAAGCTCGACGCGGCCGATGTCGATGTCGAGTGTAACGAGCTTGGCGACATGCAGCCCAATTGGGTTCGGCCGGGCAGGGGAGCGCAGCGAAAAGACGCCTTTCGGCTCCGTGGCATGGCGGGGTTTCTGGACAATCAGTTGCCGCGGCGCATGGTGCAGCCAGGACAGGATGATGACGTGGCTGGCGCGTTCCAGCCCAAGCAGGCCGTCCCGATAGAGCGGATCGATCGTGAGAGCCGCCGGCTGTCCCGTCTCCCGCGCGGCCTTCATGTTTTTGGGGCAGGTCTCCCGCGTAATCCAAGGCGAAGCGATGCGGCCGATGAAGACGATGTGGCCATCCGGCGGCATCGTTGCCGGGTCGGTTTCCAGAAGCTTTTCGCCGCTGCGCGTTTCGAACATGGGTCTCGCCTCGATCATGCTTGCGGGCTTGCGCGGTCCGCGACGCATGCGTCATTTTCTTGTCCGGAAGCGACATAGCGCTTGCAAGCCTATCAAAACCGACATAAACATATGTTTATATCTTTTCAAAGAGAATGCTCGCATGCATGTCGCTCTCGACACGATGGTAGATACATTGAAGGCGGCTGCCGAATCCAGCCGGCTGCGCATATTGGCGCTGCTGTCGCGCGGCGATCTGACGGTGTCCGATCTCACCGAAATCCTCGGCCAATCGCAGCCGCGCGTCTCGCGCCATTTGAAATTGCTGCTGGAGGCAGGGCTGATCGGCCGCTACCAGGAGGGCTCGTGGGCGTTCTTCCGGCTATCGGATTCCGACTCCTCGCGCGATTTCGTGCTGAGGCTGGTTTCCGGCATCCGCGGCGCCGATCCGCAGGTCGAGCGTGATCTCGAACGGCTGGCCGCGGTCAAGCGCAAGCGGCAGGACCGGGCTGCCGAATATTTCTCGGTAAACGCCGCAAGCTGGGACCATATCCGCTCGCTGCATGTGCCGGACCGCGCGGTCGAGGCAGCCCTCATCAAAGTCGTCGGCAAGCGGCCGTTCCAGTCGATGCTCGATCTCGGCACCGGCACCGGACGGCTGCTCGAGATCTTTTCGCCGCTCTATCGGCGCGGCGTCGGCATCGACATGTCGCGCGAGATGCTGACTGTGGCGCGCGCCAATCTCGACAAGGCGGGCGTTTCGAATGCGCAGGTGCGCCAGGGCGACATTTTTGCGCCGCCGGTCGAGCGCGACGCCTTCGACCTCGTTACCATCCATCAGGTGCTGCACTATCTCGACGATCCCGCCCGCGCCATCCGCGAGGCGGCGCGGCTGTTGCGCCCGGCCGGCCGGCTGGTGATCGTCGATTTCGCGCCGCACACGCTGGAGTTCTTGCGCGAGGAGCACGCGCATATGCGCCTCGGCTTTTCCGACCGGCAAATTGGCGACTGGTTTTCCGAGGCCGGCCTCGACCTCGAGGACAGCCAGGAATTCGAGCCGCGCGGCGGCAACGAGGCCAAGCTCACCGTCAAACTCTGGCTCGGCCGCGATCGGCGCATGCTGATTGCCGAGCCTTCCAACGACAGACAACCGGCCAATGCGTATCCGATAGGGGAAACCGCCTGATGAACCAGTTCCGCTTCTCCCGCCGCCCCGACATCGGCGACAAGGTCAGGGTTTCGTTCGAGTTCTTTCCGCCGAAAAACGACGACATGGAAGCAAGGCTGTGGGACACGGTCACCCGGCTGGAGCCGCTCAGGCCGAAATTCGTCTCGGTCACCTATGGCGCCGGTGGTTCGACCCGCGAGCGCACGGCCCGTACCGTCAAGCGCATCCTCAATGAAACGACGCTGACGCCGGCGGCGCACATGACCTGCGTCGATGCGGCGCGCCACGAGGTCGATGCGGTGATCCGGGAGTTCGCCGACATGGGCGTCAAGCGTTTCGTCGCCCTGCGCGGCGATCCGGCCGAGGGCGTCGGCGCGGCCTACCGGCCGCATCCGGAAGGCTATGCCAATGGCGCCGAACTGGTCGATGCGCTGAAGGGCGCCGGCGATTTCGACATATCAGTCTCGGCCTATCCGGAAAAACATCCGGAAAGCCCGGATTTCGCCACCGACTTCGACATGCTGAAGCGCAAGGCCGACAACGGAGCGACGCGGGCGATCACCCAGTTCTTCTTCGACAACGATCTCTATGAACGCTATGTCGAGCGGGCACGGCGGGCCGGCATCTACATACCGATCGTGCCGGGCATATTGCCGGTGCACAATTTCACCCAGGTCGCCAACTTCTCGGCACGGTGCGGAGCCTTGGTGCCGGCATGGCTGGCCGAGCGCTTCGATGGGCTGCAAAACGACCCGCAAACGCATGCGCTGGTGGCGTCTGCCGTGGCGGCCGAGCAGGTGCTGGACCTTGTCGAGCGCGGCGTCGGCGATTTCCACTTCTACACGATGAACCGGGCCGATCTGGTCTTTGCCATCTGCCACATGATCGGCATCAGGTCGCACGAAGTCGAGGCGGCGGGATCCGCCGCGGCGTAAAGCGGCAAGCTCCTTTTTGAAATGCCAAAGATCGGGGAATGCAAAAGGCCGGGCAAAATGCCCGGCCTTTTCAATGATTTGGAGTATTCGGTGCTGGTCTTCCCCCGCTCAGCGGCCTTATGGAAGGACGCCCATAATGAGGGCGCCGATGAATGCAAACGCAGCACAAATCATCAATGCGTTGATCGGCCTCGTCAGTCCCATGTCATAGCCTCCTCTTAAAGAGCTATGGCGAGAGTCTAGGGTCATTTGTGCCACAGGCAAGCAGAAACTTTGCTGCAATGCGACGAGATTGTGGAATTTGCGACCTGCCGTTTGCCGTTAGGCATTGAAACTCTTTGTCAAAAGCCGGCTCGGGACCTGTGAATAATTTGTGGCAAAGCCGAGGCAGCAACGAGAATGGCAGCGCTACCGCGCCAGAAATCGGAATCGATTTCGGAACGAACGAAGATTCGAAACGTCCTTTGCACGTCCAGCCGGATGCTGGACGCTACATGACGCGAAGGGCAACCAGCAGCGCGGTGTGAGGATAGCCCGGACTTGAATATGCTGCCAATTGGCACTATATTGCCTGCCAAGTGTTGGAGGTCGGAATGAGTGTCGCTTATGCTGTTCGCGATCCTGCAAATCAGGCTTTGCCGGCAAATCTGGCGGATGCCTCGGCACGGGCGCGGATCACGCCAGCTGCTGTTGCCGGCATCGTCAGGCTCGCAGACATCTGGCATCTGACCAGCACCGAGATCTGTGCCTTGATCGGCGACGTGTCGGAGAGAACCTGGTTCCGCATGAAGAAGGGCGAATGGGAGGGCGTTCTCTCCCAGGATTCGCTGACACGCATCAGCGCCCTGATCGGCATCTTCAAAGGACTGCGGCTTCTGTTTTCCGAAGCGCTTGCCGATGAATGGGTGCGGTTACCGAACAAAGGGCCTCTTTATGGTGGCCGGCGCCCCCTGGACGTGATGATCGAGGGCGGCATTCCGAAACTGCTGCAGGTTCGCCAACACATCGACGCCTTGCGCGGTGGACTTTGAATGCAGATCCCGCCGCGCGCTGACATTTCCCAGCGCGACACGATCCGGCTGATTTCGACAGGCAGGCTCAAGGAACCGGTCCTGATGCCGTTGGCCAGGAATCATGGAGATTTGGAAGACCTTGCGGAGCTCGAAGGAGCCACCAGCGGCCGCCTTCAGGCGCAGCAAGGGGGATTGCCCGACCTCGATCCGCGCGAACTGGTGTTCGGGAGGCCAGGCTACACCTTCATCAATGCGGCGTTCGCTTACACCCGTCCGGGCGGCAATCGTTTCAACGATGATGCCAGGGGGCGCTTGGTACTGTGCGTTCGATGCGGAAACTGCGCTCGGCGAGGTCTCGTTTCATCTGACGCGAGAGCTTGCCGCGATCGAACGGTTCGAAAACGTCACCGACTACGCGGAGCTCGTTGCCGACTTCATAGGCTCGTTTCACGATCTGCGCGGTGCTGAGTTCAGCAAGGACCCGGTGCTCGATCCGGATACCGCCTTAGCCTATCCGGCCGGTCAGGCGCTGGCGAAACAACTCCGCAAGCAAGACGCCGCGACCGGTCTTGTGTATCCTTCCGTGAGACATGTTGGCGGGACCTGCCTTGCCGCCTTCCTTCCCGATCTCGTTCAGAATCTCCGGCAAGGCGGTATCTGGCGTCTGGAATGGCAGGGTTCATCTGTTCCCGCGATCACGCCCATATAGCGCACGATCGGAAGCGACAACTTCGCTGTGCCATCTCTAACGCCGCCCGAACAGGCGACCGTCGATGGTGACGAGGCCGAGCGCGATCAGCGCCATGCCGCCGAGTTCGAACAGTTCGAGCCGCTCGCCGAGGAACAGGAAGCCGAGCAGGATGGCACTGGCCGGCACGATCAGCGTGACCAGCGAGGCGTTGGTGGCGCCGGCCGAGGCGACAAGGTTGAAATAGAGGATATAGGCGAAAGCCGTCGACAGCAGCGCCAGCGCCAGCACCGCCGCCCAGACCGGCGGCGAGGCCGAAAACAGATTGGCGGCATCATAGGTGAACAAAACGACCGGGATCATGATGATGGTCGAGCAAGTCAATTGGCCGGTGGCAATGACCGGTGACGGGACACCCTTGAAGCGGCGGGCAATCATCAGCGCAACCGCATAGGAGACCGAGGCACCGATGAGCGCGAATTTCGCCCAGACCGGGCCGCCGAGCCCGGCGACAAGGCCGGGACCGATCATCACCGCCGTTCCCGCGATACCGAGGGCGATGCCGGCGAGCTTGTTCCACGACAGCTTTTCATCACTGGTCAGGGCGTTGGCGAGGATCAGCGTCCAGAACGGCGTCGTCGAATTGAGCACCGAGGCGACACCGGCGCCAAGCTCGGTCTGGCCGGCAAAGATCAGCGAGAAAGGGATGACGTTGTTGGCGAACGCCAGCAGGAAGAACAGGCCGGCATGCGGCAAGGCGAGGCGAAACGACGGGCCGCGGACCGCAAGATAGAGCTGCAGTGCCGCGGCCGCGATGGTGACGCGGAACAGCACCAGCACCAGCGGCGGAAGTTCCGCCACCGCAATGCGGGCAAAGAAGAACGAACCGCCCCAGATGGCGCCGAGCAGCAGAAGCTGCGCCCAGTCTTTGAGCACCATCGGACCGCGCACAGTGTTGGTGGCAGCTATCGCCATTGGTCGTCCTCCCAGACGAGATGCCTTGCTCGTCAGGCATCTGTTCACGCCATATCCGATCCGGCCGCAAGGGCCACCCAAAACCTGAGCGATGGCCTGGCTCGCCCATAACCGGCGGTACAGAACGGCGTAGCGCCGCGAAGCCGGGGCGGCGAGACATAGAATTGTTTTCATTAGCCGCTAGCTTCGATTAATTGTGCGCAGCCTCAGTCAAGGGATTCGTCCATGCAGCGATTCGAAAATGCCCGCGAGGCAGCGCTGGCGCTTCGCCCGGACGATCCGATCTATTGCTTCCGCCCGCAGGTGCTGAAGGCGGACGCCAAACAGTTCATGGGCATGTTTCCCGGCAAGACCGCCTATGCGGTCAAGACCAATGGCGAACAGATCGTGCTCAACGCCCTGGTCGAGGCCGGCGTCAGCGCCTTCGATGTGGCCTCGCCCGGCGAATTCGCCGCCGTGCGCGCCGTCTCGCCCGACGCCGAGATGCTCTACATGCACCCGGTCAAGGCGCAGTCGGACATCAGGCTGGCGCTGGAAAAATACGCCATCCGCGTCATTTCGCTCGACCATGAAGACGAGATCACCAAGCTGACCAGGGTGGTGCGGGCGCTCGACATCGATCCGGGCGCGATCACCGTGTTCGTGCGCATCCAGACGAAAGGCTCGGCGGCCTACGAGCTGTCGAAGAAGTTCGGCGCCGGACCGGCCAATGCGGTCGAACTCGCCGAACGGCTGAACCGGACGGGCTACAAGGTCGGCCTATGCTTTCACGTCGGCAGCCAGATCGAGGATCCCGACACCTATGAGCGGGCGCTGGCCTCCGCCGACTGGGTGCGCAACCGCGTCGGCTTCGACATTGCCGGGCTCGATGTCGGCGGCGGCTTTCCGGCCGAATACGGTCATGATCCGAACAGCCGCAAGCCGGAGATGCCGTCGCTCGGCCAGATCATGTCGCGGCTGTCGGGCGACCTCCAGGAGTACCAGTTCGACCAGATGCCGCTGGTGGCCGAGCCCGGCCGGGTGATCGTGGCGCGCTGCCTGTCGCTGATTGTGCGTGTGCTGCTGCGCAAGGGCAAAAGGCTCTACATCAATGACGGCATCTGGGCGTCGCTGTCGGATTCATGGACCGGCAAGATCACGCTGCCGGCTCGCTTCATCCCCGATCCGGCGATCCGCTCGCGCAATGGCGAGGACAAGACCATCGTGCCGTTCAAGGTCTGCGGCGCGACCTGCGATTCCGTCGATATATTGTCGCGGCCGTTCTGGTTGCCCGAAACCGTCGATACCGGCGATTGGATCGAGATCGGCCATATCGGCGCCTATTCGCTGTCGCTCCGAACACGGTTCAACGGCTTCTATCCCGATACTTTCGTCGAGGTGGCGACGCCATTCGACGAAGGCGATGCGCCGCAGGGGTTTGCCAGCCTGGAGACGATGGCGGATTAGTTGATGGTGAATGGTGAATAGTGAATAGTGAATAGTGATTGGAAGTAGTTCTTGCGTTCCGTCCGCTTCGGTGAATTGTCACCATTCACCATTCACCATTCACCATTCACCATTCACCATTCACCCCCCGTAGTCAGGCCACGCCGCCGCCGGCCTGGATGTTCTCGCCGGTAAGCCAGCGAGCTTCGTCGGAAGCCAGGAAAACCGCGACATCGGCGACGTCGCGTGGTGCTCCGATCCGGCCGAAGGGCGACATGCCGGCGGCCACGGCGCGGTCCCGTTCGGGGAGCAGGTCAGTGTCGGTGAAGCCTGGTGAAAGCGCATTCACGGTAACGGCGCGCGGACCGAGTTCGCGCGAGAGGACGCGGACGAACTGCTCGACGGCTCCCTTGCTGCCGAGATAAAGCGCCGTCTGCGTGAAGAACATCCTGGTTCCACCGGTGGAGACGGCAATGATACGGCCACCGTCGCGAACGCGGCGCGCCGCCTCCTGAAGCGTGAAGAAGGTGCCCTTGGCATTGGCGCCGAAGACGTGATCGAAGTCCGCTTCGGTGGCATCGACGAGCGGCTTTATGACGGCGACGCCGACATTGGCGACGACGATGTCAATCGGCCCCATCTGCCTTTCGGTCTCCTCGAACAGCCTGCGAATGTCGGGGAGACTGGAGACGTCCGCCTGGATGGCGACGGCTTTTCCGCCATTCCCTTCAATGGCGGCAACGACCTCCCTGGCTGCCTTCTCGTTGCCGACATAGTTGACGACCACGGCAGCACCCTTGGCCGCGAGCCCCTCCGCGATGGCGCGTCCGATGCCGCGTGAACTGCCGGTCACAAGTGCGGTTTTGCCTTCGAGTGGACGATGCATGGCTTCTCCTTCCGTCTGATGACGGCCGCCTCGATCGAGCGGCGTTCCAGGGAAAGCTAGAGGCATGCTATTGCTAAGAGAATAGCCTATTATCAAACTGACTTGTTAAGCCTGAGGTACATAATGCGAGGAAGCGAGTTTTCCGAACTCACGGCATTTGCAGCAATCATCGAAGAGGGAACCTTCGTCCGTGCCGCGGCCAAGCTCAGGATTTCGCCTCCAGCGCTCAGCCAGACGATACGCGGGCTGGAAGAGCGTCTCGGTGTCCGCCTGCTGAACCGCACCACGCGCAGCATGTCGCCGACCGCTGAGGGCGAGAAGCTGTTTGCCCGCATCGCACCGGCGTTCGGCGAACTGGAAGGGGCCGTAGCCGACGCTCATGCATCACGCGGCCGGCCGGCAGGCTCGCTGCGCATCAATGTTCCGCGCATCGCCGCCATGCGTTTCATCGCGCCCATCCTCGGCGATTTCCGCCGCGCCTATCCCGATATCACCCTCACAATCATTGTCGACGACATGCTCACCGACATCGTCGAGGGCCGCTTCGATGCCGGGATCAGACTGGGTGAGCGGCTGCACAAGGACATGGTGGCGGTGAAGCTCAGCGAGGAACTCGAGATGGCCGCAGTGGCGGCGCCGAGCTATCTGGAGCATCACCCGATGCCGCGTCACCCCGCGGACCTGCATCAGCACCAGTGCATCAATTTCCAGTGGCCGAGCGGCGGCAATCTTTATCGATGGGAGTTCGCCCGGGGCCAACGTGCCTTGGAAGTGGCCGTCAGCGGCGGCCTGACGATCAACGATACGGAACTGATGATCGGGGCGGTTCTGGATGGGGTCGGCGTGGCGTACATGCTGGAATATCAGGTCCGGCCGTGGATCGAAGCGGGAAAGCTCATCCGTTTTCTCGAAGCCTGGTCGCCGAGATTTCCGGGTTTTTATCTCTATCACGCGAGTTCCCGCCAGGTTCCGGCGCCGCTGCGAGCGTTCATCGATTTCCTGCTGGCGAGGCGGTGAATAGTGAATAGTGAATAGTAGTAGCTCTGGTGCCCAGTGCGGCTCCGGTGCTATTCCTTTTCACCATTCACCACCCTCACAGTCTGGCCAGCAGCTCCGGCGTCGGCCAGCCGTCGACCGGCAGGCCCAGCCGCATCTGCTCCTTGCGGATAGCTTCGCGGGTGTTGGTGCCCAGTATGCCGTCGACGGTACCGACATCATAGCCTTTCGCCTCGAGCTTGGTCTGCAGCGCCTTCATCTGGTCGCCGTTGAGGCCGGGTTCGGGGTTGCGCGGATCGAAGCGCGGCGCGCCCCCCAGCCGGGCGGCAAGATTTGCCGCGGTCAGGGCATAGGTGAAGGACTGGTTCCACTCGAGATAGACGTCGAAATTGTCGTAGGTCAGGAAGGCTGGCCCCTTGCGACCCATAGGCAATGCCAGGCCGGCCTTCATGCGGTTGTCGAGAAGCGGCGTACCGTCGGGCCTGGTAACGCCCCACTGCGCCCACTGCGTCAACGGCAGCTTGTTGGTGCGTCCCGTCTGCTCCCACGGCAAATCGTCGGGCACGCGGACTTCCTCGATCCAGGGCTGATCGCGCTTCCAGCCGCGCGACTGGATCTTGCTGGCCGTGCTCATGATCACATCCGGCGCGCTGCCGCGCAGGTCGACCAGGCCATCGCCGTCGCCGTCGACGCCGTGGCCGAGATAGTCGGAAGGCAGCATCTGCGTCTGGCCGATCTCGCCGGCCCAGGCACCGGTCACGTCGGCCGGCACCACGCCGCGATCGATCAACATCAGCAGCGGCACGATCTGCGGCCGGAACAGCTGCGGGCGGCGGCAGTCATGCGAGAGGCTCACCAGCGCGTTCAGCGTATGAAAATCGCCTTGCACGGCGCCAAAATCGGTTTCCAGGGCCCAGAAAGCGGCGATGACCGGCGCCTGCACGCCGAATTGGCGATCGGCGCGGGCAAAGACCTCGGCATATTTTTGCAGGTTGGCCGCACCTTGCTTCAGCCGATGCGACGAGATCATGCGGTTCGAGAATTCGATGAAGGTCTGGGTGAAGACGCCTTGGGCGCGGTCGCGTGCCAATGCCTTCTCATCGAGGGTGGCGTTTTCCAGCGCATCAAGGCCGGCAGCGCCGACGCCAGCCGCCCTGGCCTCCGCCGCCACACCCTGCTTCCATGCCTCGAAATCGCCGCCGCATTGCTCTGCCGCGGCCGGCACGGCGCTCAGGAGCAGCGCCGCGAGAAGTCCAAAGCGCAATCGCATCGCTATCCTTCCAAGAAGATTACCGGCGGTTGCAGGCATTCGTCATTGGCTGTGTCGAAAAGCAGGCGACAGGCCCGGTGTCAACGGGTGTTCTGCCGCAACCACTTCTTCCAGGCGGCTTCGGAGCCGTTGAAGACGCTGATGTCGGCGTTTCCGGCCATGCCCGGCACGACACCCGTTCCGGTATACTGCCAGAAGGTGAAGGGATGACTGCCGTATTTCTGGCGCGGGTGCCCGGCCACGGAGCGCAGCCAGTAGGGGTAATTGCGGAAGCCCGATAAACCATTATCTTCGAAGAAGTCCACCGACGTGTAGATGATCGGCTTCTTGCCGTAGTGTTTTTCGACGATTTCGAGGAATGTGCTCATCTCGCTGCGTACCGTGGCGGCATCGGGCCGCAGCTTGCAGGTCGGCGATTTCGGGTTCCATTCCATGTCGAGAACCGGCGGCATGGCCGAGCTGTCTTTGGGCACGTTCTGGATGAACCAGCGCGCCTGGGTAGCGGCCGGCGTGCAAAAGTAGAAGAAATGATAGGCGGCGCGGGGAATGCCCGACGCCTTGGTGCGGCTCCAATGCTCGTTGAAAGCTTCATCGAACCGGTCTCCGCCTTCGGTTGCCTTGATGAAAGCGAAGGAGATGCCGCTGGCCCTGGCCGCCGGCCAGTCGATCGAGGTCTGGTATTTGGAGACGTCGGTGCCGTGGACGGCATAGCTCCACGGTGCGCCGCTGTCCCATTCATGCGGGTCGGAATCGGCAAAACGCGGCGCGCGTACCGCAACCATCGCGGCGCTGGACGACGACAGCGATGGCGTCAGATCCTCGACCGTCGAGCAGGCACCAAGCAACATCAGCGTGATGAGGACCGCGAAACGGCGCATCGCTACTTCCTGAGCCGGTTTCAGCCGGCCGCTGATGGGTCTTTCCGCGGGTGGCCCCTCGACCGGGCGCGGCGTGTCTGAAACCGACTTACGCGATGCGCCTTGATCTTCGTTTCATGCATTCCCAAACCGTTGCGCAGTTTTGGGACGCATGCATTCAAGCCCCGCCGGACGGTCACCCCACAGGATCGCCCGGTCTGTCCTAAGCGCATCGTTTCGACGCGCTTAGTTCTTTTGTCTGTGCATGTCGTTGTCCCAGAACCGCTGCGCACCCTCGGGTCAGGCCCAAGGGCATGCTTTTGGGTGACATACACCTGTGATCGCCGATCATGGTTGATATTCGGTTGACGGCGCTCGACAAGAGCCGCGATTTTGCCGAAACAATGGCGGCAAATCGATGACATAGATCGAGCGCGCCGAGGGAACTCAAAATGCAGATCCTTTTGAAGTTCGTCAAATGGCTGCTCGGCCTGGCTGTGCTGGCCGCCGCGATACTCGCCGCCTGGCTGTATTTCGCCCCGCCGGAACTGATCCGCGTCGGTTCCGGTTACGCGGCCAAGATCGTCTGCTCGAACGTCTTCATCGCCGGGCGGGACGCCGACGATGTGCTTGCCGTCGATGTGCAGGCGCCGGGTCATCCGCTGCTGAAGCTGATGAGGGTGTCGGTCGACAAGGAGAAGGGAACGGTTTCGGCGGGCCTGTTCGGTGTGCTCGGCAAGAGTGTCGCGGTTGCGCGCGACGGGCTCGGCTGCGCCTCGGTTCCCGACGGCGGTATTGCCGCCGCCGAGGCTGTCGCCGGAGCTGCACCGACGCCGGCGCCGCTGCCCGATGCGATCTGGCCGGAAGGCGACGATGTCGGTGCCTCGCAGGATCCAGAGGTCGCGAAGATCCTCGACGATCCAGCAATGACCGGTGCCGGCATGCGGGCGGTGGTGGTGGTCAAGAACGGCCGCATCGTTGCAGAGCGCTATGGCGAAGGCTTTTCCGAAAAGACGCCGCTATTGGGCTGGTCGATGACCAAGACGGTGAATGCGGCGATCGTCGGCACGCTGGTGAAGGAGGGCAAGCTGGCGATGACCAACCAGGGCCTGTTCGGTCCCTGGAAGGGAGATGGCCGCGCCGTGATCAGCCTCGCCGACATGATGGCGATGTCGAGCGGGCTGGAATTCAACGAGGATTATGGCGACGTCGCCGACGTAACGCGCATGCTCTATCTCGAACCGGACATGGCGGGCTTTGCCGGGTCCAAGCCGCTGACCGGCGAGGTTGGCAAGGTGTTTTCCTATTCGAGTGGCACGGCGGTGATGCTGTCCCGATTGTGGCAGGACGCCATCGGCGACAAGGACAAGGCGCTGGCCTGGCCGAGGACCGCGCTGTTCGATCCGCTCGGCATGCACAGTGCAGTGCTTGAGGCCGACGAGCACGGCACCTTCGTCGGCTCGTCCTACCTCTATGCCACGGCACGCGACTGGGCGCGCTTCGGCCAGTTCCTGCTGCAGGGCGGCGTCTGGAACGGCAAGGAGATCCTGCCCGCCGGCTTCGTCGACTGGATGCGGGAACCGGCAACTGCCTCGAAGGTCTATGGCAAGGGGCAATTATGGATCGAAGGGCCGGGCGACGAGGAAAACCCCGGCGCCGGCATTGCCGCCGGCCTGCCCAAGGACGCCTACTGGATGGAGGGGCATGACGGACAAACGGCCGCGATCGTCCCCTCGGAGCAGCTGGTTGTGGTGCGGCTCGGCCTGACGCCGGCCAGGCTCGGCTACCGGCCGCAGGCGATGGTAGCGGCGCTGGTCAAGGCGCTGCACTAGGCTGTAGCGATATTCAGGTGATGCCGGCCTGCAAACGGCGGTTTCCTGCGCTTCCGGCCTTCGCCGGCCAAAGCACTCATGAGCGGTCGTGGCAGTTAAGGCTACGGCCGGCGTAGGCCGGTGCTCGCGTACCCAAAAGTACGCTCCGCTCCGGTTCTCGGACCCCACCGTTTTCGACTCGGCCTGACCTGAATCTCAACACATCCTGGCTATCGACCTGGGCCGATCACGGCGAGCCAGGCATAGCCGCGATAGAGCGTTTGGAAACGGAAGCTTGCGTCGGTTCTTGCAGATTCCGAATCCAGAACCGCGCGCAGCGATTGACGCGGCTCGACGTGGAATTTTTTCAGCCAGCCGCGCAACAGCGTGCGGAACCAGCCGGGCAGGGCTTCCTGCTGGCCAAAATCGACGACATGCAGCGAGCCGCCCGGTGACAGGGCAGCAAGAGCCGCGGATATCGTCTTTTCCCAGCCAGGGATCATCGACAGCGAATAAGAGACAAAGACGCGGTCGAAACTTTCGACGCCGAACAGCGCCTTTGCGTCGAAATCCGTGGCATCGCCGCGCGCCAGCGTGACGCGGCCGGAGAGGCCTTCGCGGGCAAGGGCGGCGGTGGCCGTCTCCAGCATCTCGGCCGAAATATCGAGGCCGAAGAAGCGCGCGCCGAGATAGCGGCGGGCGGCGAGGATGATGTTGCGGCCGGTGCCGCAGCCGAGCTCGAGCACGGTCCCGCCGGCCGGCACATCCAGTCCGTCGATAAGCCGGTCGCGGCCGAGCAGATAGTATTTGCGGGTCAGGTCGTAGACATGACGCTGCCAGCGATAGACGCCGTCCATCAGCTCGGCATGGCTGGCCGGCAAGTCGGTCGTGCTCATGCGGCCCGCTTCACATAGAGGTGGAAGCCGCCATAGATGGCCGAGCGGTCGCGCGCCGAAAACTCGCGCGAGGCGTCGTTCTCGTAGCGCCATTGGTCAAGCAGCGAATTCGAGACGCGGCCGGGCAGCAGGCTGGGTTCCGCTGCGGTGCGGAAGATGACGCGGGCGCCGGTGGAGGCGGTTCGGGTGATCTCGGCCCACAACCCGTTGAGCTGGTCGTCGGTCATCCAGTCCTGTGCATCGAGCAGGACGAAGCGGTCGACCGAACCGGCATCCTTGCCGGCAAGGAACTCGATCAGATTGGCGTGATGGATGGCGACGCGATCGACATTGTCGCGGATGGTCTTGTAGTTGCGTTTTTCGAGATAGGCGGGCAGGGCGGCCTCGCCCGGGTTGGGATAGCGGCGGGCAAAGGCCTGCCAGGCAAAATAATTGATCTTCAGGGGGAAATCGCAGGCGAGTTTTTCCAACCGGGCCTTCAGCACGCTGGCCATGGTGCCGTCGCCCGAGGTGATCAGCGAATCGTACTGGGCCGGCGGAATTCCGAGGCCGAACAGCGAAGCCTTTCGCGATGTCGCCCATTTCAGCAGCCGCTTTTCGAAGACCGGCGCCAGCTCCTCGTCGAAGAAACGGCGTTGATCGGCGATGCTCTTGGCGTCCATGATGCCGGCCGGGTCGACGCCGAAGAACTTTGCGGTGCGGTGGCCCATGGCGATGAACAGGCCAAGCAGGCCGGTCTGGTAGAAATTGCGGTCGAAGACAGCGATGCGGCGACAGCCGCGCCAGTTGCGCCGCTCCCAATAATGGCGGCTGACCGGATCGAGATGCGGCGCGATGAAGCGGTCGTAGGCCTGCGAATTGTGCCCGGTCTCAGCCGCGCCGAAGAAACGGAAAAGGTCGCCCTGCGACGGCAGGTGACGCACGGCTTCGAGCTTCATCCGGTTCAGCGCGATGTGGGCAGCGTTGAGGTCGACGGCATCGATCCTTTCCGGCGACCGGGTGAGATAGGCGAGGATGTTGCAGCCGCCGGAGGCAATGGTGACGATGCGGTGGCCCTCGCCGAGCTGCATCGCGTCCATGTCGATTTCGGGGTCTTCCCAGATCTGCGGATAGACGAGGCCGGAGAACAGGAAGGCGAACAAGCGTTCGGAGATACCAGCCTTCGACAACGGGCGGTTCTGGTAGACGGCCTTGCCGACCTCCTTGCCGCGGCGAAAAACCAGTTCTCCAGAAATGTCCGTCATGGCAAGGCGATTCCCCGTTTGCTTTGCCGCAAGCGGGTAGCGCAGGGTCATGACAGGCCGGTGACAGCCGGAGGCATCGAGAATTCTACTCCGGCGGTCATCTGATGCGGTTTTCTGCGCTTCCGATGCTCACGGACCCAAATGTCCGCTCCGCTTCGGTTCTCGAGAACCACACCACCTGACTCGCCGGAGCGAATTCTGGATGCCTCCGCTAAGGGCGGCCAAATCCACCTGGGGTCGGCGTTGTCACGATGACCGCCTCGCCGGCGTCGAGTACCGTCTGGTCGCAGGCCTTCAGGATTTCGACGCGGCCATCCTTGCGGCGGACCTTGGTCGAACCGGCCTCGCCGTGGCCGCCGCCGTCGAGGCCTTGCGGCGGGCGGTTGCGATGCGAGGACAGGATCGCGCATTCCATCTTTTCGAGGAAGCGGACGGTGCGCTTGGTGCCGTCGCCGGCATTCCATTTGCCTTTGCCGCCGGAGCCCTCGCGGATATGGAAATCCTCGAGCAGTACCGGGAAACGCAGTTCCAGCACTTCGGGATCTGTCAGGCGCGAATTGGTCATATGGGTGTGGACGCCGGAGGTGCCGGCAAAACCGCGGCCGTCATTCATCCGGCCGGCCGGCGAGCCGGAGCAGATCGTCTCGTAATACTGGTACTGCTTGTTGCCGAAGGTGAGATTGTTCATCGTGCCTTGCGCATTGGCCATCGCCCTCATGGCGCCGAATAGCGCGTTGGTGACGTGCTGCGAGGTCTCGACATTGCCGGCGACGACTGCCGCGGGATAGGCGGGCTTCAGCATCGAGCCGTCGGGAATGATGATGTTGATCGGCCGCAGGCAGCCGGCATTCATCGGGATGTTGTCTTCGACCATGACGCGGAAGGCATAGAGCACCGCGGCACGGGCGACCGGCTCGGGTGCGTTGAAATTGTTCTTCATTACCGGCGACGTGCCGGTGAAGTCGACGGTCGCTTGGCGCTTCCGCCGGTCGACCGATATCTTCACCTTGATCATTTGGCCGGTGTCGGTCGGATATTCGTATTCGGAACTGTCGGGCAGCCGCTCTAGCACACGGCGCACACTTTCGGCGGCATTGTCCTGGACATGGCCCATATAGGCTTCGACGACGCCAAGGCCGAAATGCGCGACCATCTTGCGCAGCTCGGCGACACCCTTTTCGTTCGCGGCGATCTGCGCCTTGAGGTCGGCGATGTTCTGGTGCGGATTGCGCGCCGGATAGGGATGGTCGGTGAGCAGCGTCGCGAGGTCCTTCTCGCGGAACCGGCCGCGATCGACGATGCGGAAATTATCGAACAGCACGCCTTCTTCGTCGACGGTGGTGGCAAGCGGCGTCATCGAGCCGGGCGCGGTGCCGCCGATGTCGGCATGGTGGCCACGCGAGGCTACGTAGAAGAGGATCTTCGGTGATAGGCCGATCTCCCCCCTTGTGGGGGAGATGCCCGGCAGGGCAGAGGGGGGCGCGACAGAATGAGAGGTCGGCGGGACAGCGCCCCCCTCTGTCGGCTTCGCCGACATCTCCCCCACAAGGGGGGAGATTGGGCGCTCTTCCTCAAACACCGGCGTCACTACCGTAATATCAGGCAGATGCGTGCCGCCATTGTAAGGGGCGTTGAGGGCAAAGACGTCTCCGGGGTGAATGTCGCCGGAATTGAGCCGGATGATGGTCTCCACCGAGCGGTCCATGGAGCCGAGATGCACCGGCATATGCGGCGCGTTGGCGACCAGCGCGCCATTCCGGTCGAAAACGGCGCAGGAGAAATCGAGCCGCTCCTTGATGTTGACGGAATAGGCGGTGTTTTGCAGCGTTACGCCCATCTGTTCGGCGATCGACATGAACAGGTTATTGAAGACCTCCAGCATCACCGGATCGGCTTCGGTGCCGAGTGCGGCGTGCCGGCGCTTCTTCTCGACGCGCCGCATCAATACGTGGTCCTTGGCGGTGATCTCGGCCTGCCAGCCCGGCTCGACGACAATGGTCTGGTTCGGCTCGATGATCAAAGCGGGGCCGGCGATTTTGTTACCGGGCTTCAGTGTTTCGCGAGGGAAGATGCCGGCGTCGCGCCAGACGCCGTCGACGAAGATTTTCCGGGTCCCGGAAGAACTTGCGGCCACGTCTTCAACAACTGAATCGCTTTCGTCGCGGCCGGTGCCGCCGGTATCGGTACCTTCGACGCCGACCGATTCGACGATCATCGGCTTGTCGTCGTAGACGAAGCCGAACTGCGCCTTGTGCGCCAGTTCGAAGTCCGCCTTGGCCTGCGCGATCGAGCCGTGCCCGAAGTTCACGGGCAGCGCGGTATCGGTGCCGTCGTAGCGGATCTGCAGCACCGGTTTCGAGGCGACCGCGTCTTCGCTGATGCCTTGCGCGGCGAGTTCGTCGATGACGGCTTTGCGCAGCGTTGCGATGAGTTCATCGATCGCCGCCCCGGAGTCCTCCACCAGCGGCTTCAGCAGCGCCTGCTGGCGTGACGCAAACACCGAGGACAGGCCGATGCCGTATGCCGACAGCAGGCCGGAGAACGGATGGATCAGCACCGCCTCCATGCCGAGCGCATCGGCGACCAGGCAAGCGTGCTGGCCGCCGGCGCCGCCGAAACAGTTCAGGAGGTATTCGGTGACATCGTAGCCGCGCTGCACCGAAATCTTCTTGATGGCGTTGGCCATGTTTTCGACCGCGATGGTGACGAACCCTTCGGCGACGGTTTCCGGCGAGCGGCCGTCGCCGATCTCGGCGGCAAGCGCGGTGAATTTTTCGCGAACCGTCTGCACGTCGAGCGGTTCGTCCTGGCCCGGTCCAAAAATGGCCGGGAAGAACTCGGGCTGCAGTTTGCCCAGCATGACATTGGCGTCGGTGACGGCCAGTGGACCGCCGCGCCGGTAGGCGGCCGGGCCGGGGTTGGCGCCGGCCGAATCCGGCCCGGCGCGGAAGCGGCCGGCTTCATAATGCAGGATCGAGCCGCCGCCAGCGGCGACGGTGTGGATGCGCATCATCGGCGCGCGGATGCGCACGCCGGCGACCTCGGTGTCGAAGGCGCGCTCGTATTCGCCATCGTAATGGGCGACATCGGTGGAGGTGCCGCCCATGTCGAAGCCGATGACCTTGCCGAAACCGGCGAGTTTTGCCGTCTCGACCATGCCGACGACTCCGCCAGCGGGGCCGGACAACAGCGCATCCTTCCCCTGGAACATGTCGGCGGCGGTGAGGCCGCCCGACGACATCATGAACATGAGGCGAGGGGATTGGCCAATCTCCCCCCTTGTGGGGGAGATGCCCGGCAGGGCAGAGGGGGGCGTGACAGACTGAGATGTTGGCGGGACAGTGCCCCCCTCTGTTGGCTTCGCCGACATCTCCCCTACAAGGGGGGAGATTGGCGCGGCACCCAGTTCGTCCGCCACCTTCTGCACATACCTTGCCAGGATCGGCGACAGATAGGCGTCGACCACCGTGGTGTCGCCGCGGCCGACCAGCTTGATCAGCGGCGAGACCTCGTGACTGACCGAGACCTGCGAGAATCCGAGCTTTCGACAGACTTTGGCGACCGCCTTTTCGTGCTCGGGATGTTTCCAGGCATGCATGAAGACGATCGCGACCGCATCGATGCCGTCCGCCTTGGCCTGCTCAATAGCCGGGCGTACCGAAGCAATGTCGAGCAGGCGCTCGACACTGCCGTCGGCGCGAACCCTTTCGTCGATTTCGACGACACGCTCATAGAGCTGTTCGGGAAGGATGATCTGCTTGGCAAAGATATCGGGCCTGGCCTGATAGGCAATCCTCAGCGCATCGCGGAACCCTTTGGTGATGAGCAGCAGCACACGGTCGCCCTTGCGCTCGAGAAGCGCATTGGTGGCAACCGTGGTGCCCATTTTTACATCGCCGATCAGAGCGGAGGGGATTGGAGCGCCGGGTTGGACACCGAGCAGTTCGCGAATGCCCTGGATGGCAGCATCGGCATAGGCTCCGGGATTTTCCGAAAGGAGTTTCCTGGGATGCAGCCCGCCTTCCGGGTCACGGCCGATGACGTCGGTGAAGGTACCGCCGCGGTCGATCCAGAAATCCCATTTTGCGGTCATGGCAGCGGCTCCCGGGATTTTCCCTGTTCGATCTGTTAGCCCGCGAGGCCCTGACCGGCAATCGTCAAGTGATTGGAATATGTTACAGGCAGAAATGCAACGTTACGAAACTCATGCGCAGCTTACGCATTGTGTTCTCGACCGCCGCCGGTAACGGAGGCGTGATTAGAGGAGAGATGTCATGAAGAAACTCATTCTTGCGTCGGTGTCGGCGCTTGCGCTGCTTGGCCTTGCCGCCTGCAGCAACAGCGGCACCGACAACACCACGACGCAGAGCACCAATCCGCCGGCATCCGACCAGACGATGAAGCCGGCTGCCCCTGACGCAAACAAGCCTGCCGAGCCGGCTCCGGCTCCGGCTCCGGCGCCTGCGCCGGCTGCCCCGGCGCAGTAGTCGCAGTAGTCGCAGTAGTCAATGTGACAGCCAAGGAAGGCCGGCCTCATACGCCGGCCTTTCTGCTGCTTGCGATACCCGCGCATTGTGACCGCGTGCGACGACGCGGGTTTGCGCGCAGCGGCTTCCATCTGCCGATTTCCATGGGTAAGCACTGACGGCAGTCGCCTCAGGCATTCCGCCAAATCGATTGGGCCAGCCCCTGCGGCACTGTCTTGGCTTGATAGCGATGGGTGGTTGGCCCTATGAAGCCCCCATGTCGATTTGGGACCGCCTCGGCGACTTCGTCACACGCGTTTCATCTTCAGCGTCGTCAGGCGTCGCCGAAGTGGTCGAGGCCGTGCGCACGGTTTTCTCCGGCGATGCCGATCTGCGCCGGCGCGTCGCCTTCTCGGTGGCGATGATCGCCCTGTCGGCCAAGATGGCCAAGGCAGACGGCATCGTCACGCAAGACGAGGTGCGCGCCTTCCAGGAAATATTCGAGGTGCCGAAGGAACAGAGGCGCAATGTGGCGCGGCTCTACGATTTGGCCAAACGCGACATTGCAGGTTTCGAGACCTATGCCGAGCGGATGGCGCAGCTTTGCGGTTCGGGCCATTCGAACTGCCTGATGCTCGAGGACATACTCGACGGGCTGTTCCACATCGCCAAGGCCGACGGGCTGGTGCATGAGCGCGAGGGCCAATTCCTGCATCGCATCGCCGAGATCTTCCGCATCGATGAGGCGCATTACCAGAGCATCCTGGCCCGGCATGTCGATCTGGGTGCCGCCGATCCTTATGTTGTGCTCGGCATCGAGCGTGGGAAACCGTTCGAGGAGGTCCGCAGGCGCTACCGCAAGCTGGTCTCCGACAATCATCCTGACCGGCTGATCGCACGCGGCCTGCCGCAGGAATTCATCAAGATTGCGACGACCAGGCTGGCGGCGATCAACGCGGCCTATGAAATGATCGAGCGAGGCCTGCGGCACGCATGAGCGGCTTTCCGCCCGACGAGCCGAGCGCCGAGGTCAGGGTATCGCCGAATTTCGGGCCACGACGCGGAACGCTCGGACCAGATATGATCGTGCTGCACTACACCGGCATGGCGACCGGCGCCGGTGCCGAGGCGTGGTTGTGCGATCCGGCAAGCGAGGTCTCGTCGCACTACATGGTCCATGAGGACGGCCGCATTGTTCAGATGGTAAGGGAAAGCGACCGCGCCTGGCATGCCGGTAAGAGTTCGTGGTTCGGACAGAGCGACATCAACTCCTGTTCGATCGGCATCGAGATCGTCAATCCGGGGCATACGCTCGGCTATCGCAACTTTCCAAAACCGCAGATCGACGCGGTGATCGGCCTGTGCGCCGGCATCGTCGAGCGCCATTCCATTCCGGCGCAGCGGGTGCTCGCGCATTCCGACGTGGCACCGGGGCGCAAGGTCGATCCGGGCGAGAAATTTCCATGGAAGGCCTTGTCTGCCGCCGGTGTCGGCCATGTTGTGCCGGCAGCGCCGATCCGGCGTGGCGCCGTGCTGAAGCCAGGCGATACCGGAGCCGAGGTCGAGGCGCTGCAGTCGATGCTGGCGCTCTATGGTTATGGCGTCGAGATCACCGGCGCTTTCGACCGGCAGACCGAAATCGTCGTCGAGGCATTTCAGCGGCATTTCCGGCAGCGCCTGGTCGATGGCATGGCTGACGGATCGACGATCCGCACGCTGGAAAGGCTGCTCGATTCCGCAAGGATAGCCTCTCTCAAATAGTCTTTCCCAAGCTTCAAAGTTACAATCTGTTACCCAAAGTGACTTGCCTCGCCTTCTTTGGCGCCAATTCCGTCGTCAAAGGCGATCCGTACAGATTGTCGGACCTCTATCCCCCAGATGTTCCGATGTTGATTGAGGGTATCTGCGCGAAGTTCTTTGTGCAGATCAAACAGAACAGGATCACATGCAGAAATTGACCGTTTTAACGGCAGCCATTGCTGCCGGCGTAATGACTTTTGCCTTCAGTGCGGCGAACAGCGCACCGCTGAGCCAGCGGGCCGATCAAGGCTTCAGTGCTGCAGCCGGCAAAACCGCCGTGCCGAAAGGTGGTGCAAAAGTAGAGAAGACCGCCACCGCAAAAGTGGAAAAAGCGGCCGTGGTAAAGTCGAAAAAGCCAGCCTCCGCCAGAAAGCCAACCGCTGCCAGAAAGACAATCGCCAAACAGCATGTGAAGCGTAACCGCAAACGCATCGACCACATGGTAACGGCGTCAGTCGCTCCGAAGAGCAGGCCAGTGCCCCAGGCGGCGGTTGTCGGCGGCAACGGACAGTACTCGGCGATCATTGCGCGTTACGCCGCCAGCTATGGCGTGCCGATATCGCTCGCCAACGCCGTCATCAAGATCGAGAGCAACTACCAGCCGAACCAGGTCGGCAGCGCCGGCGAGATCGGCCTGATGCAGATCAAGCCTGCGACGGCAAGAATGATGGGCTATAGCGGTTCGGTTCAGGGTCTCTACGATCCCGATACCAACATCAAATACGGCATGAAGTACCTTGCCATGGCGCAGGATCTCGGCGGCGGCACGACCTGTGGCACGATCCTGAAATACAATGCCGGCCACGGCGCCACACGGATGAACCCGGTGTCCGCAGCCTATTGCGGCAAGGTCAAGGTGCAGCTGGCAGCACTTGGAGCGCCCGCCTGACAAGGGATAACTTGCTTTTTCGGGCCTGAACCCCTTTATACGCCTTGCCAGCTGGCCGGGCGGCCGCACCCGCGAAGCCGAAAGGCTGCGGGTGAGGAAAGTCCGGGCTCCATGGAGACACGGTGCCGGTTAATGGCCGGCGGGGGCGACCCCAGGGAAAGTGCCACAGAAAGCAAACCGCCACGATCCAATCGTGGCAAGGGTGAAAGGGTGGGGTAAGAGCCCACCGCGCGACTGGCAACAGGAGCGGCACGGTAAACCCCACCGGGAGCAAGACCGAATAGGGGCGGTGCGAGGGGAAACCCTCGAGGGCTGTTTCCGGCTCACCGTCCGGGTAGGTTGCGTGAGGCGCATGGCAACATGCGCCCAAGATGAATGGCCGCCACGTTCTCGCCCCGCAAGGGGCGAGGGCCATACAGAACCCGGCTTACAGGCCAGCTGGCAGTTTCCCATATCGAAGAAAAATCTTTGAAATCAGTAGGCTGCGCCTTCGGGCGCAGCCGTTGATTCACTTTTCGACCCGCAATCGAGCGCGGCATTTCCTTGAAAATGGTGCGATTAAATCGTACCATTTGGACAAGACTATCAGGAGAGCCTCATGGGACAGGTCGATAAACGCAGCATCACGCTGTCGCCGGAACTGGCCGCGGCGGTCGACGACGTGGTGGCCGCCGGCGAATATGCCTCGGCGAGCGAAGTGATCCGCGACGCGCTGCGGCAATGGAAGGATCGGCGCGACCTGCTCGGCTACACCGTCGAGGAATTGCGCAGACTGGTGCAGGAGGGGATCGACAGCGGGCCGGGGCGGTTTGCGTCGATCGACGAAATAAAGGCCGAAGCGCGGAGACGATTGAAACCCGACAGCGCGGCATGAATTTGCTGCCCATCATCCGAACTGCACATGCAGAAGAGGATTTGATCGCGATCTGGCTTTACGTTGCGCAAGACAGCGAGGCTGCAGCGGATCGGTTGCTCGATCGGATCGAAGCCCGCTGGCAGCAAGTGGCCACTTATCCCTTCTCAGGTGCACCGCGCGAAGACATCGCGCCGGGCATCCGTCACCTGATCGTCGGCGAATACCTCACTTTGTACCATGTCAGGGAAGAGGCGATCGAAATCGTTCGCGTGCTGCACGGCCGGCGCAAGATCGACGCCGGCGATCTGAATTCGTGATTGCCGATTCAGCCACCGATTGCGTCTAGCGACGCCTCGATCGCCTGCCAAAGCTCTTCCACCGGCTCGCAGCCGACCGACAGGCGAACGAAGCCGGGCGGAACGGCGTCTCCCCTTTTTGATCGCCGTTCGGCCGAGGTGTGTACGCCGCCGAACGATGTCGCTGCCTGCATCAAGTCGCAGTTGTTGATGAAATCCTCGGCCTTGTCCTCCGAGGCGAGCACGAACGAGATGAGAAATCCGAAGCGCTCCATCTGGGCGCAGGCAAGATTGTGCGATGGATCGCTCTCCAGTCCCGGAAAGCGCAAGCCGCTGATCGCGCGATGGTTTTTCAGCCGTCGCGCTATCATTTCGGCGGAGGTGCACATGCGGTCGAAGCGCACGTCCAGCGTTTCGAGGCCGCGATGCACCAGCCATGCCTCGAACGGCCCGGGGATGGCGCCTGACGTCTCGCGCCAGTCGGTCACCCTCGAGATGATGTCCGCGTCGCGGCTGGCGACATGGCCGAACAGCACATCGGAATGGCCATTTGGCGCCTTGGTGTCGGCAGCAATGACGATATCGGCGCCGAGATCGAGCGGGCGCTGGCCGAAAGGTGTCATCGTCGTGTTGTCGACCACAAGCACCGCACCTGCTCTATGCACGGCCTCGGCGACGGCTGCGATGTCGCATATATCCAGTCCCGGGTTGGCGGGCGTTTCGACGAAGGCAAGCCGATATCCGTCGAAGCCGCCGTCGAGGAAGCTCGATGTCGGCCGGACATCATAAGCGACGCCGAAGGATTTCAGGAAACGGTCTGCCAGCGCTCTCGTGGTGTGATAGCCGTCGGACGGCAGCAGGATACGGTCGCCGGCTTTGAGCAGGCCGAAAAACACCGCCGAGATGGCAGCCATCCCCGAGGGAAAGGCGACGCATGGGGCGTCTTCCAAATGCGCCAGCATGTGCTCGACCGCATCCCAGGTCGGATTGCTGAAGCGGCCATATTGATCGAAGCCGGTGGCGTCGCCGGGCGCATGAAAGATGGCGGCCATCGTCAGGGGCAAGGGGATCGGCTCGCCCTTGGCAAGCCTGCCGCGACGCAGATGGGGAAGTGCCGCGGCGCGCGACTTGGCTGTTTCGGACATGGTTTCAAACCTCGTTACTGACCGGAAAAGAAGATGCCCGAGGCTATGCGCGGCAGCGATCCGCAGCAAGCCGCCTCCGGTTGGACCACACGGCCCTAAACGCTTCGTTAGGCTTAATGGAGGATAAAGACCGGAGTGCCGTCAAAGCTGCTCTCCCCAGTCGTGGCAGGCGCGTTTTGAAGACTGTTCCCGTTGACGCCCATAACACCCCATGATATCCCATTCCGATACTCAAGCCTTCGTTCCGTGTCAGGGTGAAGCGTACGCCAATCGGGCAGCCGCGGCGGCTGCGCGTTTGCCTGCGTTCGCCCGTCATGATGAAGCGGGTTTTGGACGTCGACCGGGCCGGGGCGGCGCGGACAGGAAGATGCAGAGGGGTGCGGCGGCGCAAGCGGCCGTAACGCGTAATGGACCGGTTTCTGTCGAACGCGGTGAACAGGATCGATGCGAAGGGACGGGTGTCCGTGCCGGCGCATTTCCGTGCCGTTGTGCAGAAACGCGGCTATTCGGAACTTTATGCGCTACGCTGCCTGGATCGCCCGGCGATGGATGTCGGTGGGCTCGACCTGCTCGATCGGTACGAGCAGCGTATCGCCCAGGAAGACCCGTTCCTGCAGACGGCGGACGACATGTCGTTCTTCTGCCATGGCGATGGAACGTTTCTGAAGCTCGACCAGGACGGCCGTATCACGATGAGCGATTTCATTCGCGAGCATACCGGCATTTCAGCGGAAGTGGCCTTCGTTGGCCGCGGCAATTTCTTTCAGATCTGGGAGCCGGGACGGCTCAGCGCCTATGGGACGGAAGCACGTGCCCGGCTTTTGCAGCTCCGGCAGGGGACGAAGCCCGGGGAGCGGCCAGAATGATGGCGGGCGACGGCGATGAAGTTCATGCCGTTGGCGGACCAGCCCGTCACATTCCGGTCCTCCTTGCCGAAGTTCTGGAGGCGCTGGCGCCGACAAAAGGCGAGGTGATCGTCGACGGCACGTTCGGTGCCGGCGGCTACACCAAGGCCATTCTGGCAAGCGGAGCCTCGGTCGTCGCCATCGACCGCGATCCGGATGCGATCGCGGCGGGGCGGGCCCTTGAACAGCAGTCCGGCGGCAAGCTCAGGCTTGTCCAGGCACCGTTCTCGACGCTCGACGAGCAGGTTGAAAGTGCCGATGGCGTCGTGCTCGACATCGGCATCTCCTCCATGCAGATCGACCAGCCGGAGCGCGGCTTTTCGTTCCGGGCCGATGGACCGCTCGACATGCGCATGGCGCAGGCGGGCCTGAGCGCCGCCGACGTCGTCAACACCTTCAAGGTGGGCGATCTTGCCCGCATCTTCGGTTTTCTCGGCGAGGAACGCCATGCCGGGCGCATCGCGCGCATGATCGAGAGCCGTCGCGAAAAACGCCCCTTCGAGCGCACGCTCGACCTTGCCGATGCCATCGAGACGCATATCGGTCGCGCGCCGAAAGACAAAATCCATCCGGCTACCCGCGTTTTCCAGGCGCTGCGCATCTTCGTCAATGACGAGCTCGGCGAACTGGCCAAGGCACTGTTTGCCGCCGAGCGCGTGCTGAAACCGGGCGGCCGGCTTGCCGTGGTGACCTTCCATTCCCTCGAGGACCGCATCGTCAAGCGCTTCATCGCCGACCGAGCCGATTCAGCCACCGGATCGCGGCATCTGCCCGAGGCGCAGGTGCGCACCGCCACCTTCACCAAGAAGGGCGGCGGCGTGACGCCTAGCGATGCCGAGATATCGGCAAATCCGCGGGCGCGCTCGGCAAGGCTGCGCGCTGCGATCCGTACAGAGGCGCCGGCGCGTGCCGGCGATTTTTCGATTTTCGGCCTGCCAAAACTGCCTGGCCCAAAGCTTCCCGGCGCCGATCGACCGGGAGAGAGGTGAGCACGTGTTTCGTACCAGCGACATAGTCCTGATCGCCGTCATGGTTTCGGCGGCTGCCCTGACCTACAAGACCAAGCGCGAGGCCGAGGAGCAACTGGCGGCAGTGCACAAGATCCAGGCGCAGATCCGTTATGAAGAGGACACGATCGACCTGCTCAAGGCGGACTGGAGCCTGCTTACCCAGCCGTCGCGCCTGCAGAAGCTCACCGAAATCTACAAATCGCAACTCGGACTGGAGCCGGTCAATGCGCGCCAGATCGTCGGGCTGGACGATTTGCCGGCGAAACCCGTCAACATCGAGGACCTTTCATCGCAGCGGCTGGGCGGCATGGCCGATGTGGGCGGCAAGGATCCCGTGGTGACCGGAGGTATCGTCCAATGATCACCGGATTTCCAATCGCCGCCAGACTTCCAAAGATTGTCAGGCTGCTGAAGCGCGGTTCGAAGCCGAATGCAGGCGGATCGATCGTGGTCGAAGGCGCCCGCAAGGCGACGGGTGGCAAGGGCAGGACCCGCATCGTCATGACGATGGCGGTGTTCTTCGGCATTTATTCGACCATTGCCGGGCGGCTGGTCTATCTGGGTTTCCAGAATCCCGACCTGTCGGGCGGGCCACAGAGCCGGGTGACCGCATCGCGACCAGACATCGTCGACCGTAACGGCGAAGTGCTGGCGACCGACATCAAGACGGCGTCGCTGTTTGCTGAGCCGCGCCGCATCGTCGATGCCGACGAGGCGATCGAAAAGCTGTCGACGGTGCTTCCCGAGATCGACTACGAGCAGACATATAACAAGCTGAAGAGCGGCGCCGGCTTCGTCTGGCTGCAGCGGCAACTGACGCCGAAGCAGCAGGCCGACATCATGCAACTCGGCATCCCCGGATTCGGCTTTCGCACCGAGAAGCGCCGGTTCTATCCGGCCGGCGAAACCTCGTCCTACATTGTCGGCCTCACCAACATCGACAATCAGGGCATCTCCGGCATGGAGAAATACATCGACGAACAGGGTTTGAGCGACCTTCAGGCGTCGGGCCTGGCGGTGGCCAAGGATTTGAAGCCGGTGCAGCTCTCGATCGACCTGCGCGTCCAGCATATCGTGCGCGACGAGGTCGCCACCGGCATGGAAAAGTACCACGCCATCGCCGCGGGCGCCGTCGTGCTCAACGTCAAGACCGGTGAGGTGCTGGCGATGGCCTCGGTTCCGGATTTCGATCCGAACAACCCCTATAACGCGCAGGACAAGGACCGGCTCAACCGTATGTCCGCTGGCCTCTACGAAATGGGGTCGACCTTCAAGAGCTTCACCACCGCCATGGCGCTCGATTCCGGCAAGATAACGCTGCAAAGCCGTTTCGACGCGTCGCGCCCGATCAGGATCGGCCATCAGACCATCCATGATTTCCATGGCAAGGGCCGGGTGCTGTCGGTGCCGGAAGTGTTCATCTACTCGTCCAACATCGGCTCGGCTAAGGAAGCCGAAGCGGTTGGCATCGACGGACACCGCGAATTCCTGCATCGCCTGGGAATCCTCGAGAAGATGCAGACCGAACTGCCGGAAGTCGCCCGGCCGACCGAGCCCAAGGTCTGGAAGCAGGTCAATTCGATCACCATCGCCTTCGGCCACGGCGTGTCGACGACGCCGCTGCAGACAGCGGTCGGCTGCGCCGCGCTGATGAATGGCGGCTATCTGATGGACCCGACCTTCCTGCCGCGCACGCAGGAGCAGGCGATGGCGGTGGCCAAGAAAGTGGTCAGCGACAAGACGGTCGAGGGCATGCGCTATCTCTATGCGCTCAATGCCGAAAAGGGATCCGGCCGCAATGCACGGGTGCCAGGATACCGGGTGGGCGGCAAGACGGGAACGGCGGAGAAGGTCGTCAACGGCCGCTACTCGAAGGAAAAGAATTTCAACGCCTTCGTTGCGGCTTTCCCGATGGACGATCCGCAATACATAGTGCTGACGATCGCCGACGAACCGAAGCCGGAAAAGCCCGGCATGGGTGCTACGGCCGCCTCGAACGCGGGCATCATGGCTGCAAACATCATCCGACGTGCGGCTTCCATGCTTGGCGTGAAGCCAGATTTCAGCCATGAAAATGGTGCAACGCTGGTTTCCTATCAGTGATTCTTGGGGCGCGCCGGCAACTGCGCGCTATTTTGTTGCAATGAACGGGGTTCGATGAAGCTGAAAAATCTAGCCGGTATCCTGCCTGTCGAGGGGACAGCTTCCTTCGACATGGAGGTTACAGGGATTTCGTCGGATTCCCGCCAGGTAACACGGGGCGTCGTCTTTTTCGCGCTCACCGGCTCCAAGGCGGATGGCGCAGCCTACGCAGCCGAGGCCGCGAGCCGCGGCGCTGCAGCGATCGTGGTCGGCAAGGGCAGTGCGGTCGCCGGGCTGCCAGTTCCGGTTCTTGTCGTAGACGATCCGCGCCTTGCGCTTGCGCTGAGTGCGGCCCGTTATTTCGGCAAGCAACCGCAAACCATGGTCGCGGTGACCGGAACCAGCGGCAAGACCTCCGTCGCCGCATTCACCCGACAGATATGGGAGCAGGCGGGTTTGGTCGCCGCTTCGATCGGCACGACCGGTGTGGTGGCGCCGGGCCGCAATGAATATGGCTCGCTGACCACGCCGGATCCGGTGGCACTGCACAGGCTGCTCAAGGAGTTGGCGGAGGCCGGCGTCACCCACGCCTCGATGGAAGCGTCTAGCCATGGCCTCGACCAGCGCCGGCTCGACGGCGTCAAGCTTGCGGCCGGCGGCTTCACCAATCTCGGCCGCGACCATATGGACTATCATCCGACGGTCGAGGACTATCATCGCGCCAAATTGCGTCTGTTCGACGCGCTGCTGCCGAAGGGCGCGCCGGCCATCATCTTTGCCGACGACCCGTGGTCGGAGCCGACGATCAAGGCGGCGCATGCAGCGGGACTGAACGTGCTGACGGTCGGACGCCATGGCGATTTCCTGCGGCTGAAGCGGGTCGAGCACGAGCGCCACCGCCAGCGCGCCGAGGTCGAAGCGGACGGCGTTCTCCATGAAGTCGACTTGCCGCTGGCCGGCGACTTCCAGATTGCCAACGCGCTGGTGTCGGCCGGCCTCGCCATTTCGACTGGAACATTTGTTGCCAAAGCGTTGATGGCGCTGGAGAAATTGAAGGGCGCGCCGGGACGGCTCGACCTGGTTGGGACGGCCGCCAACGGCGCCCCCGTCTATGTCGACTACGCGCACAAGCCGGATGCGCTGGAAAACGTGCTGGCTTCGGTTCGCCCCTTTACCACCGGCCGCGTCATCGTCGTATTCGGTTGCGGCGGCGACCGGGACCGGGGCAAGCGGCCGATCATGGGCGAGATCGCCACAAGGCTGGCCAACGTCGTCATCGTCACCGACGACAATCCCCGCTCGGAAGTACCCGAGACGATCCGCGCCGCGATTCTCGCGGCCGCACCGGGTGCGATCGAGATCGGCGACCGGCGCAAGGCCATCCACGAGGCGGTCGGGATGCTTCACGCTGGCGACACGCTGATCGTGGCCGGCAAGGGCCATGAGGAAGGCCAGACCATCGGCACCGAGACGCTGCATTTTTCCGATCATGAGGAAGTTCGCTCGGCGCTCAGGGAGCAAGCAGCGTGAGCTATCTGTGGACCTCCGAGGCGCTGGTTGCCGCCATGGATGGCCGGCCGCTCGGTCCGATGCCTGAAGGCATCGCCGGCATTTCCATCGACAGCCGCAGCCTGCAGCCGGGAGATGCTTTCTTCGCCATCAAGGGCGAGGCCATGGACGGCCATGATTTCGTCACCGCCGCCATCAAGGCGGGCGCCGGCGTGCTGGTCGTCGCCGAGGGCAAGCTGCCGTCGCTGGGGCGGCTGACAGCACCGATGATCGTCGTGGAGGACGTGCTTGTCGCTCTGGAAAAGCTCGGCGTTGCCGCGCGCGCACGCTCAAAGGCGAGGGTGATTGCCGTGACCGGGTCGGCGGGCAAGACCACCACCAAGGAAGCGCTACGCCATGCTCTGTCCGCAGTCGGTACGGTGCATGCATCGGCGCAGTCGTTCAACAATCACTGGGGTGTGCCGCTGACGCTGGCGCGCATGCCGCAGGATTGCGACTATGCCGTCTTCGAGATCGGCATGAACCATCCGGACGAGATCCGGCCTTTGGTCAAGATGGTCCGGCCGCATGTCGCCATCGTTACACTGATCGCAGCCGCTCACCTTGGCTTCTTCCGCAACCTGGACGAGATCGCCAAGGCCAAGGCAGAGGTTTTCGAAGGGCTGGAGCCCGGTGGCGCCGCCCTTCTCAACCGCGACGATGCGCGCTGGAAGCTGCTGGAGAAGATGGCGAAAGAGGCCGGTGTCGAGCATGTCTACGGGTTCGGCGAGAATGCCCGGGCGACCTTCAAACTGATCAAATGCGAGCTCAATGCCGATCACTCGGTTATCACTGCCAAGATCGGCGGGCATGAGATTGTCGCCAGGATCGGCGCGCCGGGCCGCCATATGGTGCAGAATGTGCTGGCCGTACTGGGCGCCGCGCATCTGGTCGGCGCCGACGTCACCAGGGTTGCGCAGGCGCTGGCCGATCTTTCGCCCGAACGCGGACGCGGCAAGCGCTATGTGTTGCGTCATCCCAGGGGGCCGATCACGCTGATCGACGAGAGCTACAACGCCAATCCGGCGTCGATGAGCGCTGCAATGGCACTGCTCAACACGACGCCGGTGTCGGGCGAAGGCAGGCGCATTGCCGTGCTCGGCGATATGCTCGAGCTCGGCAGCCATTCGGCGAAATTGCATGCCGCGCTTGCCGGTCTGATCGTCGGCACCGACACGCGCACGGTTTTTCTCGGCGGCCCGGAAATGCGGGCGCTGGCCGACGTTTTGCCCGACGAGATCAGGACGGAGTACCGCGCCGGCGCGGAAGATCTGAAACCGGTTCTTCTATCGGAATTGAAGCCCGGCGACGTGGTCATGATCAAATCGTCGAAGGGCATAGGCTTTTCAAAGCTGGTCGAGGCGTTGCTCGGCAAGTTTCCGGCGGAAGCCACAAACAGCAGACAGACCTAGGATCGGTCCGGGGGACGCAAGCGCATGCTAACACTGCTCGTCGAATTTGCGGACAAGATCTCGGTCTTCAACGTCTTCCGCTACATAACTTTCCGCACCGGCGGAGCGCTGATCACAGCGGCGCTGATCGTGTTCATCTTCGGACCGACCATCATCAATTCGCTGAGGCTGCGGCAAGGCAAGGGCCAGCCGATCCGCGCCGACGGGCCGCAGACGCATTTCAAGAAGGCGGGAACGCCGACAATGGGCGGATTGATGATCCTGTCCGGCATCGTCGGTTCGTCGCTGCTGTGGGCGAACCTGTCGAGCATCTACGTCTGGGTGGTGCTGCTGGTGACGCTGGGATTCGGCTCGATCGGCTTCTACGACGATTATCTCAAAGTGACCAAGCAGTCGCATCTCGGCTTTTCCGGCAAGGCGCGGCTGGGGCTCGAATTCGTCATCGCCGGCATCGCCGCCTGGGTGATCATGCACAACGGCCAGGCGCCGTTCTCGTCATCGTTGACATTCCCTTTCGCCAAGGAGTTTCTCGTCAATCTCGGCTGGTTCTTCATCCCGTTCTCGTGCTTCGTCATCGTCGGCGCCGGCAATGCGGTGAACCTGACCGACGGCCTCGACGGACTGGCGATCGTGCCGATCATGATCGCGGCGGCGTCCTTCGGCGTCATCGCCTATCTCTCCGGCAATGCGGTGTTCGCCGAATATCTGCAGATCCATTTCGTGCCCGGCACCGGTGAACTTGCAGTGGTCCTTGGAGCGGTGATCGGCGCCGGGCTTGGCTTCCTCTGGTTCAATGCGCCGCCGGCGGCCATCTTCATGGGCGATACCGGCTCGTTGGCGCTGGGCGGGCTGATCGGCACGGTCGCGGTGGCGACCAAGCACGAGATCGTGCTGGTCATCGTCGGCGGCCTGTTCGTCGTCGAGATATTCTCGGTCATCATCCAGGTCGGCTACTTCAAGATGACCGGCAAGCGCGTCTTCCTGATGGCGCCGATCCACCATCATTTCGAAAAGCTCGGCTGGACCGAAAGCCAGGTGGTGATCCGCTTCTGGATCATCGCCGTCATCCTGGCGCTGGTCGGCCTGTCGACCCTGAAGCTCAGATAGGAGGCCGCTTGATCCCCGCCGCATCCTTTTCAGGCAAGCGCGTTTCGCTCTTCGGGCTCGGTGGCTCGGGGATCGCCACGGCGCGCGCACTGATCGAGGGCGGCGCGGATGTGCTGGCCTGGGACGACAATCCCGACAGCGTCGCCAAGGCCGGTGCGGTCGGCATCATGACAGCGGACCTGCGCGGCGCGGACTGGGCAAGGTTTTCCGCCTTCGTGCTGTCGCCCGGCGTGCCGCTGACGCATCCCAAGCCGCACTGGACCGTCGAGCTCGCGCGGGGCTCGGGCGTCGAGATCATCGGCGACATCGAGCTTTTCTGCCGCGAGCGGACGGCGCGGGCGCCGGCAGCACCCTTCATTGCCATCACCGGCACCAACGGCAAGTCGACGACCACGGCACTGACGGCGCACATCCTCAAATCGGCTGGGCGCGACACGCAGATGGGCGGCAATATCGGCCGCGCAGTGATGACGCTGGATCCGCCGCAGCCCGAGCGGCACTATGTGGTTGAGTGCTCGTCCTACCAGATCGATCTTGCCCCTTCGATCAATCCGACGGCCGGCGTCCTGCTCAATCTGACGCCGGACCATCTCGACCGCCACGGCACGATGCAGCACTACGCCTCGATCAAGGAGCGGCTGGTGGCCGGCAGCGAGACGGCAATCATCGGTGTCGACGATTCCTGGTGCGCCCAGATCGCCGACCGGCTGGAGCGTGCGGGCCGGCAGGTCATTCGGATTTCCAAGCGCCTGCCGCTGACCGACGGTTATTTCGCCGACGGCACGAATTTAATGGAAGCCGTGCACGGCCGCTACAGCAGGGTCGCCTTCCTCGAAGGCATCGGCTCGTTGCGCGGCCAGCACAATGCGCAGAATGCACTGGCTGCCGCCGCCGCCTGTCTCAAGGTCGGGCTCGAACTCGGCGAGATCCAATCCGGACTGGAGAGTTTCCCGGGGCTGGCGCACCGCATGGAGCAGGTCGGCCGCAAAGGGCATGTGCTGTTCGTCAACGATTCCAAGGCGACCAATGCCGATGCCGCTGCACCGGCGCTGTCGAGCTTTGCGCGTATCTACTGGATTGCCGGCGGCCTGCCGAAAGAGGGCGGCATCGAGCCGTTACGCGGCTTCTTCCCGCGCATCGCCAAGGCCTATCTGATCGGCGAAGCCGCACCGGCCTTTTCGGCGACGCTGGGCGAAGCGGTGCCCTACGAGATATCAGGCACGTTGGCGGCGGCAGTCGAACACGCCGCCCTCGATGCGGCCAGGGATAATAGCGGCGAGGCAGTGGTGCTGCTGTCGCCGGCCTGCGCCAGTTTCGACCAGTTCAAGAATTTCGAAGTCCGCGGCGAGGCGTTCAGGCAAGCCGCAACCGCCATTGATGGCATGAAGCCCATCGGAGGGACACGATAATGCAAAGCCGTCTCGACAAAAGCCCTGTGGCGACCTGGTGGTGGACGATCGATCGCTGGTTCCTGGCGGCGTTCCTGTCGCTGATGGGGCTCGGCATCGTTTTGTCTTTCGCCGCAAGCCCGGCGGTGGCCGAGCGCATCGGGCTAGACAGTTTCCACTTCGCGACACGCCAGATCATCTTCACCATTCCGGCGCTTGGGGTAATGCTGGCCGTCTCGTTCCTTGAATCCAGGCAGATCCGGCGCATGGCGCTGGTCATGTTGTGCATCATGCTGTTTCTGATGGTGGCGGTGCTCTATATCGGCGTCGAGGTGAAGGGCGCGCGGCGCTGGGTGTCGCTTGCCGGCCTGTCGATCCAGCCGTCCGAGTTCCTGAAACCGGCCTTCGTCATCATCTGCGCCTGGCTGTTCGCCGAGCACAAGCGCCAGCCCGACATTCCGGGCAATCTGTTCGCCATGTTGCTGCTTGCGCTGGTCATCTCGCTGCTGGTGGCGCAGCCTGACCTTGGGCAGACCATGCTGGTGCTCGGCACCTGGGGGGTGATGTTCTTCATGGCCGGGTTGCCGTGGCTGTGGATCGTCGCGCTGGGTGCTGCAGGGGTCGGCGGCGTGTTCGCCGCCTATGCGGTGTTCCCGCACGTTGCCGGCCGCATCGACCGCTTCATGACCGGCGAGGGCGACACGTTCCAGGTCGACATGGGCCGCGAGGCGCTGATCAATGGCGGCTGGTTCGGCGTCGGGCCGGGCGAGGGTACCGTCAAGCGGGTCATCCCCGACAGCCACGCCGATTTTGTCTTCTCCGTCGCCGGCGAGGAATTCGGGCTGATCATGTGTTTCTTCATCATGTCCATCTTCGGCTTCATCGTGCTGCGCGGTCTCAACACGGCACTCAGGGAGCAGGACGATTTCACCCGCTACGCGGTGGGCGGCCTGGTTACGGTCTTCGGCCTGCAGTCGGTCATCAACATGGCCGTCAATCTGCAGCTGATGCCGGCCAAGGGCATGACGCTGCCGTTCATCTCCTACGGCGGCTCTTCGCAGATCGCGATCGCCATCTCGATGGGCATGGTGCTGGCGCTGACGCGCAAGCGCCCGGAAAAGCGCAAGCAGCTGGGCTTCATGCCGTCGCCGCGTGCGATGCCGGCGGAGTGAGATGGCGAAGGGGGTTATCCTTCTGGCGGCAGGCGGAACGGGCGGACATCTGTTCCCGGCCGAGGCGCTGGCACATGAACTGACCAGTCGCGGCTGGACGGTGCATCTGGCGACGGACGACCGCGCCGAGCGCTTTGCCGGGCAGTTCCCGGCGGCCGCCATCCATCCGATCCAGTCGGCGACGATGGGCTCGAAGAATCCCTTTGCTATGCTCGCCGCGTTTTGGAAAATCTGGCGTGGGGTTAGGCAGGCATCCGCCGTCATCGCCAGCATCAAGCCCGCCATCGTGGTCGGCTTCGGCGGCTATCCGACACTGCCGCCGCTTTACGCGGCGACCCGGCGCAAGGTACCGACGCTGATCCACGAGCAGAATGCGGTCATGGGCCGCGCCAACCGGGCGCTCGCCGGCCGCGTCGACGCCGTTGCCGGCGGATTCCTGCCGGAAGACATCAGTGCCACTGGCGCAAAGACGGTGATCACCGGCAATCCGGTCAGGCCGCAAGTATTGGAGGCCGCGAATACACCCTATGCTGCTTCGGCCGGCGAAGAGCCGTTCCGGTTTCTGGTATTTGGAGGCAGCCAGGGCGCGCAGTTCTTTTCCGACGCGGTGCCGGCGGCGATCGCCCGGTTTTCCGATGCACAGCGTAGGCGACTGGCGATCACGCAGCAGGCCCGCGCCGACGATGTGGGGCGGGTGAGAGCCGCCTATGCCGCGCTTGGCATCGAGGCCGAGGTGTCGCCCTTCTTCACCGACATGGCGGCGCGGCTCGCGGCGGCGCATCTGGTGATGTCGCGCTCCGGCGCGTCGACCGTATCGGAAATCGCGGTGATCGGCAGGCCGGCGCTGCTGGTGCCTTATCCCCACGCGCTCGACCACGACCAGGCGGCGAATGCGGCGGCCCTTGCCGCAGCGGGTGGCGCCGAGGTGCATCCGCAATCCACGCTTTCGGTGGAGCGGATCGCTGCGCTTGTCGGCGGGCTGATGGATGATCCAGGCAGGGCGGCGACAATGGCTGCGGCGGCGAAATCGTCCGGTAAACCGGATGCCGCGCGGTTGCTCGCCGATCTGACAGAGGCTATTGCGTCCAGGAAATCCGTTTCGGAATTCAGGAAGGAGACGCACGCATGAAGATGCCACAGACGATCGGCCTCGTGCATTTCATCGGCATTGGCGGCATCGGCATGAGCGGCATCGCCGAGGTGCTGCACAATCTCGGCTACAAGGTGCAGGGATCCGATCAGGCCGACAGCGCCAATGTGCAGCGGCTGCGCGACAAGGGCATCGAATGCTTCGTCGGCCACCAGGCCGAGAACCTCGGCGAGGCCGAAGTGGTCGTCGTCTCCACCGCAATCAAGAAATCAAACCCGGAGCTGAAGGCGGCGAGAGAGAAGTTGCTGCCGATCGTGCGGCGCGCCGAAATGCTGGCCGAGCTGATGCGCTTCCGGCAGGCGGTCGCGATCGGCGGCACGCATGGCAAGACGACGACGACTTCGATGGTGGCGACGCTACTCGATGCCGGCGGGCTCGACCCGACGGTGATCAATGGCGGCATCATCAATGCCTATGGCACCAATGCCCGCATGGGCGACGGCGAATGGATGGTGGTCGAGGCCGACGAGAGCGACGGCACCTTCCTCAAGCTGCCGGCCGAGATTGCCGTCGTCACCAATATCGACCCCGAGCATCTCGACCATTACGGCTCCTTCGACAAAGTGCGCGAGGCGTTTCGCCAGTTCGTCGAGAATGTGCCGTTCTACGGCTTTGGCGTGATGTGCACCGACCATCCTGAGGTGCAGGCGCTGGTCGGCCGCATCGAGGACCGGCGCGTCATCACCTATGGCGAAAATGCGCAGGCCGACGTGCGCTTCACCAATCATCGCATGGATGGCCCGACTTCGGAATTCGACGTGGTGATCCGCGACCGCAAGACGCACGGCCAGATAACGATATCAGGTCTGCGGCTACCGATGCCCGGGCGCCACAATGTCTCCAATGCGACGGCGGCGATTGCCGTCGCGCACGAGCTCGGCCTTTCGGCTGAGGCAATCAAGAAGGGTCTGTCGTCCTTCGCCGGCGTCAAGCGGCGCTTCACCCATACCGGTTCGTGGAACGGTGTCGATGTGTTCGATGATTACGGTCATCATCCGGTCGAGATCACGGCAGTACTGAAGGCTGCGCGCAGCGCTACCAAGGGCCGCATCATCGCCGTTACCCAACCGCATCGCTTCACCCGGCTGCGCGATCTGTTCGACGAGTTTTCCGTCTGCTTCAACGACGCCGATACGGTAATGGTGGCACCTGTCTATGCGGCCGGCGAGGAACCGATCGACGGCGTTACGTCCGACGCACTGGTGTCGCGCATCCGCTCCGGCGGCCATCGCGACGCACGCTACATCGAAGGTCCGGCGGCGATTGCGCCGATCGTGCGCGAGGTGGCGAAGCCGGGCGATTTTGTGGTCTTCCTCGGCGCCGGCAACATCACCCAATGGGCCTATGCGCTGCCCAAGGAACTCGGCGGGACCATCACATGACGCGCGGCCAGGCGTTGATCGAGAAGCTTGGCGACCGGCTTGCCGGACTGCGCGGCCGCATCACGCCCAATGCCGAGATGGACAAGATCACCTGGTTTCGAGCCGGCGGGCTCGCGGACGCATTGTTCCAGCCGGCCGACGAGGACGATCTTGCCACGTTCCTGAAGGCGGTGCCGGAGGAAATTCCGCTGACCGTCGTCGGCGTCGGCTCGAACCTGCTTGTCCGTGACGGCGGCATTGCGGGCTTTGTCATCCGGCTTTCGGCCAAAGGCTTTGGTGAGACCGAAGTTATTGCGCCGACCACGATCAAGGCGGGCGCTGCGACACCCGACAAGCGCCTTGCGGCCGTCGCCTATGAGGCCGGCATCGGTGGCTTTCATTTCTACCACGGCATTCCCGGCGCCGTTGGCGGAGCGCTGAGGATGAACGCCGGCGCCAATGGCGTCGAGACGCGCGAGCGTGTAGTCGAGGTGCGGGCACTCGACCGCAAGGGCAATGTTCATACGCTGAGCAATGCCGATATGGGCTATGCCTATCGCCATTCATCGGCGCCGTCCGGGCTGATCTTCACGTCGGCGCTGCTCGAAGGCGTTCCCGAGGACAAGGCGGCGATCAAGGCCGCGATGGATGCTGTCCAGAACCATCGCGAGACGGTGCAGCCGATCCGCGAAAAGACCGGTGGCTCGACCTTCAAGAATCCCGAGGGCACCTCGGCCTGGAAGGAAATCGACAAGGCCGGCTGCCGCGGCCTGATGGTCGGTGGGGCGCAGATGTCGCCGATGCATTGCAACTTCATGATCAACACCGGAACGGCCACAGGCTACGAGCTTGAATATCTCGGTGAGACGGTGCGCGCGCGTGTGCTCGAAAAATCGGGCATCCGGCTGCAGTGGGAGATCAAGCGCATCGGCAATTTTCGGCCGGGCCATGCTGTCCAGGAATTTCTCGGGCAGTTGCTTTAGGCAAGCCGACCGCCGTTGCCTTTCGGGCTCATGAATTCACATTTTGCTGCCGTTTTTGCGGAAAGTGAATCCATCGGAATCGTAAGCACTTGCCAGCGAATCAACTCTCTGATTCTCTGCCCTGAAGCGTTTCCTGATTTGAGTCGTTTCGACGCGTTACTTGCGTTTCCGTCTGGGGGGCAACCTGCCGGGAGACTCGGACTCAATGTTGCGGAAACAAGGGAGCGAAGTTGCTCGGGCGCATTTGAGTGCGCGCGATGCTTTTCGGGGCATGCACGATGGTGCAGGCCTGCTGTGAGAGGAAATGACGGGGAATGACAAGCAAGCATGTGGCCGTCCTTCTGGGGGGATTCTCGTCCGAGCGGCCCGTGTCCCTGTCGTCGGGTAAAGCCTGCGCCGATGCGCTCGAGGGAGAGGGCTACCAGGTCACCCGCGTCGACGTCTCGCGCGACATCGGCTCGGTGCTGGGCGCGCTCAAGCCTGACGTCGTCTTCAATGCGCTGCACGGCCCCTTCGGCGAGGACGGCACCATCCAGGGCATCCTTGAGTACCTCGCCATTCCGTACACCCATTCCGGCGTGCTTGCCTCGGCGCTCGCGATGAACAAGGAGCAGGCCAAGAAGGTCGCCAAGGCGGCCGGCATTCCGGTGGCCGAATCGAAGGTGGCCAATCGCTTCGCCATCCAGAACAAGCACCCGATGAAGCCGCCCTATGTCGTCAAGCCGGTCAACGAAGGGTCGAGCTTCGGTGTCGTCATCGTCCATGAAGGCCAGTCGCATCCACCGCAGATCATCGGCTCGTCCGAGTGGAGATATGGCGATACGGTGATGGTCGAGCGTTATGTGCACGGACGGGAATTGACCTGCGCGGTGATGGGCGATGTGGCGCTCGGTGTCTGCGAGATCATCCCGACCGGCCATTCCTTCTACGACTACGATTCAAAATACGTCGCGGGAGGATCAAAACACGAATGCCCGGCAAAACTTTCACCGAATATTTACCAAAAAATACAGACACTGACGCTCAAGGCTCACCAAGCTATCGGCTGTCGGGGCGTTTCCCGGTCGGACTTCCGTTATGACGATCGTCACTCCGAAAACGGCGAAATTGTCTGGCTCGAGGTCAACACCCAGCCGGGCATGACGCCGACGTCTTTGGTGCCGGAAATCGCCGCGCAAGCGGGACACTCGTTCGGCGATTTGTTGAGTTGGATGGTGGAGGACGCTTCGTGTCTGCGTTGAAGTGGGGACAGGGCAAGGGGAAGGGCGCGGCCGGGCCGGCGCTGTTCGGCATGCCGTTGTCGTTCGACCATTTCGTGCTGCCGCGCCTGCTCCGCCGGCCGGTGCGCGTGCTGGCGCGCCTCGGCGAAGGCGACTTCGAAGCGCCGCCCTATTGCGCTGCCATGCTGTCGGCGGCACTGCTTGTTTCGAGCAGTGCCTATGGCGCCTATCTCGGCGGATATTCCGACGCCATCGTCCAGAGTGTCACCGCCCGCACCGGCTTTGCCGTCGACCAGGTCAAGGTCGTCGGCAACCGCGAAACGTCCGAGATCGATATTCTCGACAGGCTGGAACTCGACGGCTGGACCTCGCTGATCGGCTTCGATGCCGAAGCCGCGCGCGAACGCATCACCACGCTGCCCTGGGTCGAAGCCGCGGCGGTGCGCAAGGTCTACCCGCATACGCTGGAAGTGCGCGTCGAGGAGCGCGAGCCGTTCGCGCTGTGGCAGCAAGGCAGCGCGCTTTCGGTCATCGAGAAATCCGGCACCGTCATTGCGCCGTTCTCCGGCGGCAAGCAGATGTTGCTGCCGCTGATCATCGGCACCGGCGCACCTGCCAAAGCGCCGGATTTCCTGGCCAAGATCAAGAATTATCCGGAGCTCGCCGCGCGGATCAAGGGCTATATCCGCATCGGCGAACGGCGCTGGGATCTCAAGCTTGAAAACGGCATCACGATCAAGCTTCCCGAAGACGGTGAGGATCAGGCGATTGCCGACCTGGTCAGGATGGACCACGAGAACGGGCTTTTGACGCGCGACATCGCCGCCGTCGACATGCGCCTGTCCGATCGTCTGGTCGTCCAGTTGACGCCGGAAGCGGCGACGCAGCGCCAAGCCGCGCTCGACGAAAAGCCCAAGATGCTGAAGCGCAAGCCGGAGACGAAGATATGAGCTGGCTTGGCGGCAATAGCGATACCTCGTCGCGCCGGTCCGGCATCCTGACGGTGCTGGATGTCGGCTCCAGCAAGGTCTGCTGCGTGGTGGCCAAACTCAAGCCGCGCGACGATGGCAAGCTGCTGCGCGGACGCTCGCATCGCGTCCAGGTGATCGGCATCGGCCACCAGAAATCGCAAGGCGTGAAATCGGGCGTCGTCATCGATCTCGACCGCGCCGAGCACGCCATCCGTCTGGCCGTCGACGCCGCCGAACGCATGGCGGGACTGACGGTCGATTCGCTGATCGTCAACATGACTGCCGGTCGGCTGAAGAGCGAGGCTTTTTCGGCCACCATCAATCTCGGCGGCCATGAGGCCGACGAGGCCGACATCAAGCGCGTGCTTGCCGCCGGTGCCAAGCAGGCGCTGCGGGCCGAGCGCGAGGTGATCCATTCGCTTCCCGTTGCCTTTTCGCTGGATGCTGAGCGCGGTGTGCGGGATCCGCGTGGCATGGTTGGCGACCAGCTTGGCGTCGACATGCACGTGCTGACAGGCGACGCAGCGCCCTTGCGCAATCTGGAGCTCTGCATCAACCGCTCGCACCTGTCGGTCGAGCGCATGGTGGCGACGCCCTATGCCAGCGGGCTAGCCGCGCTGGTCGATGACGAGCTCGAAATGGGTGCGGCCTGCATCGACATGGGCGGCGGCACGACGACGATCTCGGTGTTTTCGGAAGGCAAGTTCGTCCATGGCGACGCCATCGCGATCGGCGGCAACCACGTCACGCTGGACATGGCCAAGGGCCTGTCGACCTCGCTCGATGCCGCCGAAAGGCTGAAGGTGATGCATGGCTCGGCGCTGCCTGGCAGTGCCGACGACCGCGACCTGGTTTCCATCCATCCGATCGGCGAGGACGGCGAGGTGCCGTTGCAGATCCCGCGCTCGGTGATGACGCGCATCATCCGCGCCCGCATCGACGAGACGCTGGAATTGCTGCGCGACCGGCTGAACAAATCCGGCTACGGCAACGCGGTTGGCAAGCGTGTGGTGCTGACCGGCGGCGCCAGCCAGCTTGCCGGCCTGCCCGAAGCAGCACGCCGCATCCTCGGCCGCAATGTGCGCATCGGACGCCCGCTTGGCGTGGCAGGCCTGCCCGAGGCGGCCAAGGGGCCGGCTTTTTCGACGCCCGTAGGGCTTCTGATCTACCCGCAGATGGCGAGCTTCGAGAGCCGCCCGGCGAAGGGAATTTCCGGTCTTCGGATGACCGGAACGGGCGGAAAACTGCATCGAATGAGTCAGTGGTTGAGAGACAGTTTTTAATTTGACGGGGACAGCCCCATAGGCGGCCGCGGCGGCGAAGCGGCGGGAAAGGCAAAGGACCAAGACAATGACCATCAATCTGCAGAAGCCGGACATTACCGAGCTCAAGCCGCGCATCACCGTGTTCGGTGTCGGCGGCGGCGGCGGCAATGCCGTCAACAACATGATCACCGCCGGCTTGCGCGGCGTCGAGTTCGTGGTGGCCAACACCGACGCGCAGGCATTGACGATGTCGAAGGCCGAGCGGCTGATCCAGCTCGGCGCGCATGTCACCGAGGGTCTCGGCGCCGGATCGCAGCCTGAAGTCGGGCGCGCGGCGGCGGAAGAGTGCATCGACGAGATCATCGATCATCTCTCCAACACGCATATGTGCTTCGTCACTGCCGGCATGGGCGGCGGCACCGGTACCGGGGCGGCCCCCGTCGTTGCCCGCGCTGCCCGCGAAAAGGGCATCCTCACCGTCGGCGTCGTCACCAAGCCGTTCCACTTCGAAGGCCAGCGCCGCATGAAGACGGCCGACATGGGTATCGAGGAACTGCAGAAATGCGTCGATACCCTGATCGTCATTCCCAACCAGAACCTGTTCCGGCTGGCCAATGACAAGACCACCTTCGCCGATGCCTTCGCTATGGCCGACCAGGTGCTCTATTCGGGCGTTGCCTGCATCACCGACCTGATGGTCAAGGAAGGCCTGATCAATCTCGACTTCGCCGACGTCCGCTCGGTCATGCGCGAAATGGGCAAGGCGATGATGGGAACCGGCGAGGCTTCGGGCGAGGGCCGCGCAATGGCCGCGGCTGAAGCCGCCATCGCCAACCCGCTGCTCGACGAGACCTCGATGAAGGGCGCCAAGGGCCTGCTGATCTCGATCACCGGCGGCCGCGACCTGACCCTGTTCGAAGTCGATGAGGCCGCAACCCGCATTCGCGAAGAGGTCGACCAGGACGCCAACATCATTCTGGGCGCCACCTTCGACGAGGAACTCGAAGGCGTTATCCGCGTATCGGTGGTCGCCACCGGCATCGACAAATCGGCGGCCGAAATCGCTGCCGCGCCGATCGCCATCCGCGCGGCTCCGCCGAAGCCGGTCAGCCGCCCGGCGGCCCAGGTCACGGAAATGCGCCCGGCGCCTGTCCAGCAACCGATCTATGAACCACGTGCTGCCGATCCGGTCGCCGAGGCCATTCAACTCGCCGAGGCGAATGCGGCAGCGATGGCACAGGCCCGCCCGGCACCGGTCGCGCATGCGGAAGACTTCCGTCCGCAGAGCAAGATCTTCCAGGCGCCTCCCGCTCAGCCGCAGCCGATGATGCAGCCGGTGGCTCAGCAAGCGATGCAGCCCGCTCCGCATCGTGAAATGCCGCAGCCGGTTGCCGCGGCACCCCAGCGCATGCCGCGGGTCGAGGATTTCCCACCGCAGGTGAAGGCTGAGGTGGAAGCCAAGGCCCGGCCGGCTGACCACGAGAACAGCGGCCCGATGGGCTTGCTCAAGCGCCTGACCAACGGGTTGACCCGCCGCGAAGAGGAGCCTGCACGGTTGCAGCCGGCGCAGCCGCGCGAACCGAAACTGCGCCAGGCGCCGGCGGAGGTGCGCCGCCTTGCCAGCCAGGATCCGCAGCTTTACGCGCCGCGCCGCGGCCAGCTGGACGAGCAGGGCCGCCTGACGCCGCAGAGCCGGGCTGTCCAGGAAGACGATCAGTTGGAGATTCCCGCCTTCCTGCGCCGACAGGCCAATTGATCTGTTAACGGTTCGTAACAGTTGTTAACAGGCGAGCAGGAAACTGTTCGCCTGTTAATATTAAAAGCACTTTTAAAACAAGGACTTATGGGGCAATCCTCCGCTGGGCCGCGGTTACAACGAGTAAGAAACCGTGATTTGGAGTCTCCCTGCGGGACCATTATCTTCGCCACCGGCCAAAGTCGGTTTGCTGGGAGTCTCGGGGAAGTGGCCCTGCCTGCCGATCAATCAAGAGCCGCGCCCTCAGGGCAGATGAAGCGGACCTAGGCAGTACGGGCTATGGGGATTGTTTTGCACGACTATCAGACGACACTTAAATCGCGTGCGACGCTGACCGGCATCGGCGTCCACAGTGGCAATCCGGTCACCGTCCATTTCCTGCCGGCAGATGCCGATACGGGTGTTGTCTTCCAGCTTTCGAATGCGAGCGGAAGCCACGAATTTCGCGCGCTCGTTTCCGAGGTCGGCGCCACCGATCTCTCCACCATGCTCGGCGATCCGCAAGGTGAGCACATTGCTACGGTGGAGCATCTGATGGCGACGCTTTTCGGGCTTGGGATCGACAATCTCGTCATCGAAATCGACGGCCATGAGGTGCCTATTCTCGACGGCAGCGCGGTGATGTTCGTCGAGGCCATTGACCAGGCAGGCATCGAAACGCTGCCGGTCAAGCGTCGCTACATCAGGGTGGTAAAGCCGGTTCGCATCGAGAACGGCGCTTGCTGGGCGGAGTTCAGGCCCTATGACGGCACGCGCTTCGAGATCGAGATCGATTTCGAAAGCCCAGCGATCGGGCGCCAGCTTTTTGCATCCGACATGAATGCCGACATTTTCCGCCGCGACGTCGCGCGTGCCCGCACTTTCGGTTTCATGAAGGACGTCGAGCGGCTGTGGGCGGCCGGCTATGCGCTCGGCTCGTCGTTGGAAAACTCCCTGGTGATCGGCGACGACAACCGCGTGATCAACATGGGAGGCGTGCGCTATCCCAACGAGTTCGCGCGCCACAAGACGATGGACGCGATGGGCGACCTGGCGCTCGCCGGTGCCCGGTTCATCGGCTGCTTCCGCTCCTATCGTGGTGGCCACAGGCTGAACGCCGCTGCGCTGCGCCGTCTCTTGTCGGACCGTTCGGCTTTCGAAATCGTCGAGACGACGCGCCGCGAGCGCGGCCGGACCGCCGAGATGAGCGCCGTCAACGCACCCCTCTATGCGCCCTGGATGATCTGATTCTTAAGGTCTTACGGCTCCCGTTGCGGTCAAGCTGTGTTGCATGGATGCATCACCGGCCGGCCAAATTACATAGCTTTCCAGGTAGCGCCAAACCGCCACAAAAATGTGCGATTGGCCGGGGATAGCGTTGCCGGGCAAGGCAATTATGGTTTATGGCTGCTGCCGTCGACTGAAATGACGCCGAAAGGGCGGAATCCAAACATGTTTTTCAAGCGAGTTGGTCAATCGAAGGCGCTGCGGCGGGCTGTTTTCCTGGCGCTTTCGGTGGTCGTTCCATCGCTGTTTCTGTCGGCCTGCATGTCGTCCGAGAAGGACGTCGATCTGTCGACCTATGTCGATCAGACCGAGCCGGCCGACGTGCTCTACAATCAGGGTCTCGCCAATCTGAATGCCGGGCGCCTGCAGGAGGCAAGCCGCAAGTTCGATGCCGTCGACCGCCAGCATCCATATTCCGAATTCGCCCGCAAATCGATGGTGATGGGTGCCTTTGCCGACTACCGTCAGGGCAATTACGACGAGGCGATCGGTTCGGCCAAGCGCTACCTGACCCTCTACCCGTCGACCGACGATGCAGCCTATGCCCAGTATATTATCGGGCTGAGCTACTACCGTCAGATCAAGGACGTCACCCAGGACCAGAAGGAAGCGCGTCTTACCGCGCAGACGATGCAGGATCTGGTGACGCGCTGGCCGACTTCCGAATATGTCGACGATGCCAAGGAGAAGATCCGCTTCGCCAACGATCAGCTCGCCGGCAAGGAGATGCAGATCGGCCGCTACTATCTCGAGCGCCGCGAATACATCGCGGCCGTCAAACGGTTCCGCAACGTCGTGGAGAACTATTCCAACACACGCCATGTCGAGGAGGCGCTGGCGCGTCTTACCGAGAGCTACTATGCGATGGGGCTGACGTCGGAAGCGCAGACCGCTGCGGCCGTGCTCGGCACCAACTATCCCGACAGCCAGTGGTACAAGGACTCCTACAAGCTCCTGCAGAGTGGTGGGCTCGAGCCGCGCGAGAATGCCGGATCGTGGATCTCCAAGGCCGGGAAGCTGATCACCGGCGCCTGAGCGGCGCGTCACCATGCTCTCCAGGCTGTCGATCCGCGATATCGTTCTGATCGAGAAGCTGGACATCGACTTCTCGTCCGGCCTTTCGGTCCTTACCGGCGAAACCGGCGCCGGAAAATCCATCCTGCTCGACGCTTTGTCGCTGGCGCTTGGCGCCCGCGGCGACGCGTCGCTGGTGCGGCATGGCGCGGCACAGGGCCAGATCATCGCCGTGTTCGACGTGCCGCGCAACCACGTGGCTCGCATGCTGCTTGCCGAGAATGCCATCGAGGACGACGGCGACATCATCCTGCGCCGCGTCCAGACGGCGGACGGCCGTACGCGTGTGTTCGTCAACGACCAGCCGTCCAGCGTGACGCTGATGCGCGACATCGGCCGTGCGCTGGTCGAGATCCACGGCCAGCATGACGAGCGCGCTTTGGTCGATCCCGGCGCCCATCGCGAGTTGCTCGACAGTTTCGGCGGCCATCTCGGCGCTGCTCGGGCAACCGGCGAGGCGTGGCGGCATTGGCGTACCTGCGAGCAGGAATTTTCACGACACCGGGCCAAAGTCGAGGCAGCTGCCCGCGAGGCCGATTATCTGCGTGCAGCGGTCGCCGAATTGACCAGGCTCGATCCGCAGCCGGGCGAAGAGACGGAGCTGGCCGAACTGCGCGCCGCGATGATGCGAGCCGAAAAGATCGCCTCGGAAATCCACGATGCGCAGGATGTGCTCTCGGGTCCGTCCTCGCCCTTGCCGCAACTGGCCAGCCTGCTCAGGCGGCTGCAGCGCAAGGTGACCGAAGCGCCTGGCCTGCTCGAGGATGTCGTCAAATCGCTCGACGAGGCGATGCTGTCGCTCGACGCGGCGCAGTCGGGCGTCGAAGCAGCACTGCGCGCCACCGAATATGATCCGCAGCGTCTGGAGAAGGCTGAGGAGCGGCTGTTTTCGCTGCGTGCCGCCTCGCGCAAGCACAGCGTCGCCGTCGATGACCTGGCGCAATTGCGTGACACCATGGCTGCCGACCTTGCCGATCTCGATGCCGGCGAGGAGCGCCTGCATGCGCTGGAGAAACAAGCTGCGGCGGCGCGCCAGGCCTATGACGTTACGGCGGCCCAGCTGTCGTCGCTTCGCCATGCGGCGGCCGTGGGGCTGACCAAGGCGGTAATGGCCGAACTGCCGGCGCTGAAGCTCGAACGGGCCGAGTTCATCGTCGAGATCGCAAGCGATGCCGAAAGCCGCACGGAAGAAGGCATCGACCAGGTCGAGTTCTGGGTGCGCACCAATCCCGGCACCAGGCCCGGCCCAATGATGAAGGTCGCTTCCGGCGGCGAGCTTTCGCGCTTCCTGCTGGCGTTGAAGGTAGCACTCGCTGACCGGGGCTCGGCGCCGACCTTGGTCTTTGATGAGATTGACACCGGCGTCGGCGGCGCCGTTGCCGATGCCATCGGCCAGCGGCTGGCGCGGCTGGCAAAACGCGTGCAGGTGCTTTCGGTCACGCATGCGCCGCAAGTGGCGGCGCGCGCGGCGACGCATTTCCTGATCTCCAAGTCGGGCGGGGCCGACCGGGTCTCGACCGGCATCGCCGAGATGGACCGGGCGGCGCGGCAGGAAGAGATCGCACGCATGCTCGCCGGCGCCACCATTACCGACGAGGCGCGCGCGGCGGCCGAGCGACTGCTGCGGGAGAACACCGCGGCAGCCTAGAGTGGTTTACCGTTTCACGGAAACGCCGAACCGCTCTATTTCTTCGTTCTGCGCAATTCCGGACGGAAAACCGTTTCACACTTTTCCTGGAATTGCTCTAGACGAGTTCGTTTCCGGCGCTCGCGACCAGAGTCAGGGTCTGGCGCCATCCTGCTGTTCAGGAATGATTTTCCGTGTTTGGTCTCTCCCTCATGAAAGAATCCTGTTCTATTGTGTCGCGCCACCGTGGAGGGAGCAGTGCATGGACGAAAAACCAGTCGATTCGCTCAGCGAAAGCGAGGCGGCAAGCGAGTTGAAACGGTTGGCGCAGGAGATCGCCGAGCACGACCGGCGCTACCATGGCGAGGACGCGCCGATAATCACGGATGCGGAATATGACGCGCTGACCCGGCGCAATCTCGCCATCGAGCAGCGGTTTCCGCATCTTGTGCGCGAGGATTCGCCCTCACGCAGGGTCGGCGCGCCGCCGGCGGAAGGTTTTGCCAAGGTGCGCCACGCGGTGCCGATGCTCAGCCTCGCCAAGGCCTATACCGACCAGGACGTGGCGGACTTCATAGAACGGGGCCGGCGGTTCTTTGACCGCGACAAGGATCTGAACATCGCCTTCACGGCGGAGCCGAAGATCGACGGGCTATCGGCTTCCCTGCGGTATGAAGGCGGTGTGTTCGTGCAGGGGGCGACGCGCGGCGACGGCGTCGTCGGCGAGGACATCACCGCCAATCTCAAGACCATCGCCGATATTCCCAAGACCTTGAAGGGATCGGACTGGCCCGAAGTCATCGAAATACGCGGTGAGGTCTATATGACCTACGCGGAATTCGAGGCGCTGAAGCAACGTTCGGCTGCGATAGGCGGCCAGGATTATGTCAATCCGCGTAACACGGCAGCCGGATCGCTCCGCCAGAAGGACCCGTCCGTTACCGCCAGCCGCAACCTCAAGTTCTTTGCCTACGCCTGGGGCTATACCACAAAGGATCCGGCTCCTACCCAATACGATTCCGTGCAGAAATTCGCGGAGTGGGGATTCAAGGTCAGTCCGCTGATGGTCCGGGCAAAGTCGGTCGAGGAACTGGTCGCGCATTATCACCTAATCGAGACCCAGCGCTCATCGCTGGGCTACGACATCGACGGCGTCGTCTACAAGGTGGACCAGTTGGAATTGCAGCGCAGATGGGGCTTCGTCACCGGCGAACCACGTTGGGCCATCGCCCACAAATTTCCGGCCGAACAGGCGATGACGACCGTGCTGAGGATCGACATTCAGGTCGGCCGTACCGGTACGCTGGCGCCCGTTGCCCGGCTTGCGCCCGTCACGGTCGGCGGCGTCGTGGTCGAAAATGTCACGCTTCATAACGAAGATTACATCAAGGGTCTGGACAGCAACGGCCAGCCGATCCGCGACGGCAACGACATACGTATCGGCGACACAGTGGTCATCCAGCGGGCAGGGGACGTCATTCCGCAGATCGTGAGCGTCGTAGCCGACAAGCGTCCGCCAGATGCCATGCCCTACGAATTCCCGCACAAATGTCCGATCTGCGGCTCACCCGCGACGCGCGAGATCAACGAGAAGACCGGCAAGGAAGATTCCCGCCGACGTTGCACCGGCGAACTGATCTGCCCTGCGCAGGCCGTGGAAGGATTGCGCCACTTTGTGTCGCGCGGCGCCATGGATATCGAAGGCCTGGGCGCCGAAAACATAGACCTGTTCTTCAATGCCGGGTTGGTCAAGACAGCCGCCGATATCTTCACTCTCCGGGACCGCCGTCCCGCCGTCACCAAGGCGCTGGCGGAACGGCGGGAGGAGCAGGCCAGGCAGCGTGAGGCCGCATCGGGCAAGACGCGCAAGAATGTACGCAGTGTCGAGGAACGCAACTACGACGGCCTCGACAAGCTCTTCGCTGCCATCGACGCTCGTCGCGAACCGGAACTCGATCGCTTCATCTTTGCACTGGGCATCCGCCATATCGGCGAAACGACGGCCGCTGTGCTGGCCCGAACCTTCTCGACGATCGAGGAGTTGATCCGCATTGGCAAGGAGACAGCAGCGGCAGCCGATCCACACACCGTTTTTCCTTCGATCAACGGCATCGGCGATACGGTGATAGGCGCGCTTCGCGATTTCTTCGGCAATGAACGCAACGACGCCGTGCTTGAAGCGCTGCTCACACAGGTCCACCCGAAGCCGTACATTGTGAACGTCTCAGCCGATAGTGCGGTCGCCGGCAAGACAATCGTGTTTACAGGCACGCTGGAAAAGATGACGCGCCCGGAGGCCAAGGCGATGGCCGAACGTCTAGGCGCGAAGGTCGCCGGCTCGGTTTCCGCGAAGACCGATCTCCTCGTGGCAGGGCCAGGCGCCGGTTCCAAGCTGAAAGATGCGACCAAATTCGGCATCGAGGTGATCGACGAGGACACCTGGCTGCAGCGGATCGGCAAGGGCGGGTGATGGCGGCTGCGTTCAACGGTTTTGGGCAAAAGGCCATTCCCTTCCTCAAGGCGCTCGATTTTCATCAGAGCCGAGAGTGGTTTTTGGAAAACCGCGACCTTTTCGAACGCGACCTGCGCGACCCCTTCGGCGATCTGGTGGAAACGCTCTCCGAGCGCTTCACGGCCGCGGGGCTCGGCCTGCGCGGCGACCGCAAGAAGTCGCTGTTCCGGATTAACCGCGATGTGCGTTTCGCCAAGGACAAACGGCCTTATAACCGGCATTTGTCGGCGATCCTTTCGCCTGACGGCACCAAGATGGAACAGGGCGTGTTTTACGTCCATATCGGGCTCGAGCGCTGCTTTGCCGCCGTTGCCTGGTGGCAGCCCGGACCGGAGCTATTGCTGGCGCTGCGCAACGCGATCGCGAAGCGGCCCGCTGAATTCCGCAGCCTCGTCGCGGCGCTGAAGAAGAACGGCCTCGAGCTCGACCCGGACGGCTGCATGAAGCGCACGCCGCGTGGCTTCGAGCATATCGCCGAGCCCGATCTGGCTGCCGCGATCCGCAACCGCAATTTTGCCGTCCGGCACGCAATCGAGCCCGCGGATATCTACGGAGCTGGATTGGTCGACGAACTCATCGACTTCGTCATGCGGGCAAAACCGCTGCTCGACTGGGGCAGGGCGATCGAAGGCAAGGCTTCGCCGCGCTAGGCACTGGAGCGCACTTGCCCGCGCGCCTCAGCCATCATTTCCGCTGATCGTTTGCCTCAAGCGAATTGGTGTGACAAGCCGGACCGCCCTCCCTACATAGGCCCTTCCCGAGGAGCGGTCGATGTCGGCGGAAGCAATCTCCGAAAACAGTGCGAAAAGCGATTTCTGGGACGGCGTGCGGCTCAGCATGCCCGTCGTGGTCGCGTCGGCACCGTTTGCGTTGCTGTTCGGGGCGCTCGCAGTCGATAACGGGTTTTCCGTGCTCGAAGCGTTCCTGATGAGCGCAACGGTGTTCGGCGGCGCCAGCCAGATGGTCGGCATCGAGCTGTTCGGCCAGCATGTCGCGCCGTGGCTGATCGTGCTGTCGATCTTCGCCGTGAATTTTCGCCACGTGCTCTATTCGGCTGGCATCGGCCGGCGCATTGCGCATTGGCCGCTGGTGCAGCAGGCGATAGGCTATTTTGTGCTTACCGATCCGCAGTTTGCGGTGGCCGAGCGCAAGGCGGAGGCCGGCGAGACCATCGGCTTTACCTGGTATATGGGTCTTGGGCTGCCGGTCTATGTGTTCTGGGTCGTCGAAAGCGCGCTCGGCGCGATGTTCGGCAAGCTTATTCCCGACACCCATGCGCTGGGCATAGACTTCCTGCTGCCGATCTATTTTCTCGGCCTGGTCATGAGCTTCCGCAAGCGGCCGCTGTGGCTACCGGTGGTCATCGCAAGCGCTGCCGCCTCCATGATTGCCTACAAAACGGTCGGCTCGCCCTGGCATGTCTCCATCGGTGCGCTGGCCGGCGTGCTGCTGGCCGTCATCCTGCCGCCCCGCCACAGCGGCGTGGAGGCACGGCCATGAGCACGACCTTGTGGATCATCATCGCCGCTTCGATCGCGACCTATCTGACCCGCATCGGCGGTCATCTGGTGATCTCGCGCTTCGATCATATCCATCCGCGCGTCGAGGCCGGGCTCAACGCCGTGCCGGCGGCGGTGCTGACCACGCTGGTGGCGCCGGCGGCGCTCAGCGCCGGACCGGCGGAATGGGCAGCCTTGATCGTTGCCGGCCTGGTCTCGCTGCGCGGCGGCCTGATGGCGATGTTCCTGGCGGGTGCTGCCGTGCTGATCCTCGCGCGGCAGCTCGTCGGGTAGTGGGCTATGCGACTAGAGACGCCGCGCTTCGGCCTTTGAAATCAGGCAATTCATGACATGCGGTGCGTAGTCTATTGGATGAAAGGTGGATCTCGATCGATCGATGTCCAAGGAAACTCCGCACTGCCAAGAAGACTGCTGGTGGTATGAGCGCTGGAATGCGACGTAGTTGACTGAGGTGCACCGAACCACATTACAGGAGTAGGCTGAGCAACTAGGCATTGTCTCCGCCACGGACGGGAGGAAACGATGATAACAACGAACCTAATCTTCGCGTGTGATGAGTCAGGCGCTAAAGGCTATGCAGACCAGACAGAATCTTATCCCGGCGAAGTGGGTGTGTTCGCTGGTATCTTGGTGCCGCCGGAAGTTGAGTCAAGGACGTCTCTTGAATTCCAAGCAGTCGTCGATAAGCACAGACCGTCAACTGGAAAGCTGCACATAGCTGATCTACCTCCAGCCCAGCAGGAGGCACTCAGACAGGATGTGTACACGGCTATTCGATCGGCCAACTTGCCCTGTTTCTGGTACGCGATTCATGTGAATGGACTGAACGACTGGTATCTCACCCAAAAGAAGTTGGCGGAGAACAACAGGCAGGCAGTATTGGCGGCCCAGCAGCAGCCTCCGCGAATAAAACGAAACAGCCCTCGTGATAACCCAGCCTCGATGCATGAAGTATTGTTTGAAGGCCTTTATGCGCACCTTGTAGCCTTTCTGGAGGAACGAAATCAGAAGGAGGTCTCCATCGAGGTGCGGACAGATCAGATCGACAGCCCAATTGTGAAAAACTTCGAGGTCGCCGCCAAGCGGCTACTAAGCGATGACCCGCTGCTGAAAGTAGTTAAAGGATTTGACACAGTCACCAAGCAGGTCGTTGAGGGCGCTATTGAGATTGGCATCACCCTTCCGCCCAGCATGCAGATCGAAGCCGTGGTGAGGAAGCTTACGATCAATGCGGTGACCGACGGTGACGGCTACGTCCTCGCTGCTGATGTCCTTGCGAACAGCCTCAACCATCTGTTTAAGCAACGGGACAAGGGCGAGCTCTACGAACCTTTGAACCAACCGTCAGCCATCATGAAGCATCCGCTCGCGTATCACCTCGCAGCATTCTACGATTGGGGCATTGGTGACCTCGTCGGAGACCGGCTGTTCAGTCACCCCAAAGGTCGAGGTCCGCGGTAGCTCGAGGCCCGTAATGGGTAGCGTCGTGCGGCAGCAGGCGGTGGCCTTTTCCAGCCAGGCCAGCGTCTCGCCATCGAGCATCGGTCCGATCTCGGCAAGCGCCCGCGCGTGGTATTCGTCGAGCCAATGCAACTCATCACGGGTCAATAGGACCGACCGGACCAGCCGCTTGTCGATCGGGGCGTGCGGCGGCGGTGCTGACCGCGCTGGCCGGCAGCCCTGAGCACCGGACCGGCGGAATGAGCAGTCTTGATCGCTGCCGGCCTAGTCTCGCCACACGCGGCGGACTGACCACGATCTTTTAGGCGGCTGCCGCCGTGCTGATGTCGCGAGGCAGTTCGTCGGATAATGGACCGACTAAGTACGTTGCGCTCGAAGACTGCAAAACGGGTCGTCCTGGTCAGAAGCTTGTCTGCCTTCAAACACACCGCTGCCATGCATCGACAACGCGGGTCTGCCGCTGATAGCCACTACGCAACGAGACGGCGTCTTATTTCTGATTCAATTTGGAGGATTGCTGTCGACCTCAGCGCATTACCAAGGTGCATCATCGAGTTCACCGCCACGCGCGGAATCTGTGCCAGTACCAAGCGTCCATCATTTGTTACAAGCGGTCCCGAATAGAGAATCCCCACAAGTTTCAATCTGGAGGCGCCAAGCATATAACTGTTCTGCTTGCGATCAAAATATCCGTTGCGATCATACAAGAAGATAGGGGAGCCAGAAGAGCCCGGAAAGCAGGCCATATCTACCATGAACTCCTCCTTCCCATTGTATTTCTTGGAGAGCGCTGAAGCTGTAATCCCTCTACGAACGATAGGAAGATTGTTCACTTCGTCAGAGATTCCTCTTGGGCATCCAATCATTGTTACGTCTTCGATCGCATCGAAAAACTCCCAATCCTGAGGCTCTGGGATGAGACTCGGATCAATTGAACGAAAGAACAGCGACGTGCCGGCCTCATATGCCTGATTCAGAATAGGACCAAATATGAGTGCACAGAGGTCAACGTCAGCGGCTGGATGATGAACTACGAACTCCGGCCGGTTGGCGATGGTGCAGGGGAGGAAACGTCCTGACGGAGTGTCTCCCTCTGCGACGTGACAAACCGCAGTGACCGCGGTTGCCCCGTTGAGGACGTGCTTGTTGGTTATCAGGACTATAACATTGCGGCCCCCGTCGAACGGGAAGCTCATAAAGAATCCTGTGCCTGTTGAGCTGGGGACGCCATTGCTAGAGCTGGTCAGCTTTACCGTGGAATAGAGAAGTTGTTCGGCCATTGTGAGTGTCATTTGAATGAACTAGCCTTTCGAAAGTATGATTTGCGGGCACCGGATGAATATGACCCATATCGACATGTGGTGTCGCCATCCCGAGCGGTGTTAATTAACTGGGACGCCGATTGACTAGCCCCACCAATAATCGACGAAACGGAATGGGCGAGGCACTCGGCATGAAGGGCGTTCGCTCATCATTGAATGCACCACCCACGCCATTGAATGCACCCACGCCGCCCGAACCCACAATCCTGTATTTGCCCATCCTGATCGCCCCCGCGCTCCGCCTGTCCACAGGTCGACGCGCCCCATCATCCTTCCACAATCAGATTTTTGCGTCGTGCGGCAGCGGGGCGGTTGCTTTTTCCAGCCAGGCCAGCGTCTCGCCGTCGAGCATCGGTCCGATCTCGGCCAGCACCCGCGCATGGTATTCATCGAGCCAATGGAGCTCGTCACGGGTTAAGAGGTCCGACCGGACCAGCCGCTTGTCGATCGGCGCCAGCGTCAGTGTCTCGAAGCCATGCAGGGCGATGTCGCCGCCCTCGATCGCTTCAGCCGGCGTCACCAGGACGAGGTTTTCGATACGGATGCCGTAAGAACCCCCCTTGTAATAGCCGGGCTCGTTGGAGACGATCATGCCGGCCAGCAGCTTTTCGGTGCCGGTTTTGGCGATACGCTGCGGTCCCTCATGCACGGCAAGATAAGAGCCGACACCGTGTCCGGTGCCATGGGCGAAGTCGCATCCGCGTCTCCATAGCGCCAGGCGGGCTACGGCATCGATTTCGGAGCCGCGCGTGCCTTGCGGGAAGCGCAGCATGGAGATGCCGATCATGCCTTTCAGCACCAGCGTGAAGCGTTCGCGCATCTCCTCGGTTGGCGTGCCGATCGGCACGGTGCGGGTGATGTCGGTGGTGCCGTCCTGGTACTGCCCGCCGGAGTCGAGCAGGAACAGCTCGCCATCCCCCAGCTTGCGATTGGTGGCGCGGGAGACGCGGTAGTGCATGATGGCGCCGTTAGGACCAGCGCCGGAGATGGTGTCGAACGATACGTCGCGCAGCGGCATCTGTGTTTCTTCGCCGGTCTGACGGCGCGTCTCCTCAAGCCTGGTGACAACGGCGATTTCGTCGAGCGTGCCGGGCTTCTGGCGGTCGAGCCAGCACAGCAGCTTGGCGACCGCGGCGCCGTCGCGGCGATGCGCGGCGCGTGCGCCGGCGATCTCGGCTTTGTTCTTTGTTGCGCGTGGAATGCGGGCCGGATCGGGCACGGCAATGACGGTGCCGCCATTATCCTCGACCAGCATCCTGAGCTTGTCCGCCGCTAGAACCGGGTCCAGCGCGATTTTTGCGCCGCCCTTGGCCAGGGTGACGATTGCCGTTTCGAATTCACCGGGTTCATGCAATTCGGCGAGCTGCGTCAGATAGGCCGCGACGGTGCGCGAAAACTTGCGCTGGTCCATGAAAAGCAGATTCGACCCGTCAGCGGCAAGCACGGCAAAGCCGAGCGCCAGCGGTGTGTGCGGTACGTCGCCGCCACGAATGTCGAAGGCCCAGGCGATGGAAGAGGGGTCGGTCAGCACGGCATGGGTGGCGCCGTCCTTCTCGATGGCCGCCGCCAGCCGCACCAGCTTGTCCTTGGCCAGTTCGCCGGCAAAGCCGATCGGGTGGATCTCGACCGGCGCCAGTGGCGGCCCGGGCTGGTCCTGCCAGATCGCGTCGATCGGATTCTCTTCGAGCGGCACCAGTATCGCGCCGGACTTCTCGGCCGAGGCCTTCAGGGCCTTGACGTCACTGATCGTATGCAGCCACGGATCGAAGCCCAACCGCACGCCCTTGCCGAGATTGTCCTTGATCCAGTTGGCCGGCGGGTTGTCGACAAGGCTCTCGATCGAAAAGATGTCGAGATCGACCTCCTGGCGCACCTGCAGCGTGTAGCGCCCGTCGACAAACATGACGGCGCGCTCGCCAAGCACAATGGCGACGCCGGCCGAGCCGCTGAAGCCGGTCAGCCATTTCAGCCGTGCCGAGCAGTCGGCGACATATTCGCCCTGGTGCTCGTCGGCACGGGGCACGATGAAGCCATCCAGCCCGTTCGCCGCCAACCATTGGCGCAGCATTGCCACGCGCGGCTTGCCAACGGCCGGATCGCCGGCGGAATCGAAGGTCTGGAACATGTCGGCTCTCCTCGAGTGCTGGCGCGACCGTAGCGCATGACTTCGAAAATCGGAATCGATTTCGGACCGATCATGGCTGGCCGCTAGAGTGTCTTTTTGCGCATGGAGGCCATGCAGAATCGGCGATTTCAAAAAGCGTCAGCAGAGCTTACCTTCTTAACGTGGAGGAAAAGTCCTGTTGCCCTGCAAAGGAGACCGTCATGTCCACGATTTCACCTAGACGCGGATTTTTCAGAAACGCTGTGAACGCGCTGATCGAAGCTCGCCAGCGCGAGGCGAGCCGGTATGTGAGCGGCGTTCTGCTTGGCTTTGATGACGAAACGCTGAAAGCTCACGGCTACGATCGCGAACAGCTGAAGAAAGCGGCGAACTCGCGCTAAATCTGGGCGAATTCCGGCTTCGCTTGAAAGCGTCGCGCTTCAGCGCTTGAGGTGAATCGTCACCCAGCCCTCGCGGTGCAAGGTGCGGACGTGCCGGAATTTCTGGCCGACATAGGCCGCGATTACCGCGTCGCGCTGGCGCTCGAGAATGCCCGACAACACGATCGAGCCACCAAGCGCGATATTCCCGGCCATTTGCGGCGCCAGACGCATCAGCGGCCGGGCCAATATGTTGGCGACGATCAGGTCGAAGGGCGCACGCGCGGCAAAGATCGGATGATGAAAACCGGGCGCCGCTACCGTTTCAATAAACCCCTTGACCTGGTTCAGCCGCGCATTGGCGGCGGCCACCTTGACGGCGACCGGGTCGATGTCGGTCGCCAGCACCGGAATATGCGCGAGCTTGGCCACCGCGATGGCGAGCACCGCGCTGCCGGTGCCAAGGTCGAGCGCGTTGCGCGGATGCTCGCGCCGTATGACCTGCTCCAACATTTCGAGGCAGCCGGCGGTGGTGCCGTGATGGCCGGTGCCGAAGGCAAGGCCGGCCTCGATCTCGATGGCGAGCTCGCCGCTGTGGCGCTTCCTGCGGTCATGCGCGCCATGGACGAAGAAGCGCCCGGCCCGCACCGGCTTCAATCCCTCTAGCGAGCGCGCCACCCAATCGATGTCGGGCAGCGCTTCGCGCGCTATCGATTTCGACAGCGACAGTCCGGCAAGGATGTCCCTAAGCCGCGCCTCGACCGCATCGACGTCGTCGTCGGCATAGAGCGATACTTCGTGGATGTCCCGGTCCTCGTCGACCTCGAGCACCGCAACCGGCAGGCCCTCATCGTCGAATGCCGCACCGAGCGCCGCGAAGATGCGATCGGCCTCGATCTTGCCCGCGGTGAAATACAAACGCGTCTGCGTCATTACCGGATGTGTCAACCTTCCGCCGCCAGCCGCTTGAGCTTGGCGATGGCGGCGTCCGGGCTTTCGCCATAGGCAATGGTGCCGGCGAAATCGCCCTTGGCATTGAGCAGCAGCACCGAAGCGGTGTGGTCCATCGTGTAGTCGCCATCGTTCGTGTCGACTTTCTTCCAATAGATGCCGAACGACTTGGCCATGGCGTGGACCTTATCCGGATCGCCGGTGATGCCGAGGATGCGATCGGAGAAATTGCTGACATAGGTGTTCATGGTTTCGGGCGTATCGCGCTCCGGGTCGACCGTAACGAAATAGGCGCGCAGGTTCTTGCCGTCGTCGCCCATCGTCTTCAGCCAGCCGGCCAACTCGAAAAGCGTGGTCGGGCAGACTTCCGGACAGTGCGTGAAGCCGAAGAAGACGACGCTGGGGTGGCCGCGAAAGGCGGCTTCGGTGACCGGCGTGCCCTTCTGGTCGACCAGCGTGAAAGGTGCTCCGAACGGCTCGCCGCCATAATGTCCGCGGTACCAGTCGAAGGTGAGCCAACCGATTCCTGCGGCCATCAGGACGAGAATACCGACCAGAATTGAACGCATCATCAGTGAAGTCCGTCGTTATTTCCATCGGGCGCCGGGTTGGCGCCGTGAAGCCCTGGCTTGGCGAACACTCTTAGCGGTTCGGTCGCGCCGACGCAAAGATGTCGCGTTGCCGCAACCGGCAATGCTGTGGGAGGCGATCTGCTTGCAAAGCGCTGCCGTTCGTCCCACCTGAGGTCGGCAAAATTCGAACCGCAGGAGGCCTCTTTGCGAAAACTGATTGGCGGCGCGTTGGCCGCATGCCTGGTCATTGGTGCCGGCTCGGCCGTCGCCGAGGAAGTCGGCAACGTCGGCGTCGATTGACTCGGCAACGACATCATCGTCGAGGCGATCAAGGATCCGAAGGTCGAGGGCGTGACCTGCCACGTCTCCTATTTCGACCGTGGGGTGATCGACCGCCTGCAGAAAGGCAACTGGTTCGAGGACCCGTCCGATTCCTCGATCTCCTGCCGCCAGACCGGGCCGATCACCATTGGCGACATCGACATGAGCGAGGCCGGCGAGGAGGTGTTCAAGCAAGGCATCAGCCTGATCTGGAAAAAGCAGGTGGTGAACCGCATCTACGACAAGGCCAACGAAACGCTGATCTACCTGTCGCATTCGCGCCAGGTGCAGGATGGCTCGGCAAAAATGTCGGTCACCACCGTGCCGCTCTACGGCCAGAACGTGGTGTGGACCAGCGGCAAGCCGAAATAGAGACTGAAGGTGCTATAGGGTCCTTGGCGCGTCCAGACGGATGCGCGGCGCTTCACTCGGCTTGCGAGACTATGCGCGCCGGCGTAAAGCGCCCGCATGGACCGTCCCGAACACCTTGTCCTGAAAGATCCCGAGCCGCGCATCCATCCGACGGCGGAGTTGAAGGCGTGCAAGCTTGGACGCTATGCGTCGATCGGCGAGCGGGTCATCCTGCGCGAGGTGACGGTCGGCGACTTCTCCTACTTCGAGCGCCAGGCCGAGGCGATCTATACGACGATCGGCAAATTCTGCTCGATCGCCGCCAACAGCCGCATCAATGCGCTGGAGCATCCGGTCGAGCGGCTGACGCAGCACAAGATCAGCTATCGGCCCAACGAATATATCCGCTGGCTGGGTGTCGATCAGGCGTTCCGCGACCGGCGGCGGGCGAAAGCCGTCAGCATCGGCCATGATGTCTGGATCGGCCATGGCGCCGTGATCATGCCTGGCGTAGTGATCGGCAATGGCGCGATCGTCGGTGCCAATGCGGTGGTGACGCGAGACGTGCCGGCCTATGCAATCGTCGCCGGCGTTCCGGCCCGGCCATTGCGGCAGCGCTTCAGCGCGGAAACTGCGGCCCGGATCGAACGTCTTGCCTGGTGGGACTGGCCGGTCGAGAAACTGGCCAGGGCAGTCCCCGACATGCAGGCCTTGCCCATCGAGGCTTTCCTCGACCGCTGGGAAAACGACGCCACCTGACCGTTACGAGCCCGGCGCGCGCGCGGTTTGACCGTGAATTCCACCCCGCAGGGAACTCCAAGCAGCTGCCGATTGTTTCTCCCTGCCATGATCGAGAAGCTGTTCACCAGGATCGCCAACTATGTCGCCCATCTTGCCGGTCTGCCACCGACGTTTGCCGTCTGTTTCCTGATCATTGTGGTCTGGGCGGTAAGCGGTCCGGTCTTCGGCTTTTCCGACACGTGGCAGCTCGTCATCAATACCGGCACCACGATCGTCACCTTCCTGATGGTGTTTCTCATCCAGAACACCCAGAACCGCGACAGTGCGGCGATCCAGGCCAAGCTCGACGAGTTGATCCGCGTCAGCAAAGCCAAGAATACCTTTATCGGCATCGAACACCTGACCGAATCCGAAGTCGAGGAAATCCGCGCCAAATGTGAACGAGCGGCGAAGCGGCACGACGAACAGATCGCCGACATGGCCGCAGCAAAAGCCGTGGCTAAGAAGCGCAACACTAAGAAGCATACGGCGGCGTGAGCGAGCTTGTTGTTCGGCTTCCCAACAGAGCTTACGCGAACGATCGCGGGATCATTTCATGAATGCCGCAAAGGCTTCCTTGTAGTCCGGGTGCCAGCGCGACAGGGCAGGGCGGTTCTCGATGATGTCGCCAATCGCCCAGGCCATGCGCTTTTCGTCCATGGACCGGGTCGCCTCGTTATCGGGACACAGGATGTAGAAATCGCCGCGCCGTAGCGAGGCCAGCATGAAGTCGATGACTTGCTCGCCCGTCCAGGCGCCGGCCGGCTTTTCGGTCGCACCTTCGGTCAGGCCGGTAAAGGTAAACCCGGGGATGAGCAAATGCGCCGCGACACTGGCGCCGGGCTCGTTGCGCAGCGCGTGTGCAAGGCCCTCGGTATAGGTCTTCACGCCAGCCTTGGAGACGTTGTAGGCGAGGTTGCCGGGCGGCGTGGTAATGCCTTGCTTGGAGCCGGTGTTGACAATCAGGCCGGGCTTTCCTGCCGCCAGCATGCGTGGCGCGAACGCCTCTACGCCATGCACGACACCCCAGAAATTGATGTCCAGCAATTGCTTCCAGGCGTCAAGGTTTTCCCACGGCTTGCCGGGGTTGTTGCCGACGCCGGCATTGTTCATCAGCAGCGACACGTCGCCGAAAGTGCCGGATGTCCTTTCGGCCAGTCGGTCGAGGTCGTCGGCTTCCGAGACGTCAGTGGCGACGGCAAGCACGGCACTGTCGCCGGCGATGGCGACGATGGCGCGTCGGGCCTCATCGAGGCGTGCGCCGCCGATATCGGCCAGCACGATCTTCATGCCCATCGTAGCCAGCCGTTTGGCCGCGGCAAGGCCGATGCCGCTGGCCGCACCGGTGATGACGGCGACATTGCCGGAGGCAAGTGCAGGCAGAGCGGTCTGGATCTCGGCGTCGGTGGTCATGATTTTCTCCTGTTCTGGCCGCGGCGAACTTAGCGCGGAACGAGGCTCGCGCAAGCCGATACAGGCATCTTCGGGTTGACCGCGTCGGCGGGCGCTGCGCATGCTGATATCGAAAAGGAGACTGACGATTGACCGACTGGATCGAGATCCTGAAAGAGCAGACCGCAACCGGCGACCAGATGAGCCGCGAAGTGCCGCAAATGCTTGCCAATCCCGACATCAGCGAAGCGCAAGTGAAAACGCTGTTTTCGGCGCTCGAAAAACAGGCGGAGTTCGTCGAAAAGCTGCGCATGGCGCTGGAAAAATTCGGCCATGATTTTTCAGTGATCAAGGCGGCCGAGCGGCTGGAGGAGCGCTACGCCGACCTTGCCGCCTCGGTAGCGGAAAAGCTGAAAGAGATGCGGGGCTAGAGCCTGTTCCATCCCGATAAAATTCGGGATGGGGCTCTGTCTGATCATGATCTTTTTCGAAAACTGGCATCCACTTTTCGCTGACGCGGTCCTTCGGTTCGGGATCATGGTCTGTCTATTTCTCGATTAGCCGCTCGAAGCGCCTGTCCGGCACGAACCAGACCATCGCCACCAGGACATAGATCGCGACACCGATCCAGTGATTGACGAAGGTCAGCGCGATGGCGGAAAGATAGAGCACCAGCGAGATTTTTCCCTTGAGGTCATTGCCCAACGCCCGGGCGAAAAGGGTTTCGCTGCCGTGCAGCCGATGCAGGGCCATGGTGAGGATGTTGAAGCCGATGGCGCAGAGCGCCAGGTCGACACCGTAGACGGCGACCGGCACCGGCGCGAAATGGTTCTCACCCATGAAGGCTGTCGTCGCCGGTATCAGCGATAGCCAGAACAGCAGGTTGAGGTTCGCCCACAGCACGCGGCCGTCGACCCGCTGCACGGTATGGAACATGTTGTGCAAATTGTTCCAGTAGATGCCGACATTGATGAAGGACAGCACATAGCTGAGGAATATCGGCCAGAGTGGTGCCAGCGCGGAAAAATCCTCGCCATGCGGCACCTTCAATTCCAGCACCATGATGGTGATGATGATGGCGACCACGCCATCGGTAAATGCCTCGACTCGTCCCTTGCCCATGAATCTCCCCTGACAATCCGATGAAGTTAAAAGAGGATCTCGCTTAGCGCCATCGGCAAAGCTGCCAAACTTGTCAGGAGCAAGCCAGGGAGGGGGAACGGCTGGCGCGAAAACGGCGTTAGGGTGTCAGATCCCGAACAGCAAAAGGTCGAAAAAATGACGGCTCACGCTCAAGTCATGACGCGCGATCACGAACTCGGCGGCCGCGCTGCAGCGGCCGCCGTGGCCGCCATGATCGCGGCTCTTTTCGCCGGCAGCACGGCGCTGACGCCGCTTTACATCATCTACAAGCAGATCTTCGGCTTCTCGCAGATCACTTTGGCGCTGGTCTACGCCGTCTATGTCATCGGCAATCTGGCGGCGCTGCTGATGTTGGGGCGTGTGTCCGATGTCATCGGGCGCCGTCCAATGGCATTGGCCGGGATGGCGGTGGCCGTTGTCAGCGCGGTGGTTTTCCTGTTCGCCGAAAATGTCGCCTGGCTCGACATCGCCCGAATTCTGAGCGGACTGGGAATCGGGGTCGGCGCGGGTACCGGCACCGCCTGGCTCGCCGAATTGCTCCCGACCGACGACAAGTCACAGGCGGCGACGATTGCCACCAGCACCAATTTTCTCGGCCTCGGCCTCGGTGCGCTGGGGGCCGGGTTGCTCGCCGAATACGCGCCTTGGCCGCTCAGGCTGACATTCGTCGTCTACCTGGCGATGCTCGCGACTGTAACCCTGCTGGTCTGGCGCACGCGGGAAACCGTTTCGCGGCCGGGGAAACTGGCTGACGTTTCGATGCGGCCGCGGCTTTCCGTGCCCGATGACATTCGCGCAAGTTTTGTTGCGCCGGCGGTGACCGGCTTTGGCGCAATGGCGCTGGTCGGCTTTTATGCAGCACTCGCACCCAGCATTTTGGCGCAGCAGCTGCAAGTGACCAACCATGCCGAAGCCGGCGCTCTGTTCTTTGAATTGGCGATCGTGACGGCCGCCACCATCGTAGCGACGGCACGACTTTCGAGCCGAGCCGCAATGTTCGCAGCGCTTGCGCTGATGATCCCAACCGTCGCGCTGATTGTTGCGGCGCAGGTCTTCGCATCGATGGCCATAATGATTGCCGGGACCGCCTTGTGCGGCGTGGCCGCAGCGCTCGGCTATCGCGGCGGCTTGCAAGTGGTGAACGAGATCGCGCCGGCGGACCGGCGCGCGGAAGTCGTCTCGGCCTTCTTCATCTGCTGTTTTTGCGGCAACGCGCTGCCGGTGATCGGCATCGGCGTCCTGTCGACCATGACAAGCGCGACCGCGGCAAGCCTGGCCTTTGCCGGCATGATTGTCGTCTTTTCCCTGGTGGCGCTCGGGTTTGGCGCGAAATACGCGCGCTGAGCCGACCTTTCAGCCGTTCGGTGCCTCGGGCGAAAGATGGGCGCGCTGGCGCGGTACGCCGAGGCCGGTATCCGGTGGTTCGCCGGCAGCCGGCCGGCTCTCGATCATGTGCAGGCTGCGCCAACGGCCGAAGCGATAATAGGCCGCGGCCAGCACGAGCGAGGTTATCGAGCCGGCCGGAAAGCTCCACCACAGAGCTTCCTCGCCGATCACGCTTCGGAAGAAATAGGCGAAGCTGGTGCGCACCAGCAGCACCGAGATCACCAGGATGATCAGCGGCGGCATCACCGCGCCGGTGGCACGCACGGTGGCGAAGAGCACGATGGTGATGCCGAACAGGATGAAGGACCACGACGCGATATTGTTGATGTGAGTGGCGATGTCGATTGCTGCACTGTCGCTGCCGAGGAAGAGGCTGAGCACCGCGCGATCGAATACGAACAGCAGCGCGACAAGCACGCCGGTGAGCACAAGGTTGAAGCCGACGCCGGAGGCGGCGATGTGTCCAATCCGGTCCCAGCGCCTGGCGCCGACATTTTGCGCCGCCATGGACGACACCGCGGCGCCGATGGCGAGCGCCGGCATCTGGATATATGTCCAGAGCTGTGCGGCTATGCCGTAGGCAGCTGCAACCTGTGAGCCGTACGAATTGACCATGCCCATCACGGTCAGCGCCGCTGCCGAGACGACGATCATCTGCAGGCCCATCGGCACGCCCTTGAAGACGACGATGCGCAGCAGCGCCGGATCCGGCCGCAGCAGAGCAAGATTGGCGCCGGCCAGCCGTAGCGGGTGCTTGCGCGCATAAAGCACGACCAGGATGGCAACCACGCTTACCGTCTGGCCGATCAGCGTCGAGGCGGCCGAGCCGGCGATGCCAAGTTCGGGAAACGGCCCGATGCCGAGAATGAGCAACGGGTTCAAAACGATGTCGAGCACGACGGCCAGCGCCATGAAAAGGAAAGGCGTGCGCGAATCGCCGGCGCCGCGCAGCACCGTCATGACGAAGGACAGCAGGTTCATCATCGGCACGGCCAGGAAGATGATGCGCAGATAGGAGCGCGCCAGCGGCAAAGCATCGGCCGGCGTGCCGAGCGTATCGAGGATCGCATCGACCCAGATCCAGCCGCAGACCGCGAACACCACCGAGACGAGGAAGAAGAAGGTGGCGCTGGTTCCGACGATGCGCCGGGCTTCGGGCAGATCGCGGGCGCCGACGGATTGCGCGACCAGGATGGTCGCCGCCATGCCGATGCCGAACACCGTGCCGAGGATGAGAAACAGCACGAGGTTTGCATTGGACGTGGCGGTCAGCGCCGCTTCACCGAGGAAACGGCCGACCCACACGGCATTGATCGAGCCGTTGAGCGACTGCAGCACATTGGAGCCGAGCACCGGCAGGGCAAACAGCAAAAGGGTGCGCGGGATAGGCCCACTGGTCAGGTCGCCGGTCCGCCGGCGCGCGGGCATGTTGTCGTCCATGGCAGGCAACTCGGCGAAGGCTTGTCTTGAGTCCGCAATGATTGCCGATTTAACGGAACAGGTCGATGCGGTGCTGCAAATTCCGCCTGGTGTGCCTTGATCAATCATGTTCTCAAAGCTTCCGGAATCGTATATTGATCCTGCACGCGTGGGGCCGCATTTCCTGGATCTCATGGGCAAGCCGGGGGGCTCATGTCCGATATTCCGTTGTTTTTTGAGCGCCCGAACCGGCGCGCCTTTCTCGGTGCATCGGCTCTGGGCGCGGCCTCCGTGGCTCTTTCGGCGTGCACCACGACCGACGTGGCGGCGCCGCCGGTGACAGCGGCGCCAAGCGAGCCGGCTTTCGGCGATGCCGCAAGCATGTATGCGGCGCGCGTCGACGAGGGCTATCAACTGCCGGCAATACCGGTAGCCAAGATCGATCCGAAATTCGTCCGCCAAGTCGTGTCCGATCCGACCGGAGAGAAACCCGGCACGATCGTCGTCGATACCTCCGAGCACTTTCTCTACCTGGTGCGCGACGGCGGCAAGGCAATTCGCTACGGCGTCAGCCTCGGCAAGGCCGGTTTCGGATGGACCGGCAGTGCCGTGGTTCAGGCGAGAAAGAAGTGGCCGGTGTGGACGCCGCCGCCGGAAATGATCCAACGCCGGCCGGAACTGGCGAAATACAAGGACGGCATGCCGCCCGGCCCGCAGAGCCCGCTTGGCGCCCGCGCGCTGTATCTCTTCCGCGACGGCAAGGACACGATGTACCGGCTGCACGGCACACCGGAGTGGGATTCCATTGGGAAGAACGCTTCATCCGGCTGTGTGCGCTTCATGAATCAGGACATTATCGACCTCTACAGCCGCGTCGACGGCGTCGCGCCGGTCTTCGTGCGCCCGAACTTGTCGGCCGCCGGGAAGATCGCCGCCGTTTCGAACAGGACAGCCGAGCCGATCGATGCCGGTGTGCCAAAGGACGCGGAGATGTTGAGGTAAGTGCCTTCGACGGGATCGTCAGTCGCAGGTCTTGCAACACACTTGTCCTAGAACACCATCCTTGCGCGAGCGAGCCGCAACTGAAGGGCACTACCGTTCAATCGCGCCAGCTCAGGCGGACGCGTTCGGCGCGTCCGCCTGTATGGGTGCCACTACTTCTTGGCGAGACCTGGAAGCGTGACCTGATAGACCAGGAACATAGTATCGACATCGGCGCCATCCTCGGCCTTGTAGGCCGCGCCGACCTGGAAGCCGTCCTGGGTGAGGAAGTCATTGTCATTGGCGACGAACAGGAAATAGTCGTTGGGCAGTTTTGGATCGAGGACGCTCACCACCGACATCGCCTCCCACTTCTCTGAGAGGTTGTTGCGGTCGTTTGGCGCGCCATTGTGCAGCCCGAAGCGGCCGAGCTCATTCTTGTCGTTGATGTCGATGAACGGCGTCAGCTTGGCCGGCGTCACCGATGCATCGAGCTCACCCTTGGGCGCAACCGGCTTGTCCTTGTCGAACTCTGTGCCGGCGATATCGGTTGCCGCCGACACATCGACGACGCTGATCTCGCGACGGAGCGAAGTGTCGCCCTTCAGCCCCTGGCCGTTGCCGCTGTCGCGCGCCAGCATCAGGAAGGTCTTGTCCGACAGCGCCACGATTTCGCTCTGCGCGGCGATCCTGGTTTTGCCCTTGGCATCGGTGAACACCGGCAGGGGCACGACATATTCATGCGCGAGCTTGAGCTGGCCAGGATCCGATGCGTCATAGACCAGCGCGCGCGTGTTCTGGCGTGTCGAGGCGGAATCGCCGCCATCTTGTCTGGGTGCCGACTGCAGCACGGCGATCAGGAACTTGCCGTCGGGCGTCAAAGCCATGCCTTCGAGGCCCTGGTTGTTCTGGCGGCCGGTTTCGGGATCCTTCGGATCTGGGTCTGCCGCGCCAGGTCCCGGATTGTTGGAAGCAAAGTTTGGCGACCCGTGACGCGTCGGGACAAGCGCTGCCGGCGGCTGCGTTGCCGACATCAGACGCCCATCGGCGGAGAAGCGGTAGATGTTCGGACCGTATTCGTCCGAGATGAGCATCGTGCCGTCGGGCAGCCGCGCGATCGCTTCGTTATCGAGCGCGAGCTTGCCGTTGGCTTCGGGCAGGATCGGCATGTCGTCGGTCGCGGCACGCACGCCGCTGAGCGGATCGAGGCCGGTTGCATCGGCGCCTTTGTCGTCGGTCAAAAGCATGGTGTCGCCTAAGGTTGCCTTGAGGCCCGACTGTTCCTGGCCGGTGGCCGGTGCCGCACCCGGCGCGATCGGGGCGAACTCGAGGACGATCGTGTTGAGGCGCGGACGGTAATCGGTGGTGCCGACGACATTGTAGCCGCGATCCGGCAGCAGCCACAGCGAGCCCTTGTAGCCATTGGCGCCATGCATCCAGCCGGCAGCGTCGATCGCCATGCCCGAGCCGGAGCCAAACGTCTCGCCGAACTTGTCCTTCTGGCTGGCCGGGATGCGGCCGACACCGACAAGGCCCTTGTTGACGAAGCTGACGCCGCCGACGATCGCGGCGTTTTCAGCCAGGGCCGGGCTCATGGCCGTGAACATCGCCAGCGCGACGGCGAGGGACGCGGTTCGGTGCAGGTTTTTCATGGATATCCTCTTTGGGACAAAGCTGCCGGGATCTGAAAAGGCGCCGCGTCGCATCAAGGATGCCGCGAAAGCCTTCGGAGAAGCGATCTAGGACGCGAACATGATACTTGCGTGACAGCGCCGCGCTTGCTTGTCCCCCGTGGTCGCAACTGGCCTGGGTATGGCGAATTCGTCGTCGCCGAGTGAGCAATTAACAACTTTACAAATAATCATTCTTATGTAAAGTTATGACAATGAAAGGTCCCCGATGACTGCCTATCGTTTCGCCACCCGCCTCAATTCCTTTGCCTCGCGGCCACAGTCCGAGTGGCCCGATCTTGTCGGCAAGCCGTCTATGCTGCAAATGGCGGCACGTGCGGCAAAGGTTGCGGAGTTGACCGATCTCGACCTCAACTTCCCCGACCATGTCGATGAAGAGCCTGCGGAAATGGCGCGCAAACTCGGCGATTTCGGGCTTTCGATCAATGGCTTCGCCATGCGCTACTACTCTAACCCGGCTTTCAAGCTCGGCGCCTTCACCAATCCGGATCCTTCCGTTCGCCGCGAGGCCATCGACCTGACCAAGGCCGGCATCGACGCCGCGCGCGAGGCCGGCGCCAGCCTGATGACATTGTGGTTGGGGCAGGATGGCTTCGACTACGCCTTCCAGGCTGACTACACAACGCTCTGGCAACACGAAATCGATGGCATTCGTGAAGTAGCGGCGTATGATCCGGATTGCCAGATCAGCCTGGAGTACAAGCCCAACGAACCGCGCTCCTACAGCCTGATGCCCGACGCGGCGACGACTTTGCTGGCGATCCGCGAGATCGGCCTGCCCAATCTCGGCGTGACGCTCGATTTCGCTCATGTGCTCTATGCCGACGAGCAGCCGGCCTTTGCCGCAGCACTCGTGGCGCGCCATAGCAAGCTGCTCGGCGTGCATCTCAACGACGGCTACGCCAAGCGCGACGACGGCCTGATGGTCGGCGCGGTGCACACGCTGCAGACGATCGAGCTACTCAGGCAGATCCGCCGCGACGGCTACTCCGGCGCCATCTACTTCGACACGTTCCCCGACATGACCTGGCTCGATCCGGTCCACGAATGCGAAGTCAACATCGCGACCGTCAAGCGCATGCTGCGCGTCGTCGATCGGCTGGAAAAGGACAACCGCCTGTCCACCGCCATCGACTGTCAGGACGCGGTCGCGTCGCAAGCCATCATCCAGGAAGCCATGCTCGGGCCGGACAGCTGACGCAGCGGCCATCACCGTTTTCAACAAGGGAGGAAAGACCATGAAATTTCTGCTTGCCACCGCTACCGCTGCCGTGATGGCGCTATCTATAGGCTCGTCGTTTTCCGCGGACCTCGCGCCGCTCAATTCCGACACCGAGAAGGATCGCATCGACTGGTCGCAGCTCGAGGCCAAGTTCGGGGCTTTCCCCAAGCTGCCCGAGGGCACCAAGGCGGGTGCGGTCTCCAAGACGCTGACCAACGAATACTGGCGCTCGCTGGGTGAGGGCTACAAGTCGTTCGGCGACCGCACCGGCGTGCCCGTCGTCTACCAGGCGGCGCAAAGCGAGGGCGACCAGCTCGGCCAGCTCACCATCGCCGAAGGTCTGGTCACGCAAGGCTACAACGTGCTTCTCGTCTCGCCGCAGACCGACTCCAACCTGCAGCCGATCATGGAACAGGCCAAGGCAGCCAATGTGCCGGTGGTCAACGTCAATGACGCGGTCATCCCGCAGGCCGAGCACTATGTCGGTAATGTCCAGCGCGACAATGGCGTGCGTGTCGCCAAATGGTTCATCAAGAACCGGCCGGATGGCGGCAAGGTCGCCATCGTCGAAGGCCAGGCCGGCGTCTACGCCGCCGTCCAGCGCACCGACGGCTTCAAGACCACCATCACCGAAGCCGGCAAGTTCGAGGTCGTCGCCAGCGTCCCCGGCAACTGGGATCGTCAGACCTCCTACGACGCGGCCACTAACATCCTGCAGCAGCACCCAGACCTGATCGGCTTCTATGCCAACAATGACGGCATGGCGCTGGGCATCGTCGAAGCGGTCAAGGCCGCCGGCCTGCAGGACAAGGTCGCCGTCTTCGGCACTGACGGGATTTCCGACGCTTATGCCTCGATCCGCGCCGGCGAGCTGACCGGTACCGTCGATTCGTTCCCGGTGCTGACCGGCGAGGTGGCGCTGGAATCGGCGCTGCGGCTGGTGGCCGGGCAGAAGCTGCCGCGCGTCGTCGCCACGCCGCAGGCGCTGATCACCAAGGACAATGCCGACCGTTACTCCGGCGGCGGCGATGCCGCGCGCAAGGCGCTGCTCGAGGACGCGGCAGCGGGCCAATAGAGCAGGGGCGGCGGGTGCCGGCCTTGGGTCGGCACCCTGCCTGGAGAACTGAAGCAATGTCAGCGCGGCTGCAATTCGAGGGCATTTCCAAAGTGTTTCCGGCCGTGCGGGCGCTGAGCGATGTGTCCTTTTCGGTCGGCGCCGGCGAAATCCATGGCCTGCTTGGCGAAAACGGTGCTGGCAAGTCGACGCTGCTGCGCATTCTGTCAGGCGTCTACCGGCCGACAGCGGGACGCGTGCTCATCGACGGAAAGCCGGCCATGCTGAACACCCCGGTCGCGGCGCGCGCCGCCGGCGTGGCCATGATCCATCAGGAATTGCAGCAGGTGCCGCGTCTCAGCGTCGCCCAGAACATGTTTCTCGGCCATCCGCTGACGCGCGGCGGCATTTTCGTCGCGCGGCGCGAGCAGGAGCGTCGCGCTGCGGAAGCCCTTGCGGCCATCGACCCGACCATCGATCCGGCAGCGCCGCTCGGCAGCCTGAAAGTCGCGCAGCGGCAGATCGTCGAGATAGCCCGGGCGCTGCTCGATCGCGCCAGGATCGTTGCGATGGACGAGCCGACATCGAGCCTGACGCCGAAAGAATTCGAGCGCCTGGCCGAAGTCATTGCCGGCCTGGCCCGCGACGGTGTCGCGGTCGTCTATGTCTCGCACAAATTGGACGAGGTGTTCGGCATCTGCCAGCGCGCCACCATCATGCGCGACGGCGCCGTGGTCGGGTCCGTCGATATCGCACAGGTCTCGGAAAAGGCCGTCGTTTCGATGATGGTCGGCCGCGAGCTTGCCCAGGAACAGCACCGCTCGCATGCTTCCGCCGAGATCAGGCTGAGTGTGCGTGGCCTTGCCTCGGCGACCAAGGTCCATGACGTTTCGTTCGAGCTGCATCGCGGCGAGGTGTTGGGCATTGCCGGCCTGGTCGGGTCGGGTCGCACCGAACTGCTGCGGCTGCTCGCCGGTGCCGACCGGGCCTCATCAGGCGCAATAGAGATCGACGGCAAGGCGGTAAAGCTTTCCAGTCCGCGCGACGCGATTGCGGCCGGCATCGGCCTGGTGCCGGAGGAGCGCAAGCGCGAAGGCATCGTGCCGTTGCGGTCGATCTCCAGCAACATGGCGCTGGCCTCGATGGGCGTGTTCGCGCCGCGCGGCGTCATCGATCATCGCCGGCTGAAGCGCGTGGCTGCCGAGAAAATGAAACGCGTCAATCTCAGGCCGTTCCTGCTCGATCGGCCAATTCGGCTGTTCAGCGGCGGCAACCAGCAGAAAGCGATCATCGGCCGCTGGCTGGCGGCGGGAACGCGGATCCTTCTGTTCGACGAGCCGACGCGCGGCATCGATGTCGGCGCCAAGGCGGAGATCTACCACCTGATCGAGGAACTCGCCGCCGAAGGCCATTCGGTAATCGTCGTGTCGTCCGAACTCCCCGAGGTGATCCGGCTCGCCGACCGCGTGCTGGTCATGCGCGACGGCACGGTCGCCGCCGAACTGGGCCGCACAAGTCTCAGCGAACACGCGATCGCCGCGCACGCCATACCCCAAACGGAGATTGAGGCCGGCAAGGCGCAAGGCCATCGGGCCGGTGCGTAACGGACAGGACCAGCGGATGACCGATATAACCCAACACACAGCAGCGCGCCCAAGGGCAGATTTCCTGCACCGGTTTTCCGTGCGCGACGCCGGCACGCTGATCGGCCTGGTGGTGATCCTTGCCGTCTTCGGGGCGCTGGTCCCCGGCTTTTTTGCCGAGCGTAACCTGATCAACATCCTGCAGCAGTCGAGCATCAATGCCTGCCTGGCGTTGGGCATGACGCTGGTCATCATCTCGGGCGGCATCGACCTGTCCGTCGGGCCGACGGCAGCCCTTTCGGCCGTCATCTCGGCCTCGATGCTGGTTGCCGGCGTGCCGTTTCCGCTGGCCATCGCCGCTGGCTTTGCCATCGGCCTTGCCTGCGGACTGCTCAACGGCGTGCTGGTCGCCTATGTCGGGCTGCAGCCTTTCATCGTCACGCTCGGCACGCTGAGCACCTACCGGGCGCTGGCGCTGATCTATACCGGCGGCAATCCGGTGCTTGGCCTGCCTGCCGGCTTTCGCGCCATCTTCAACGGCTCGCTGTTCGGATTGCCGTTGGCGGTCATCATCGTGGCCGTGGTCGCGCTGATTGCGTGGATCATCCTCAAGAAGACGCCGTTCGGCGAATATCTGCTCGCCGTCGGCGGCAATGAGGAGGCAGCCTACATAGCCGGCGTGCCGATCGCCCGCACCAAGATCGCCGCCTATATGATCTCGGGCCTGCTGGCGGCACTTGCCGCACAGATCCTGATCGGCCGGTTGGGTGCGGCCGAACCCATTCTCGGCAATCTCTGGGAGCTCGACGCCATAGCAGCGGCGGCGATCGGCGGTGCTTCGCTGATGGGCGGCAAGGGCAGCGTCGTCGGCACGATCCTGGGTGCCGTCATCCTCGGCAGCATGCGCAACGGCCTGACGCTGATGAACGTGCAGTCCTTCTATCAGCTCTTGGCAACTGGCCTTATAATCCTCGCCGCGATGCTTATCGATCGCGTGACGAGGGGACGTGGATGACCTTGACCGGCCTGGACCTGAAAGCAGTAGGACCGCGCATCCGCATGATGATGCCGCATCTGACGCCGCTCGAGGCGAAGGTGGTTGAAACCGTCTTCGGACGGCGCGGCTTCGACGAGACCATCCCGCTCAAGCAGATCGCAGAGGAGGCCGGTGTGTCGGAGGCGATGGTGGTCAAGATCGCCAAGAAGCTGGGTTTTTCCGGCTATCGCGATTTCCGCACCGCCGTCTATGAGTACAGCCGCCTGCCGACCGCCGAGATGCATCAGGAGCTGTCGGTGGACGACAGCTCGGCCGAAATCGTGCAGAAGGTGTTCCGCACCTCCATCCAGGCGCTGGAGGAGACGCTCGCCATCCTCGACATGGACGATTTCGACCGTGCCGCCGATCTGCTTTACCGCGCCAGGAATCGCGATTTCTACGGCGTCGGCGGCTCGGCGCAGATCGCTCGCGACGTCTCGCACAAATTCCTGCGCATCGGCATCCGCACCTCTGTCTACGACGATTCGCATATGATGCTGATGTCGGCCTCGCTGCTCGGCGCCGACGACATTGCTGTCGGCTTCTCGCATTCCGGCAACACGAGCGCCGTCATCGACGCCATCCAACTTGCGCGCAAAAGCGGCGCGCGCACGCTGGCCATCACCAACTATGACAACTCGCCATTGGCAGCCGTAGCCGACATCGTGCTCTGCTCGACGGCGCAAGGCTCGCCGTTGATGGGTGAGAACGCAGCGGCGCGCATTGCCCAGCTCAATATTCTCGACGCGCTGTTCGTCGCGGTCGCGCAACGCGACTACCAGGCGGCGGAGCGCAATCTCGGCCGCACCATGTCTGCGGTGACGTCGAAACGGAAAGACAGGGGCACATGACGGCTTCCCCGCCGCTGGTGACCGTATTCGGCAGCCTGCATTACGATATCATGGTCGAAGCCCCCGATCGCCCACGCAAGGGCGAAACGGTCACCGGCCATGCCTGGCATCCAAAATGCGGCGGCAAGGGCGGCAACCAGGCGGTGTCGGCAGCGCGGGCCGGTGTGCGTGCGGCAATGATCGGTGCTGTCGGCGACGACGATTTCGGCCGGGCACTTCTCGACAATCTCAACCGCAACGGCGTCGACCAGCGCTTCGTGGGACTGGCTTCCGGCGCCGGCTCGGGCATGAGCGTCGCGATTTTCGACGCCAGCGGCGACTATGGCGCGGTGATCGTCTCGGGCAGCAATCTCACTCTCGGCGAAAAGGACATTGCCGAGGCGGGTGAGCTGATCGCGCAAACGACGGTGCTGCTGCTGCAGAACGAGGTGCCGGACGCCGCCAACATTGCCGCGGCGCGGGCGGTGAAGGCGCATGGCAGCCGCGTCGTCCTCAACGCGGCGCCGGCGCGAAAGCTGTCAGCCGAACTGATCGCGTTGACCGACATCGTCATCGTCAACGCCATCGAGGCGGAGTTCCTGGCCGGCGTTCCTGTCGTCGACACGCTCGAGGGTGCGGCGAAGGCGGCCGGTATGCTCGTCGGTTCCTATCCGGCTGCGATTGTCACGGCCGGCGGCGAGGGCGTTGCCTATTGCGACCGCGACGGCCAGGCATTCGCCTTGCCGGCGATGCCGGTGAAGGTGGTCAGCACCCACGGTGCCGGTGATGAATTCGTCGGCGCCTTTGCGGCGGGGCTTGCGCGTGGAGAGCCTGTCGAGGCGGCACTTGCCGCCGCCAATGCCGCCGCTGCCTCGCTGGTCGCAACGCCGGAGCGCGAGCGCGGCCGGCTTGATCGACCTCAGCCTGCTCAGTGACCGCCGCGATTCAATCGCTGTCGCGCGCGATAAGCTCCAGCGGCCAGACTTCGCGGATGATGCGGGGGCCTTCGGCGCCGGCGAAGGACGGGATCGATGCCAGCAGCATTTCGGCCAGCCGCTCGCCCATCGGCTCAAGCGCCGGGCGGAAGCCGGTCAGAGCCGGCGAAAAATAGCGGCAGAGCGGCGTGTCGACGATGACGATCACCGCGATGTCGTGGCCGGGCCTGATGCCCGCCTCGGCCAGAGCCTTGCAGCCGCCAAGCGCCATCGCGTCGTTGTTGAAGATGATGGCGGTCGGCGGGTCCTTGGAGCGCATGACCTTCGGCGTCACCGCGTAGCCGCCGGCCTCGTTGATGAAGCCGTCAGCGATCAGTTCGGGGTCGAATTCGATGCCATGCCGCCGCAGCGCCTTGCGATAGCCGGCGAGGAACAGATAGCCGAAATTGAGGTCGAGCGACGGGCGGATGGCGGCGATGCGGCGGTGGCCGCGTGCGACGAGGCGATCGACCGCGTCAGCCCCGGCTTTTTCGAAATCGAGGTCGAGCGAGGGGTAGGAATCGCCGCCGGAGCGGCTGCGGCCGAGCGTCGCGAACGGGAAACCGGCCTGGGTCAAATAGTCGATACGCTCGTCCTCGCGCCGCGTCCAGGCCAGCACCACGGCATCGGCCCGGCGTGTCTCGACGACACGGCGCAGGCGCTCCTGCTGATAGTCGCCCGGCGCACCCATCACGACGATCAGGTCGAGGCCGCTTTCGGCGAGCTTGGCCTGCAGTCCGGTCAGGAACGGAATGAAGAACGGCTCGCCATATTCCTGGTCGCCCGGATGCGGCTGCAGCATGAAGGCGATTGAATGGGTGGCGCCGCGCCGCAGGCTGCGGCCGGACTGGTTCGGCGAATAATTCAGCTTCTTGGCCGCATCGAGCACGCGCTGGCGCGTGTCGGCATTGACATCGGCGCGGCCGTTGAGCGCGCGCGACACTGTGCCGATCGAAATGTTCAGGTGACGCGCAAGGTCGTGAATACTGGACGCCAAAGGACAGTTCTCCCCCTTGCTTGGCTAGCACCGGCGGCTCTTCGGGCCAAGGCGGCAGGACGATTTTTCGCACCGGCTAATTGACATTGTACGTCATCGGGTGTGTTCTCGTAAACGTTTACGGAAAAAGGTTTACGGCCCTGCCGTGAATGCCGTGATGATCGGTCTGGAGGGGCCGAGGGAGGAGTGCTGGATGATCAATGTCGTCCTGGTCGGCTGCGGAGCGATGAGCAAGGCCTGGCTCGATGCGGCCAGGCAGATCGACGGGCTCGCCATTGTCGGCCTGGTCGATCTCGATGCCGAAAGGGCGCGAGCGAGGGCGCGCGAATACGAGCTTTCCGGCGCCGTCATCGGAACAGATCTCGACGCCATGCTCGACCAGACCAGGCCCGACGCGGTATTCGACGTGGTGGTTCCCGCCGCCCGCCGCGAGGTCGCGCTTTCCGCCTTTGCCCACCATTGCCATCTCTTGACCGAAAAGCCGCTGGCCGACAGCCCGGATAATGCGCGTGCCATTGTCGAGGCCGCCCGCAGCGCCGGGCGTATCCATGCCGTCGTGCAGAACCGCCGCTATGTCGCCAACGTCAGGCGCATCCGGCGCTTTCTCGATTCCGGCGTCATTGGTGCTGCGACCAGCATCCACGCCGAGTTTTTCGTAGCGCCGCATTTCGGCGGTTTTCGCGAAGAGATGCGCCATGTGCTGCTGCTCGATATGGCGATCCACACATTCGATGCCGCCCGCTACATGGTGGCCGGCGAACCGGCCGGCGTCTATTGCCAGGAGTGGGAGCCGGCCAATTCCTGGTATCGGCAAGGGTCGTCGGCAGCCGCAAGCTTCGACCTCGGCGGCGGCAAGCTGTTCACCTATGCCGGCAGCTGGTGCGCGGCCGGCTTCCGTACCAACTGGGACAGTACATGGCGCATCGTCGCCGAGCGCGGCAGCATTGTCTGGGACGGCGAGGACGGGCTGAAGGCGGAAGTCGTGCGGCCGGTCCGTGAAGGCCTGTTCGACCGCACCGAACCGATAGCCGTGCCGCCGCTCGACCCGGCCGATCGCGTCGGCGGCCATCTCGGCATCATCCAGGATTTCGTCCGCGCCGTCGAAACTGGCACCGAGCCGGAGACGCGCGGCGCCGACAACATCAAGAGCCTGGCCATGGTTTTCGCTGCGATCGAGAGCGCCGAAACCGGGCGCCGGGTCGCCATCGCTGCACAGGAAGGATCATGATGCCAAACCCGCTGCTCGACATCAGGATCGGCACAATGGTGAAGGCCAATCTCGATGACCCGGCCGCCTATGTCAGGCAGATACTGCCGCTCGGCTTCGAGAGCATCCAGCCGTTTTTCTGGCAGACGCTGGGCGGCAAGGATATTCCGCGACTGGCGGGCGAGATCCGCGAGGCGATCGGCGATGCCGATGTTGTCATCTCGTCGATCGGCGTGTTCGGCAACCCGCTGGAGAGCGGTGAAGTCGATCGCGGCGTGCTCCAGGCGTGGGAAACGATCATCGACAACGCGCATCTGTTCGGCACCAACATGGTCAGCGGCTTTACCGGCCGCATTCGCGGCAAACCGCTGCCTGACAGCCTGCCGCGCTTCCGCGAGGTCTGGGGGAAGCTGGCAAAGCGTGCCGCAGACAAGGGCGTGCGCATAGCCTTCGAGAACTGCGCGATGGACGGCAACTGGGCCAGCGGCGACTGGAACATCGCGCATAATCCAGACGCCTGGGAGCTGATGTTCAACGAAGTGCCGGACGACAATCTCGGCCTGGAATGGGAGCCCTGCCACCAGCTGGTCTACCTGATCGACCCGATCCCGCAGATCCGCAAATGGGCGCCGCGCATCTTCCACGTCCATGGCAAGGACGCGACGGTGCGCTGGGACGTGATCCGCGAACATGGCGTGTTCGGCCGCCTGCCGTTCGTTCAGATGCGCACGCCTGGCTTCGGCGACAGCGACTGGACGCGGGTGATCAGCGAGCTGCGGCTGGTCGGCTACAAAGGTGCCATCGACATCGAGGGCTGGCACGACCCGGTCTACCGCGGCGATCTCGAGATCACCGGCCAGGCGCGGGCACTGGATTATCTCCAGCAATGCCGGGGAGGCGCGAGCTATCTGCCGAACCCGGCGTGAGAAGTCGGCCAGCGGGAGGTGCCGGCCAGCGAAAGATTACGGCGCAATGCCGAAGCGATCGTCGAAACCCCTCGGCTAGCGAGGGAATAAAGGGAGGATAAGTGCATGAGCATTACGATGAGAAGGACAGTTCTGCGCTCGACCGTCGCGGCGGCCGCGATGGCGCTCGCCGCCGCACTCTCGACCTTGCCAGCGCAGGCGCTCGATGCGCAATGGTGTAAGGATGTCCATATCCGTTTCTTCGCCGGCGGGGCGGAGGGCGATGCGTTCGGCACCATCGTCTATAATGGTGCCAAGCAGGCGGCCGCCGATCTCGGGCCCAAGGTCGACTATATCTTCTCTGGGTGGGACGTGGAGAAGATGGTCCAGCAGTTGCGCGAGGCTGTTGCGGTCAAGCCCCAAGGCATCGCAATGATGGGCCACCCAGGCGACGCCGCGATCATGCCGCTGGCCGAACAGGCGCACAAGGACGGCATCAAGATGATGTACCAGAACGTGCCGGTGCCGACGGTCACGGCGGCGTTCGGCGGCGGCTATGTCGGCGCCCAGCAGGAGCAGCAGGGCCGCGCGCTCGGCGCCGAGGCGTTCAAGCTGGCCGGGCTCAAGGCCGGCGACAAGGCGATCATGATCGGCCCGTTCGAGAACGAGAGCCGCGGCGCGCGCGAACGCGGCACGGTCGCCGCACTGAAAGAGGCCGGCATCGACGTCGTTCAAATCAATTCTCAAACCGAGTGGGCAGCCGACCCCAATCTGGCCATTCCGGTGATCACGGCAGCACTGCTCAACAATCCCGACGTCAAGGCGGTCGGCTATCCCGGCGGGCAGCTGCTGGGCAATGTGCCAACCTACATGCAGGCGGCCGGCAGGAAGCCGGGCGACATCTTCAACTTTGGTTTCGACACCAGCCCGCAGATCGTCGAGGGCTTCAAGGGCGGCTGGGTGCAGCTGACGGCCGACCAGCAGCCGTTCCTGCAGGGCTATCTGCCGATCCTCAGCCTCTGCCAGCAAGTGGTGCTGGGTTTGGCGCCAATGAATGTCGACACCGGCGCCGGCTTCGTCACGCCGCAGAATTACGAGATTGTTGCCGAGCTGGCCAAGCAGGCGCTGCGCTGACCTCCCAAGCCGTCGGCCGGGATTTAGCCCGGCCGGCGGGGCCGCTGGCGAAGACGCCGGCACGAAATCAAGCGAGGACCGCCATGGCCGAACGCCTCATCGAACTGCGTGACATCAGCAAGTCCTACGGCCAGGTCTATGCACTTGGCGGCGTCAATCTCAGCGTCGACCGCGGCGAGGTGGTCGGCCTGATCGGCGACAATGGCGCCGGCAAGTCGACGCTGATCAAGATCCTTTCCGGCGTGGTCAAGCCGACCAGCGGCGAAATCCTCATTCGCGGCAAACCGGTGACCGGGTGGAGCGCCGCGCGCTCGCGCGGCGCCGGCATCGAAACGGTGTTCCAGGACCGGGCGCTCGCCGTGCAGCAGACGATCGTGCGCAACATCTTCATGGGCCGCGAGCTCACGGGCTGGCTTGGCTTCCTGAAGGTCAACAAGGAGATCGCGGAGGCGAGCCGGCTGATGCGCGAAATCGGCTTCACCTCGAAAGTGTTTACGCCGCAGTCGATCGTCGGCCAGCTGTCGGGCGGCGAACGCCAGGGCGTGGCAATCGCCCGCGCCATCTACAAGCAAGCCGACCTGATCATTCTCGACGAGCCGACGACGGCGCTGTCACTGACCGAAACGGCGAAGGTTTTTCATTTCGTGCGCCAGGTGCGGGCGAGCGGCCGGTCGATCCTGTTCATTGGCCACAACATCCACCACGTCTTCGATATCGCCGACCGCTTCGTCGTGCTGGACCGCGGCAAGGTCGCACTCAGCGCCGACCGGAGCGAGGTCAAGTCGGCCGAAGACCTCATCAATTTCATGGAAGACGTGGCACATCCCGGCGGACTGGCGGGATTGCACGACTCCGGGGAGCAGGCAGCGCGATGAGCAAGACAATGGAGCCCGATCTGCAGACCCCTCTCGGGAGCGGCGAAGCCGCCCGGAAGGCATGGAAGCACCCGTCCGATTACTGGATGCGCGGTTTTGTCCTCGACAACCGCGCCGCTCTCGGCACGCTTGCGGTGTTCATCGTCATGATGGCCGTGTTCATGATCGCCAATCCGACGGTCTTCACCAGCTGGTATCTCTATAGTTCCGTGCTGACCACGCTGCCCGTGGCGCTGTTCGTGGTGGTGCCGCTGGTCTTCGTCGTCACCTGCGGCGAGATCGACCTGTCGTTTCCAGCGACGATGGGCTTCGCCTCATGGGTGTTCGCGCTGGTCGTGCAGGCGGGCTACGACCCGTTCGTCGGCATCGCCGCCGCAATGGTCACCGGCATGCTTCTCGGCTTCCTGGTCGGCTCGCTGGTCGTCTATGGCGGGCTGTCGTCGCTGATCGCCACGCTCGGCATGAATTTCCTGCTGCGCGGCCTGATCCAGATCATCAACGAGGGCAGGTCGACGGCGCTGACCGGCCTTGCCGACAGCTGGGCCTACAAGATCTTCTCCAGCCAGCTTTACGGCATTCCGGTGCAGATCTTCTGGGCCATCGGCTTCGTCGTGCTGTCGGCGCTGCTTTACAACCGCCATCGCTTCGGCGCGCAGGTCAAGGTGGTCGGCGACAATCCCGACAGCGCCCAGCAGATGGGCATCGACGTCAAGCGCGTCAGGGTGAAGGTGTTCGTCTTCGTCGGCATCGGCGCGGCAATCGCCGGCACGTTTTCGGTGATGATCAACTTCACCTGGTGGCCGACGGCCGGCGACGGCTATCTCTTACCGGTGCTGGCATCGGTGTTCGTCGGCGGCACCCCGACCTGGGGCGGCATCGGCACCGTCGTCGGCGGCGCGATCGGCGCGGTCACCGTCTCCTTCATCCAGACCGGCGTGGTGGCGGCGGGACTGAGCGGCTTCTACGTCCAGTTCTTCAACGGCCTGATCATCATCCTGTCGCTGCTCGGCCATAAGTGGAACCAGGCGCGGTATCGCTAGCGATAGGCGACCTCACACTCCCGTGACAAACCCGTCCAGCACGCGTTTCTGGCCGGCTTTGTCGAAGTCGATGGTCAGCTTGTTGCCTTCGATGGCGGAGATGTTGCCGTTGCCGAATTTCTGGTGGAAGACGCGGTCGCCGACATTGAAGGGGGACGGCGTGTCGGCGACGGATTTGGCGACCAGCTCGCCGTCGATGGTGCGGCCCTTGACGCTGGTGCGGCCGGCGCCGTAGCCGGAGTCGGTTTCGCCATAGCCGATGCGCTCGACCTGGTGGCCGGAGCGGGTGCCCCAATTGCGGTCGGTCGCCTCGGTGCGGTTGGCCTGAGCGCGCTGCCAGCCCGGTGTCGCATAGGTGCTGGAGAAAGCGCCGGATTTTTCAGCACCGTTGTTGCCGCCAAGGTTGTCGAAGCGCGACGCCCCATAAGGGTTCTGCCTGCCTGCCCCTTGGCCGCCACGACCGGAGGCGAACGAGCCGCCTCCATAGGCATTGCCATAGCCGCCATAGGAGTTGCCGCTCTCGGCGACCTCGACATGGGTTTCGGGCAGTTCGTCGAGAAAGCGCGACGGGATGGTCGACTGCCAGAGGCCGTGGATGCGGCGGTTGGAGACGAACCAGATGTGCAGGTTCTTCTTGGCCCGCGTCAGGCCGACATAGGCGAGGCGGCGTTCCTCCTCCAGCCCGGAGCGGCCGCCCTCGTCCAGGGAACGCTGGTGCGGGAACAGGCCTTCTTCCCAGCCGGGCAGGAACACGGTTTCGAATTCGAGGCCCTTGGCCGAATGCAGCGTCATGATGTTGACGGCGTCGAGCTCGGCGTTCTGCTCGGCGTCCATTACCAGGGCGACATGTTCGAGGAAGGAGCGCAGCGATTCGTACTCCTCCATGGAGCGGATCAGTTCTTTTAAGTTCTCGAGGCGGCCGGGCGCTTCGACCGAACGGTCGTTCTTCCACATGTCGGTGTAGCCGCTCTCCTCGAGAATGGTCTCGGCGAGTTCGGTGTGCGGCGTGGTTTCCAGCGCCTTCTGCCAGCGCTCGAAATTGGCCGCGACTTCGCGCAGCGCTGCACGCGGCTTGGGCTTCAGTTCGTCGCTCTCGGCGAGCTTGGCGGCGGCCTCCAACATCGGGATGCGGAGCGCCCTGGCGGTGTCGTGGATCTGGCGGATGGTGGCCTCGCCCAAGCCGCGCTTCGGCACGTTGACGATGCGCTCGAAGGCGAGGTCGTCGGCGCCTTGCGCGACGACGCGGAAGAAGGCCAGTGCGTCGCGGATCTCGAGCCGCTCGTAGAAGCGCGGGCCGCCGATGACGCGATAGTTGAGGCCGAGCGTGACGAAGCGGTCCTCGAATTCGCGCATCTGGAAGGAGGCGCGCACGAGGATCGCCATGTCGTTGAGATTGTGCTTCTGGCGCTGGTAGGACTCGATGGTCTCGCCGACGGCGCGGGCCTCCTCTTCGGAATCCCAGGCGGCGTGGACATGCACCTTCTCGTCCTCCTCGGCGATCTTTTCGGTGAACAGCGTCTTGCCGAACCGGCCCTCATTGTGGGCGATGAGATGCGAGGCGGTGCCGAGGATGTGCGCGGTCGAGCGGTAGTTGCGCTCCAGCCGGATGATGGTGGCGCCGGGAAAATCCTTGTCGAAGCGCAGGATGTTGTCGACCTCGGCGCCGCGCCAGCCATAGATCGATTGATCGTCGTCGCCGACGCAGCAGATATTTACGGTGGCTGGGCGCGGATTTCCCTCCCCCTTGAGGGGAGGGTGGCCGGGCAAAGCCCGGCCGGGTGGGGTCCGTGCGGCAGTGCTCGACGCATCGGCGGTGCCTTCTGCGGCAATCCCCTCGGCCCGCTTCGCGGGCACCTCCCCCTCAAGGGGGGAGGATTGAGGCCGCTGTGCCAGCAGGCGCAGCCACATGTACTGGGCGGTGTTGGTGTCCTGATACTCGTCGACCAGGATGTAGCGGAAGCGCCTGTGGTATTCCTTCAGCACGTCCGGATTGGCGCGGAAGATGCGGATCGGGTGGCAGAGCAGATCGCCGAAGTCGCAAGCGTTCAGCGTTTTCAGCCGCTCCTGATAGGCCTTGTAGAGCTCGCGGCCCTTGCCGTTGGCGAAGGCACGGGCATCGCCCTCGGGGATGTCGGCGGGACCGAGGCCCTTGTTCTTCCAGCCGTCGATCATCTGGGCGAACTGCTTGGCCGGCCAGCGCTTGTCGTCCAGCCCTTCGGCCTGGATGAGCTGCTTGATCAGCCGTACGACATCATCGGTGTCGAGAATGGTGAAGTCGGATTTGAGCCCGGCCAGCTCGGCATGTCGGCGCAGCAGCTTCACTCCAATCGAGTGGAAGGTGCCGAGCCACGGCATGCCCTCGACATTGCCGTCACCGATCAACAGGCCAATACGCTGCTTCATCTCGCGCGCCGCCTTGTTGGTGAAGGTCACTGCAAGGATCTGCGAGGGAAAGGCCTTGCCGGTGGCAAGGATGTGGGCGATGCGGGTGGTGAGCACCCGCGTCTTGCCGGTGCCGGCGCCGGCCAGCACCAGCACCGGGCCTTCGGTGGTTTCTACTGCCAGCCGCTGCTCGGGGTTGAGGCCGTTGAGATAATCGGGCGCGTTGTTCTGGTTGCTGCGGGCAGCCATGGCGCGCGCGGCAATGCCCGACGGGGCCACGGGCCGCGCGTTCGGTTCGTCAAAAAAGGGCATGTCTTCCGAAAACCCGGACATCTCCCCCCGAATGTAGTGATTCGGCAGCGAAAGGCCAGAAGTGTCTCCGTTTTGTTCTGGTAAAGCACCCGAGCGGTGCGATACCCGCCTGCTCAGGCCTTGCCGTAACCCAGCGCTACGAACAACCGGTGTCCGAACGAGCGCGCTTCCCCTGCTATCACCGCGCTCAGAGCGGCCAGCATTTGATCGTAGTAGCGGCTGCCGGCGGGCGACGCCAGGAATGTCGAATAGAGCTTGAGATCTTCAAGCGGCAGATCTCTGTACGTGTAGGCGGCACCTTCCATGACGTTTTGTTCGATTTTCTGGCGAATGCTTGCGTATTGCCGGTGCACCAGAGCCATGATCTGGTCGTCCGGGAGGGGTTTTCCTGCCGCTCCCACCACGCCCGAAAACATCGCGTAGCCTATATTCAGCGCCATTGCTTCGCCCGTGTCGACGGCGCTGATGTCATCCATGATCTTCCTGTACAACTCGAGACGGACCGGATCCTTGGATGGCAGCTCGGCGAGGATGCGGTGGCCATCTGTCCTCTTTCTTTCCTTACCCTCAGAACCAGACGATTGAATTTCCAGAGCGGTAACGCGTTTGCCCAAAGCCGAAGCGTAGAACGCGGCAAGATCGGATAGATCGGCAGCGGTCAGCTTGTCCGCCATGTGCGATTCGACGGCCGTCTCCATTTTGGCCGCGTCGAAGGAGCCTTCCATCGCCTCCGACCAGGCCTCCTGAAAATTTTTCGACAGAGGTCCCGGTATGGAGTTTATGCCATTGGCGATACTGGGGCCGATGCCCATCAGCATCTCGTGAAGGCCGTTTGCCCTGTTGATCTCGCCGATCGTCTGTGCTGGTGCGGCCACTGTCCCGGCGACCAGCCCGAGAAGGAGAGCGTATACGATAAGCACTGCTCGCGTCGTAGGCACAAGGAATGACGTCACTCTGGTTGCTCCAAGGCTTTGGTGGCTCAAGCCAGATTGGTGGAAAACCTGGTTACCGGCAAGGTGAGATCGCTACTTTAGCGTGTGGCCTCGAGTTTGCCCGCAGCGCCAAAATCAGCAGCGTCGTTGTTGGTCCGATCATGGATTGCTTCGAGCTCGCTTGACACACAAGGCGGGCCGGAGAAAGTTGCGTGGGGGCAGGAACGCAATGCGGGGTTGCCCATGGACGCGTCGCGAAGCGCACCAGTCGAAGGAGCACCGTCTTGGCTGTGGTCATCACCTCCCTGATCCTTTTTCTCATCGGCCTGGCGCTTGGCGGCGGCGGCATCTGGCTCGTGACGCTGGGCGGCAGCTGGTATTACGTCATCGCCGGTCTAGCTTTCCTTGTCGCCGCCTGGCTGCTCTACAGGCGCAGATCCACGGCGCTGTGGCTGTATGCGGCGATCGTGCTCGGCACGCTCGCCTGGGCGGTCTGGGAGATCGGCTTCGACTGGTGGGAGCTCGGCCCGCGCGGCGGCATCATCGTGCTTATAGCGCTGTGGCTATTGACGCCATGGGCGCGGCGCGGGCTTACCGGTCCCGACGGACGCGCGCCGCTGATCCTCGCCGTGCTGGCCTCGCTTGCCGTCGCCGGCTATTCGATGACGGTCGATCCAAAGGATATTGCGGGTGAACTCAACACCGACAAGGTGACGCCGACGGCCGACCTCGGCGGCAACGTGCCGGCTGGCGAATGGCACTATTACGGTCGCACGCAATATGGCCAGCGCTATTCGCCGCTCGACCAGATCACCGCCGAAAACGTTGCCAATCTGCAGCCGGCCTGGACCTATCGCACCGGCGACGTGAAAGGGCCCGACGACATCGGCGAGACGACCTATCAGGTGACGCCGCTGAAGATTGCCGACACGCTCTATATTTGCACGCCGCATAATTTCGCCATCGCCATCGATGCCGCGAGCGGTAAGGAGAAATGGCGCTTCGATCCGCAGGTCAAGCTCAACAAGGACCGCCAGCACCAGACCTGCCGCGGCGTGTCGTATTATTCCGACGCCAAGATCGCCGCCGGCCAGCCCTGCGCCACACGCATCTACCTGCCGACATCCGACGCCCGGCTGATCGCGCTCGATGCCGCGAATGGCCAGGTCTGCCCGACTTTCGCCGAAGGTGGCACGCTGAACCTGCTCGCCAACATGCCATATCCGAAGCCGGGCTATTATTATTCGACCTCGGCCCCGCTGATCGTCGCCAACAAGATCATCGTCGGCGGCGCGGTCAACGACAATTATTCGACGCAGGAGCCGTCCGGCGTTATCCGTGCCTACGATGCCGACACCGGCGCGCTGTTGTGGAACTGGGATTCCGGCAATCCGGACCAGACGACGCCGCTGCCGCCGGGCCAGACCTACACCAACAACTCACCCAACATGTGGTCGACGGCGAGCGCCGACGAAAAGCTCGGCCTGCTCTATGTGCCGCTCGGCAACAAGACGCCGGACCAGCTCGGCGCCGGGCGCAGCGCCAATGACGAGAAATTCTCCTCTTCGATCACCGCGCTCGATCTCAACAGCGGACAATTGCGCTGGGTGCGGCAGACCGTGCACCACGATCTCTGGGACATGGACGTGCCGGCGCAGCCGACGCTGGTCGACATCACCACGGAAAGTGGCGTGGTGCCGGCGCTGGTCGGGCCGACCAAGCAGGGCGACCTTTATGTGCTCGACCGGCGCAGCGGCGAGCCGATCGTTCCGGTCAAGGAACTACCGGCGCCGGGCGGCGCGATCGAAGGCGACCATACCTCGCCGACGCAGCCGCTCTCGGACCTGAGCTTCAGTCCGAAACCGCTGACTGGCGCCGACATGTGGGGCATCACCATGTTCGACCAGCTGGCCTGCCGGATCGAGCTTCGGAAGCTGCGCTATGAGGGCCGCTATACGCCGCCGTCACTGCAGGGCTCGCTGATCTACCCCGGCAATTTCGGCACCTTCAACTGGGGCGGCGTGGCAGTCGATCCGGTCCGGCAAGTGATGTTCGGCATGCCGACATACCTGGCGTTCATCTCCAAGCTGGTGCCGCGCGCCGACGTGCCGCCGCCCGGCGACACCAAGGGCAGCGAACAGGGCCTGAACCGCAATGAAGGTGCGCCTTACGCAGTCATATTGAAGCCGTTCCTGTCGCCGCTCGGCATTCCCTGCCAGGCGCCGCCCTGGGGCTATGTGGCGGGCGCCGACCTTCGGACCGGCAAGATCGTCTACAAGCATCGCAACGGCACCGTCTACGACATGACGCCGCTGCCGCTGCCGTTCAAGGTCGGCGTGCCCGGCATTGGCGGGCCGATGATCACAGCCGGTGGCGTCGCCTTTCTCGGTGCGGCGGTCGATGACTATGTGCGCGCTTATGACCTGACGACCGGCAAGCAGCTGTGGCAGGCGCGGCTGCCTGCCGGCGGGCAGTCGACACCGATGACCTACACGGTAGCCGATGGACGCCAGTTCGTCGTCATCGTTGCCGGCGGCCACGGCTCGGTCGGCACCAAGCCGGGCGATTATGTGATGGCCTATACGCTGCCGAAATAGAGAAGTTCCTTCAGAGCCCGAGATGCCCTTTCAGGTCGGGTACCGATGCAAGTACCTCACTGGTCAGCTGAGGCCCGGCGGTTGACTCGGCCTGCTGGACCAGCATCGTGCCGGCCTGGCTGATCTGTGCCAGCGTGAGGCCCGATGCCTTGAGTATGGCGACGCCGTTGATCAGCGCGCCGGTCTTTTCGCCGAGAGCGCCACCGAGCGCGCCCTCCAGCGAGGACAGGAGGCCACCACCGGAAGCTGCGCCAGGAGCCATGACATCATATTGCTTGGCCAGGGTGTCGGCTCCCGGGATCTTGGCGAAGAAGCTGGACAGGGTCGTGCCTTCCGCCTCGTGTTCGAGCACCGAGAAAATCGTGCCGGCGATCTTTTCCGTCAAAGCATGGTTGAGACCGGACTTCTGGGAGACGGTGTTGATGATGTCCTGAACGTCCATGATCTTTCCTCAGGCTTTGGTGTTTGCGGGCGGGTGCCGATTGGCGCGGACCTTGACCAACGATCGTTTGAAGGCGGTGAACCGCAGCGCCAGCAAAGTCATAGCGGCGAGTGCGAACCCACTTGCCAGAAGCGCGGAGGGAAAGGTCATTGGCGTATTCCTTCGTAGTCAATCAGGCATTCTTTTCCCGCCAAATGGCCATTCAAATGGCCCGAGTAACGCATAGCCCTTCTTTTACATCGTGGTGCGTGCATTTAGCATTGCCACAAAGGACCAAAATTTAACGACAGTGCGGCGCACGGCATCACGGCCTCCGTGCAGGGACTTATGGCAGCCTCACTTAGCCGTGACTGGACCAGGCAAGCTTCGGCTCTATGTTGCCGCGGGGGGCCGAGGAGGAGCGCGCCATGACAACATCTGCCGGACCCACTTCCACCGAGCCTGTGATTACTCAGGCGATGATCGATGCCTATGATGAATACACGCATCTGACGCTCGACCGCCGCCGCTTCATGGAGCAATTGACTAGGCTTGCCGGATCGGGTGCGGCAGCGGCCGCGATCGCGCCGCTACTGGCGGCGAACTCGGCCCAGGCGGCTATTGTTGCGGAAGACGATCCGCGTGTGAAAGGCGAGGACATCAGCTATCCCGGCAGCGGCGGCCAGATGAAGGGCTATCTGGTCAAGCCGGCGGACCAGACCGGCAAACTCGGCACCGTCATCGTGGTGCATGAGAACAGGGGCCTCAACCCGCATATTCGCGATGTGGCGCGGCGCGTGGCGCTGGAAGGGTTCGTAGCCCTCGCACCGGACTTCATGACACCCCTCGGCGGCACGCCGGACGATGAAAACAGGGCACGTGACCTGTTTTCCCAGCTCGATCCAGCACAGGTCGCCGCCAATGCCGTCGCAACGGTCGCCTACCTCAAGGGCTACAAGGACGGCAACGGCAAGGTCGGCGCCGTCGGCTTCTGCTGGGGCGGCGGCACGGTGAACATGCTGGCCGTCAACGCGCCGGACCTCGCCGCCGCCGTCGCCTATTACGGCATGCAGCCGAAGGCCCAGGACGTGCCGAAGATCAAGGCTGCGCTCATGCTGCATTATGCGGGCCTCGACACCCGCACCAATGCCGGCATCGACGCCTTCAAGAAGGAACTCGACGCGGCCCATGTCGAATACTCGGTCTTTGTCTATGAAGGCGCCAACCATGCCTTCAACAACGACACGTCGGCGGCCCGCTACGACAAGAAGGCGGCCGATCTCGCCTGGGGCCGGACGATCGCCTTCCTCAAGGAGAAGCTGGCCTGATCAGGCGGGCGCCGGTTTGTGAAATGCAACGCCGGCCACCACCAGCGCGATGCCGATGCAGTCGGTGAGGCTCGGCACCTGCCGCAGCACAATGACGCCGATCAACGTCGCGGTGACCGGCAGCAAAGACAGCATCAGCGCGAAGCTGGAGCGCGGCAGCCGCGACATGGCAAGCTGGTCGCAAACATAGGGAATGACCGACGAGCAGATGCCGACGCCGACCGCTGCAAGCAGCAGCGGCGGCGCCGAAAAAGCCGGCAGTGCATCGGCAAAACCGATCGGCAGTACGACGAGAAGGGCGACCGCCATGGCGGCACCCAGCCCGGCGATGCCGGCGCCGGCGCCGGCGCGCGCGACGCGGTGGCCGAGCACGATATAGCCAACGAACAGCGCGCCATTGAGGAAAGCCCAGAACAGGCCGACGGGATCGCTCGACCATTTGACGTCGATCAGCAGCAAGGTGCCGGCGACGGCGACAGCAAGGGCGACGAGATTGCGCGGGCTTCTGAGGCCGACAAGCGCGACGCCGATGGTGCCGACGAATTCGATCGCCGCCACCAGCGAGATCGGCAGCCGGTCGAGCGCCAGGTAAAACGAGCAATTCATCACCCCAAGGCAGACGCCGAAAGCCACAAGCAACAATCGCGTCGAGCGATCGGCGCGGGCGAAGACCGCCCATGGACGGGTCAATGGGGCAAAGACGAGTGCAGCGGTGGCGATGCGCAGCCAAGCCATGCCGAGCACGCCGACATGCGGGAACAGCAGCACCGCGAAGGCCGGTCCGAGATAGTGGAACACGGCGCTGACGCCGAACCAGAGATGCGGCGGGACCGCGTTTGCCAAGGTAAAGGCGGGGCCGGCCAGTGCCGGACTTGCTGCCGGGGCTTGCGTCCGATCTTCCATGGGATCAGTATCACAGGCGATTTTTGCCATTGATATGGATGATGGCCGGTCATTGCGGCCATTTCCTTTCCGAAAGCAAGGAGCATTCCGCTGAAACGCCTTCGAAATGAAAATAGCGATCTGGACCCGGCAGACCTGAAAATCCTGCGCCTGCTGGAGAAGGATGCGCGCACCAGCACCGCCGAACTGGCGCGCTCGGTCGGCCTGTCGGCGCCGAGCGTTGCCGAGCGCATCAAGCGGCTGCAGGAAAGCGGCGTGATCGAGGCCTATACGGTGCGCATCAATCCGGCCGCGCTCGGCATGAAGCTGTCGGCGTGGCTGCGCATCAGGCCGGTGCCGGGACAGCTCGCCGTGGTGGCCGACATCATCCGCGACCTGCCGGAAATCGCCCAATGCGACCGGGTGACCGGCGAGGACTGCTTCATCGCGCTGGCGCATGTCGGCTCGGTTGCCGAGCTCGAACGGGTGATCGACCGCATCATTCCCTATGCGATGACCAACACGGCGATCATCCAGTCGTCACCGGTGGTGCCGCGATCGCCGCTGGGTGCAGTGAAGCGGCTGCCTTGAGGGTTGGGGTCGTTCGTCGGCCAGCACATCATCAGAAATGCAAACCGGACGGCCGGTCTGTTTCTTCCCGCACCGTTCAGGCGTGGCCGCGTTTCATCCGCGCCTGCTTCAGGATGGCGCGCCAGCGGATCATGGCGAAAGGGATCGGCTCGTTGTTGTTGGCGATGTGGAAGATCTCGTTATTGAGGTTCTTCAGCGAGCGCCAGAAATCATAGTCGGTGATGCGTGGATCAGCCGCCAGCCTGTCCGCCTCGACCTTGATGTCGGTTTTCATGCACGTTCCCCGAACCGCTGCTGCTCCGCCGCCCGTATCGCAATTCGATGCGGATGGTTTTCCAACGCCGCGCTGAGTCGTTCAACGTCTCAATTCGGCTTGTTCACGTTAAAACCTCGGTAAGGTTAACGGCGGTTGGCCCGTGGTTCAAGCGCTCTCTTGGTTCAAGCCGGCTTACGACGAATACCGATCGAGCGGCCGGCGCGCTCCGGCATCGGCAGCGCGGCGTGGGCGGCGCGCATCGCTTCCACCCTGGCCAGGACGTCGGCGGGGAAGGGCGCGACCTTCGGGCCAGCCATGTCGACATGCAGCGACAGCGTTTCGGAGGTGGCGGCGAGCCAGCCATCCAGATGGCGGATTTCCTGATAGGCCCTCAGCCGCTTCTCGTCATGGTCGAGGAGTTGGAACGAGACCGTGACCTTGTGGTCGAGATGCAGTTCCTGGACGTAGCAGACATGGACCTCCGCGGTGTAGATGGTGAGCCGTCGTTCTTTCACATAATCCGGCCCCATCCCCATCATCTCGAAGGCTTCGTCGGAACAACGGTCGAAAAGCACGTTGTAGTAGGCCATGTTGAGATGGCCGTTGTAGTCGATCCAGGCCTCCTCGATGTCCATGGCGCGAGAGACGAAAGGGGCGGGAATGGGCATTGGAAACTTCCTTCTCGTCATGCCGGGATGAGCGTGGACTGGACAGAGCGTGGTTGGTGAGACTACGCATCCCTAGATGCAGAACAAGGGTGGACGCTGGTCCATTCGCGGAGGAATCGATGGCTCTAAGCGACCTCAATCCGGTCGAGCGCAATGAAGAAGGGATCGCCGCCGTACTCGGCATCCTCAAGCAGCGGCTCGGCGAGCGATTCCAGACCGGCCAGGCGATCCGCGCCCAGCACGCGCACACCACGACCTATATCCCGACGCAGGCGCCGGACGGTGTCGCCTTTGCCGAGACGACGGAGGAGGTGCAGGAAATCGTGCGCGCATGCGCGGCACATCGCGTGCCGGTGATTGCCTTCGGCGTCGGCTCTTCGCTGGAGGGCCACACCAATGCGCCGGGCGGCGGCATCTCACTCGATACGTCACGCATGAACCGCATCATTGCGGTCAATCCGCAGGATCTCGATTGCACCATCGAGCCCGGTGTGACGCGCGAGGATCTGAACCGGCACCTGCGCGACACCGGCCTGTTCTTTCCGATCGATCCGGGCGCCAACGCCTCGCTCGGCGGCATGGCTGCGACGCGTGCGTCGGGCACCAACGCGGTGCGCTACGGCACGATGCGCGAGAACGTCCTGTCGCTGACGGCGGTGATGGCCGACGGCGAAGCAGTGACGACCGGCAAGCGCGCCAAGAAAAGCTCGGCCGGCTATGATCTGACGCGGCTGCTGATCGGTTCGGAGGGCACGCTTGGCATCATCACCCAGTTGACCTTGAAGCTGCAGGGCATTCCGCAGGCGATTTCGGGCGGCGTCTGCCCGTTTCCCAGCGTCGAGGCGGCTTGCAACGCGGTGATCGCGACCATCCAGATGGGCATTCCGGTGGCGCGCATCGAACTGGTCAACGCGCTGCAGATGCGGGCGATGAAGACCTATTCGAAGCTCGACTATCCGGAGAGCCCGTGCCTGTTCGTCGAGTTCCACGGCAGCGATGCCAGCGTTGCCGAACAGGCCGAGACGTTCGGCATGATCGCCGAGGAAAATGGCGGCGGCCCGTTCCTGTGGACGAGCGTCGCCGAAGAGCGGACGAAATTGTGGAAGGCCAGGCACGATGCCTACTGGTCGTCGCTGACGCTGCGGCCGGGCGCCAAGGGCCTGTCGACCGATGTCTGCGTGCCGATCTCGCGCTTTGCCGAATGTGTCACCGAGACCGAGGCGGATATCGCCGAGATGGGCCTGATCGCACCGATCGTCGGCCATGCCGGCGACGGCAATTTCCATGTGCTGGTGCTGATGGACGTGGACGACCCGAAGGAGATCGCGCTGGCGGAAAAATTCGTGGCGCGGCTCAATATGCGCGCCATCGCCATGGACGGCACCTGCACTGGTGAGCACGGCATAGGGCAGGGCAAGATCGGCTTCCTGCGGCATGAGCTTGGTCATGGCGTCGACATCATGCGCACGATCAAGCAGGCGCTCGATCCGCTGAACATAATGAACCCGGGCAAGATATTGCCGGGAAAGGACTGACATCGGGCCGCCGGCGCGCCCCTATTTGCCTCTTTATCGACACGCTGATGCGGGTAGAGTGCCACTGACTTTCAATCAACTATCCAGGAGTTCATGCTCGCACGCCTGTTCGTGATCTTCGGTGGCCTTCTTGTGCTGGTGCTGTGTGCGGCGCTGGTGGTGCCGTACTTTGTCGACTGGACGGGTTACCGTGCCGATTTCGAGCGCGAGGCCAGTGCCGTTCTGGGCCGCAAGGTGACCGTGCGAGGCGATGCAACGGCAAGGCTGTTGCCGTTCCCCTCGGTGACCTTTTCCAACGTCGCCGTTGCGGGCGGCCCTAACGGCCAGCCGGCGATGACCGTCGAAACCTTTTCGATGGATGCAGAACTCGCGCCATTCCTGCGTGGCGAAGTGCTGATCTTCGACATGCGCCTGGTGCGGCCGAAGGCGATCATCGACATCGCCGCCGACGGCACGGTCGACTGGACGATACGGCCGTCCTCGCCATTCGATCCCGGCCAGATCTCCATCGAGAAGCTGACGGTGACGGAAGGACAGATCGCGCTCAGCCGCGCCGCCGGCGGCCGCAGCCATCTTATTTCCGGGATCAACTCGACGATCTCGGCCAAGTCGCTAGCCGGCCCCTGGCGACTGGACGGTTCGCTGTTGCTGGACGGGTTGCGGACCACGATCGCCGTTTCCACCGGCAAGGCCGAACCGGACGGGCAAATGCGGCTCAGGCTCAAGGCCGATCCGGACGCCTATCCGCTGGTCATCGAGACCGACGGCAATGTTGGCCTCGTCGAGGGCGCCGCCGTCTATTCGGGCCAGTTCAGAATATCGGGCGCAGACCGGGCTGCGGCGCAGCTGCGCGGTACCGGCGGCGAGGCGCAGAAAGTCAGCGCCGGCAAACCGGATCCGGGCTTCAGGCTGAACGGCAAGTTTTCGCTCGACCACCAGAAGCTCGGCGTCGACGAATTCCGCTTCGAGACCGGGCCGCTCGACAATCCCTACACCGCCGACGGCAAGGCTGCGGTCGACCTTGGGCTGAAGCCGCATTTCTCGATCGAGGCCAATGGCGCCCAGGTGCAGTTCGATGAGGCCGTGGGGGCGGCGGCCGGTGCCGGATTGACGCTGTCCGAGCGGGTGGCGGCGCTGGAGCAGGCGCTGCTCGATCTGCCGAAGCCGACCATACCGGGCACGGTCGAGGTGAAACTCCCGGCGGTGGTGGCAGGCGATACCACCGTTCGTGACGTGCACCTGTCCGCCGAGCCGGCCGAGGGTGGCTGGGCGGTAAAATCGCTGGCCGCGACACTGCCCGGCCGCGCCAAGCTGGAAGCCAATGGCATGGTCAGCGTCGAAGATCATTTCGGTTTCACCGGATCGCTGCTTCTGGCGGTGGCGCAGCCCTCCGGCTTTGCCGCATGGCTGTCGAAGGACGTCGACGAGGCGATCCGCCGCTTGCCGGCCGCCGGCTTCAAGGCCAAGGTGGATGTGAGCGAGAAGCACCAGGCCTTCAGCGATCTCGAACTCATCCTCGGCAAGGCGAAGTTCTCCGGCCGCATCGATTCCAGCCAGCCCGACGACACCCGTCCATCGGTGCTGATGCAACTGGAAGGCGGCGAACTCGATGTCGATGGGCTCGCCGCCTTCGCCTCGATCTTCGTCAGCGACAAGGGCGCCAACCGCTTTTCCGATCGCGACCTCGATTTCCAGATCAAGGCCGGGCCGGTCAGCGCCGGCGGGTTGACGGCCGACAGCGTCGACACCGCACTTAGATTGCGCGATGGGCTGCTTGAGATCGACCGGCTGTCGGTCGGCGGACTTGCCGGCGCCTCGATCAGCGCCACCGGCCGGATCAAGGATTTCCCGGCGAGCCCGACCGGCAAGCTCGACGCCTCGGTGGTCGCCGTCGACCTCAAGCCGCTGATCGACGTCGCCGTCCGGCATTATCCGGACAATGCGGTGGTGAAGGGGTTGGCGGAGCGTGCTGCTGCCTATCCCGAGCTGTTCCAGGACGCGCGTATCGACGCGGTGACGAGTGCGGCAGACAATGGCGATGGTACGACCGGACTGGCAATGAGCGCACAGGGCAAGGCCGGTGGCTCGGCCTTTTCCGCATCGTTGTCCGGCAAAGGGGCGCTCGACCGGCCTCTCGAAGCGCCGGTGACGCTGACCTTCAACGCAAGGAACGCCGACGCCACCGCACTTCTGGCGCTTTACGGTCTGCCGGCACTGCCACTCGGCATGCTCGGCGAGGCGACCACCGACGTCTCGGCCAAAGGCACGCTTGGCGGCGGCCTGGCGACACGCTTCAGCCTCGCCGGCAATGACTTCAAAGCTGGTTTCGACGGGACAATTGCCGACACGCCTCAGGGCGCGGCCGCCAAGGGCAAGGTCAGCCTTGAAACGGCCGACATCGAGCCATGGCTGATGACGACCGGCGTCGGCCTGCCCGGCATGGGGACCGGTATGTCGACGTCGCTTGCTGCCGATGCCGACTACGGCAACGGTCTCCTTGTGTTGAGCGGCCTCAGCGGCGCCGTCAATGAAGCGGCGGTTTCCGGTGACGTAAATATCGACGTGAAAGAGGGGCTGCCGCATCTTGCCGGCGCGCTGTCGCTGGACGAGCTGGACCTCGATCCGATGGCGGTGATGCTGTTCGGCGACCAGGCCTTCCTTGTCAATGACGGGGCCTGGCCGACAGCACCGTTCAGCCAGAAATCCAGTCTGCCATTTACCGCCGATCTCGATCTGACGGCGGCGTCGCTTTCCGCCGGCCCGCTAGCCACCGCCTATGACGCTGCGCTGTCGCTGCAGCTCGACCAGGAGGGCATCCGCGTTTCCGACCTCAAAGCAAAGTTCCTCGGCGGCGCGTTGAGTGGCCTGTTCGAGCTCAAGAACAATGACGGCACCGGGCTCTTCTCCGGTCAGATGAAACTCGCCGGCGCCGATTTGATAGCCGTGCTGCCGGACGCCGGCATCAGCGGAAGCGGCGAGTTCTCGACGGCGCTTTCGACCAGCGGCAAATCGGTCGACGCGATGGTTGCGGCGCTGTCCGGTTCCGGCACGGCAACGCTCAAGGGCATGACTATTGCCGGCTTCAATCCGGATGCCTTTGGCGCTTTCATCGCCAAGGCCGACGCGATAGGGCGCAATATCGACGCGTCGAAGACTGCCGACTTTGTGCCGCAGATCGCCGCGGCCGGCAGTTTTCCGGCGCAGGACACCGATATTGCTTTCACCATCGCCGGCGGCACGCTGAGGGCGCCGCCGGTCAAATTCGAAAGCCCGGGCGCGACGCTGTCCGCCGACATCACCGCCGATCTGAACACCAGCACCGTCAATGCCAAGGGCGAGATCGCCTACCGGCCCGGCGACGAGGCGCTGGTCGGCTCCGAACCGGTTTTGAATTTCAGTGTCGACGGGCCGTTCGGCGCCACCAAACGGCAGTTCGACAGCGAGCCGCTGGCACAGTTCCTGACCCAGCGTGCGCTGGAAAAGGAGCAGCAGCGGGTCGAAGCCATGCAGGCCGCACTGCTCGAGAAACAAAGGCTGCGGCGGGAGGTGCGCTACTACGCTGCCCTGCAAACCGAGCGTGAAAGAGCGGCGGAGGAACGGCGCAAGCAGGAAGAAGCTGCGCGGCTGAAGGCTGAGGCCGACGCCAGGGCAAAGGCTGAAGCCGAGGCTCAGGCCCAAGCCGAAGCGGAGGCCGAAGCGGAGGCGAGGGCGCAAGCTGAGGCCAAGGCGAAAGCTGAAGCTGAGGCGAAGGCTGAAGCGGACGCCAAAGCAAAGGCCGAAGCTGAGGCGCAGGCCCAAGCCGAAGCGGAGGCCAGGGCGCAGGCTGAAGCCAAGGCGAAGGCGGATGCAGCGGCGAAGGCCGAAGCGGAGGCCAGGGCGAAAGCCGAGGCGGCTGCAAAGGCCGAAGCGGATGCCGAAGCCAAAGCCAAGGCGGCGCAACAGGCTGCCGAGGAAGCAGCGCAGGCCGAAGAACAGCAACGCCAGAGGGCGGAAGAGGCGTTGCGGATCGCCTCGCAAGAGAAGGCAAGGCTCGACGCCGAACGCAAGGCCGCGGCGGAGCGAGCGGAACGGGCGCCACCGGCCGCAAATAACGTGCCACCGCCAGTGCCGACGCCGCCAAAGCTCAAGTTCGATCCCTCGTCGATCGACGATCTGCTAAAATCGCTGAATGGCGGGTGACGGCTCTTCCCTTATGTGTCGCGTCCAGCAAGCAAGCGCTTGAGCATCGGCTCGATCCGCCCGAGTTCGTCGAGATGAGCGGCTGACAGATCGGCGAGACTGTGGTCGGCGCGCTCGGTCAGCCGCAGCAGCACGCGGCGGTGGTCCTCCTCGTCGTTATCTCTCGCGACGAGCCCGGCTTCGCAAAGACGGTTGACCAATTCCACGGCGCTGTGATGGCGGATGCGCAGGCGCTCCGCGAGGTCACCAATGGTCACCGGCCCTCCTCCGGGAAATCCCTTGATCGCAAGCAGGGCCTGGTGCTGGCGTGGCGTCAGGCCGGCTTCCTGCGCCTGGATCTGGCTGAATTCGAGAAAGCAGCGGATCAGGTAGCGAAATTCGGACAGCCTCTGGTAGTCGGCCGGCCCGATCGTGGCGCCGCGCTTTTGTGGCTTCGAAGTGTCTGCCATCGATTCCTTTCCGACAAAGCCGCAAACGGGCCTTGAATATTTATATCGTGTTACGATACAGAGCGAACCAACATGGCTGGTGCCCGCCATCTTCGGTGGCACGGCCAGCGACCGATCCGCAAGTCGGCACGCCGCCAGAAAGCAAGGTTTGCAAATGAAATCCGATCATTCCAACCCCGGCCATCTGCGCGATTTTACCACCGATGCCAGGGTGCTGCTCATTGCCGGCATCGCGGTGGTGGTGGCAACGGCGGGGTTGTTTGCCGGCATTGCCCTTTTGAAGCTGATCCGGCTTGCCACGAACATCGCCTATTTTGGCCAGTTCACGCTCGCCGACCTGAAACTGCAGGATACGCCGCTTGGCTATGCCTCGGTATTTGTTCCGGTGATCGGGGCACTGATCATCGGTGTGATGGCTCGCTTCGGAAGCGAAAAGATCCGCGGCCACGGCATTCCCGAAGCCATCGAGGCGATCCTGCTCGGACGCTCGCGGCTCGACGCCAAGGTGGCAATCCTGAAGCCGTTGTCGTCGGCAGTCTCGATCGGTACCGGCGGGCCATTCGGCGCGGAAGGGCCGATCATCATGACCGGCGGCGCCATCGGTTCGCTGATCGCGCAGATGCTGCCGGTCAGCGACAATGAACGCAAGACACTGCTGGTGGCGGGTGCGGCGGCCGGCATGACCACCGTGTTTGGAACGCCGATCGCCGCCATCATGCTTGCAGTGGAATTGCTGCTCTTCGAGTGGACGCCGCGCAGCTTCATTCCCGTGGCGGTCGCTGCCATCATTGCCGAGGTCGAGCGCACCATGCTGCATCTGCCTGGGCCGATCTTCCCGTTTCAGGGCGGCATGGAGGTTTCATTTCCCGGCCTTGCCGGCTGGCTGCTGGTCGGCTTGGCAGCCGGGCTGCTATCGGGGTTGCTGACCCAGATGGTCTACGCCTGCGAGGACGGTTTCCAGAAGCTGCCCATCCACTGGATGTGGTGGCCGATGCTCGGCGGCCTGGTGGTCGGCATTGGCGGGCTGATCGAGCCGCAGGCGCTCGGCGTCGGCTATGACAATATCGCCGACATGCTGGATGGCCGCACGATAGCGACCGCTGCGCTCACCCTGTTGGTGGTGAAGGCGATCATCTGGTCGGTCGCACTCGGCTCGGGGACGTCGGGAGGTGTGCTGGCGCCGCTGCTGATCATGGGCGGGGCGATGGGCGCGGTCCTCGCTGGCTTCCTGCCGGCCGCGGATCCGGGCTTCTGGGCGCTGCTGGCGATGGCGGCGACGATGGGCGGCACCATGCGTGCGCCGCTGACCGCCACCTTCTTTGCGGTCGAACTGACCGGCAACACCCATGTCTTGGTGCCGCTGATCGCGGCGACCGCCACCGCGCATGCGGTGACTGTGCTGTTGATGAAGCGTTCGATCCTCACCGAAAAAATCGCGAGGCGAGGGCATCACATGGTTCGCGAATACCGTGTCGATCCGTTCGCCCTGACAAGGGTGCGCGAGGTGATGACCAGCGAGGTCGAAAGCGTGCCGGCGACGATGACGCTGCACGGCGCGGCAGCGTTCCTGACGGCGCCCGAGACGCGGCATCCGAGCTTTCCGGTCGTCGATGAAGAGGGCCACGTGCTCGGCGTTATCGACCCGCCGGCGATCCTGCGCTGGAGACGCGCCGGTAAACACCGCACGACGATGCTTGGCGAACTGCTGGCCGGCAGCAAGGTCACGCTGGCCTATCCGGATGAGTATCTCGAGGGCCTCTCCGACAAGCTGCTGATGGCGAACGTGTCCCATCTGCCGGTCGTCACGCGAGAAAATGCCCGGCTGGTGGGCTATGTCGGCTGGAAGGACCTGATGCGCGTCAGATCGAAGAAACAGGCCGAAGAACGCGACCGCTCGGCTTTGCTGGGCTTTGGCACGCGGCGCAGGAAACAGGATAGCGTTGCCTGAAGGCTACAACCTGCCGCGCTTGGCCCAATCCAGCACATAGAGCCGGAGTGCCGAGGAGAGGTTGGCATCACGCGGGCGGCTCTCGTCGATTTCGGCGACAAGGGCGGCGAGCGTCAATTTTCGCACATCCGCAATAGCGACCAGGTCGTCGTAAAAAGGCTTTTCAAGCGAATAGCTGGTGCGGTGACCGCGAATGGTGACCGAGCGCTTTTCGACCGGGCTCACGCGACGATCCTATTCACATTCAAGCATCGGATTTGTCCGAATCGCCCGATTTTTCGCGGCGATGGCCAGCGACGAATTTGTCGGCCTTGTCGGCGATCAGGCGGTCGCGATCCCGGCTGGGTTTGGAACGGCCATGCAGCGCCCGGTTCTGTTCGGCCAGGCGCTCCCTTTCGGCTCGCGCCTTCTGCTTGCGTGCCTGACGGAGATTGACGATCTCGGCCATGTCACACCGCCTGTCGGGTCACTTCTTGCGGAAGGCGTCGAGCGACACCACGTCGGCGCCCTTGGCGCCGGCGTCGGCCGCGGCAGGCTTCTTTTCCGCCTCGGCGGCTTTCTTCTTCGTCTCGGGCTTTTTCTCGGCGACGATAGCCAGCGGCTCGGGAGCAGGCTTGGCCTTTGTCTCGTGTTCAACCGGGGTATCGGTCTTGACGTCGAATTCGAGCTCGAAGTTGACGGACGGGTCGTAAAAGCCGCGCACGGCCGAGAACGGGATTTCCAGTTTCTCCGGCACGTCGGAAAACGACAGCCCGACTTCGAAACCGGTGTCGCTCACCTTCAGGTCCCAATACTGGAACTGGATGACGATGGTCATCTGTTCGGGATAGCGCTCGCGCAGCCGCGACGACACGCGCACACCCGGCGCGCCGGTGAGAAAGGTGATGAAGAAATGATGGTTGCCCGGGAGACCGGTGCGCGCGACCTCGGCCAGGACCTTGCGCATGACGCCGCGCAACGCCTCCTGGGCCAGAATGTCGTAGCGGATGTGGTCGTCGGCCATGTGGCTGTCGGGTTCCGTTGAATCGTCCTGATAGCTGTAATCAAGCTTGAGCGCGGCGTAAACCGGATATAGATCGCCGGCGTGCGGAAGCGAAGCCCATTGGCGACGATTTGATCGTCAAACGGCTTTGATCGTCAAGCGTTGGCGAGCGCGCCCTGTTTGCTTGCCCGGAACACCGGCTGCCGCTTGCCGAAGGCGCGCAGGAACGTGCGCACGCCATTTGTCGCCGATTGCACCACCTTGTCCTCGGTTGGTGTACCGCCGAGCATGAAGGTCGTCTGCAACTCGGCATTGGCAAGCGCCATGAACTGGCGCGCTGCGACATCGGGATCGTCGATATCAAGGAAGCCGGCATGAGCGAGGCGGGCGAAGCGGGCGGCGATCGCCGGCCATGTCCTGCCCGGTCCTTCTTCGCGCCATTTGGCGAACAACTCGGGATAGCGCCCGCCTTCGGTCTGGATCAGCTTGCGCAGGAATTTGCCGTCGCGGTTGCAGATGCAGTTGTGATTCATCCGCACAGCAAAGGCGATGAGGTCGGCCTCGAGATCCTTCGGCTGATCGGGAAAAGTGGAAATCGTGGCAAAGATGCCGGCATTGCAACGTTCGGTGAGGTCACGGACGATGGCAACGAAGAGTTTTTCCTTGTCGCCGTGATGATTGTAGATGGTCTGGCGGGAGACGCCGGCCTCGGCGGCAATCATGTCGATATTGGCACCGGCGAAGCTTTCGCGGCAGAAGACCGAGGCGGCGGCATCGACAATCGACATGCGCTTGGCCTCGTGGCCTCGCGGCGGGAAAATGTCAGGAGAGACGTTGGCCTTCATGCAAAACTATATAGAGGTGGTTGACGAATTAGACAAGCCTGTCTAAATTTGTGGACTTGCACGAAGGGGGTTTCGGTCCGCAGAAGAGTCGGAACTCCACGGGATGGAACGTCCTAGGGTTACACGTCGGTCCTCGGCGGCAACCAGAATTCGAAAGAGCCTGCTATCATGAACGCCAAATTCCTCCGCATTGCGGTCGTGCTCGGCCTATTGTCCGCGATCGGCCCGTTTGCCATCGACATGTATCTTCCGGCCCTGCCGTCGATCGGCGAGGATCTGCATGCCGGCACTGCCGCGGTGCAGATGAGCCTGCTGATCTTCTTTCTTTCCATGGGCTTCGGCCAGATCGTCGTCGGACCGATCTCCGACATGGTCGGCCGCAAGCTGCCGCTCTACGGCGGCCTGGCGCTGTTCATGGTCGGCGGCGTCGGCTCGGCGCTGGCTCCCTCGATCGAATGGCTGATCGCCTTCCGCTTCCTGCAAGGGCTCGGCGCCAGCGCCGGCATGGCCGTGCCGCGCGCCATCGTGCGCGATCTGCATACCGGCACCGAGGCCGCCAAGCTGATGTCGCTACTGATGCTGGTGTTTTCGGTGTCGCCGATCCTGGCACCGCTGACCGGTAGCCAGATCATCGAGAACTTCGGCTGGCGCGCCGTGTTCTGGACGGTGACGGGCGCGGCCGTGCTCGCCACCATCCTGCTGGCGACCTCGCTCAAGGAGACGCGGCCGGTCGAGGAGCGCGCCGGGTCGTCTTTCGGGACGGCGCTTTCAGGCTACCGCTTCCTGATGGGCGACCGCAACTTCCTTGGCCTGACGGCCATCGCCGGCTTCGGCATTGCGAGCTTCTTCGTCTATCTGTCGAGCTCGTCCTTCATCCTGATCGACCATTATGGCCTGTCGCCTTCGGTTTACAGCGTGTTCTTCTCGATCAATGCGGTTGCCTTTATCGGCATGTCGCAGCTGACCGGGTTGCTATCCGAGCGGTTCGGGCTGCAGCGCGTGGTGCGCGTCGCGGTGACCGGCTATGCGACGACGATGGTGGTTCTGTTCGCGGTGATGGCATCGGGTGTCGACCGGCTCGACGTGATGGCGGCGCTGCTGTTCATCGGCTACGGCTTTCTCGGCCTGGTCATCCCGACCACGTCGGTGCTGGCCATGGAAGAGCATGGCGAGATCGCCGGCACGGCGTCGGCGCTGATGGGTACGCTACATTTCGCCATCGGCGCGGTCGCCATGGGCGTCGCCGGCGTGTTTTTCGACGGCACGCCGCTGCCGATGGTGGCGGGCATCACGCTCTGCGCGGCGATCTCCTTCACGCTGGCCAAGATAACGCTCGGCCGCAGCCGGGACGTTGCGGAAGCGCCGGCGGAGTAAGCTTCACCTATCGACACAAAAAGGCCGGGCGATGTTCCCGGCCTTTTCACGTTTGCGGTCCCGGTTCAAAGCAGCCTATGCCTATATGACGGGTTCAGGACATGCAGCTTCGACATCTCAAGACCTTCGTGGCGGTCGCCACCACCTTGAACATCACGCGCGCCTCCGAGCGGGTTCATCTTGCCCAATCGAGCGTGACCGAACAGATCCAGGCGCTGGAAGCCGATCTGGGCACGTCGCTGTTCGACAGGTCACGGCGTGGCTTGAAGCTGACGGCGGCGGGACAGCGCCTGCTGGACTACGCAAACGATCTCCTCGACCTCGCGGACGAAGCCCGTTCCGCTGTCGCCGACGCGAGCGGCACGCTTGCCGGCCGCCTGACGGTCGGCGGCCTGGAGACGCTTTGCTCGACACGCTTGCCAGCTTTGCTGGGGGAATTCCATCGGCGTCATCCCGATGTGGAACTGAACCTCAGGGTGGACGATAGCAGTGGGTTGCGTGCCGGCGTGACAAGCGGGGCGCTGGACGTATCTTTCCATTTCGGGGCCGTCCCGGCGGCGGCGCCGGAGCTGCGAAGCGAGCAAGTGGCAGTAGAAGAGCTCGTCACCATAATGCCGGCAAATCACCGGTTGGCCGGACATTCTGCCATGACGCCCGACGATCTGGCTGACGAGGCTTTCCTCGTCACCCAGCGCGGTTGCGTCTATAGGCGGATGTTCGACGAAGCGTTTGCCGCAACGTTGCCTGACCGTCCAAAACTCGTCGGCGAGTTCGCCAGCATGGGCGCGATACGGAGTCTTGTTGAAGGCGGTCTTGGATGCGCGCTGGTCCCGCGTCTCGTGGCTCCCGCGGCTGATGCCAATATCGTCGTGCTGCCCTGGGTTGGAAGCAGCCCGGTGACGGCGGTCACCATGGTATGGCGCCACCGGCGCATTCAAGCGCCGGTCTTGCGGCTGTTCCTCGCAATGGTTCGCGAGGTCTGGCCGTCACTAGACCAGCCGCTGGCCGCCATCGACATGAAGCACGGTTCCGGTGATGAAGCCGTTGTGCATCAGGGACGTAATGGCTTGGGCAACGTCGGCTGCCTGGCCGATCCGGCCGACGAGCAGGCGCTTTGCCATGGCGTCCAGCGCAGCCGTCTTTCCGCTGCCGACGACGGCATCCCAAATCGGCGTGTCGACCCAGCCTGGCGAGACAACGTTGACGCGGATCGGCGCCAGTTCGACGGCAAGCGCGTAGGCGAGTGAGCCAAGGGCCCCATTAACGGCCGCCACCACCGAGCCTTTCGCCGCCGGACGATAGGCGGCGATGCCCGAGGTCAGCGTGATCGATCCCCCGGGCGTCAGACGAGGCGCGCCATGTTTGGCAAGAAGCAGCGGCCCGACGATTTTGGAATCCATCACTTTCCGCGCCACCGAGATGTCCATCTCGGGAAGCAACACATAGACGCCGGTGACGTCGGCGGCGGTCGAGACGATGTGGTCGAGCGTGCCGACATCCTGGAACAGGCGCTGGACCTCGTCCTCGTTTGTGATGTCGGCTGCGATCGTCCTCAGCCTTTCCGGATGAGGCAAGCGCTGCCGTGCGGCCGACAACCGGTCCTCGGAGCGGCCGACGATCGTAACCTCGGCGCCGGCGGCAAGCTGCTGTTCGGCAAGCGACAGCCCCATGCCGGAACTGCCGCCAACGATCAGGATGCGTTCGTGTTTTGGTGTGGTTTGCTGGTTCATCTTATCTCTCCATGAGGCAGCTCGCCGGGCATGACCACACGCGGCGAGAAACTGAGGCCTTGTCCCGCAAAGGCGTGGAAGAAGGGAAACGGGAAGAAACGAATGCTGCCATCGGAGGTTCCGATGATGGGAGGCTGTTAGGCTTTCGCCCCAGCCTGAGACGCCTCAGCCTCAAACGTTGACGATCCGCGATTTTCTGTGTAGCAGCGATCATCATGACGATCGCTATGGTTCTTGCAGTGGTAGGAAAGCGCACGGGCAGGATGGTGTAACCATCCGGCGACAGCCACCCGTGCGCGACAAACAGGCTCCCGACGGGGCCTTTTTTTATGCCCGAAATTCCCTCTTACGCCCGATTTCGGCGATGCCCCGTCAACCCATCCTCATCACGCTACGGGACAGAACCATGACAAGCGATAATTCCATTCGGGATACGAGCAACCGCATGACAGGAGCGGAGATCGTTCTCCGCGCACTCAAAGACAATGGTGTGGAGCATATTTTCGGCTATCCCGGCGCGGCCATATTGCCGATCTATGACGAGATATTCCAGCAGGACGACATCAAGCATATCCTCGTGCGCCACGAACAGGGCGCCGGCCATGCCGCCGAGGGTTATGCCCGGTCCACGGGCAAGGTCGGCGTGATGCTGGTCACATCAGGCCCAGGCACGACAAATGTCGTGACGCCCCTGCAGGACGCGCTGATGGATTCGGTGCCGATTGTCTGTCTGTCCGGGCAGGTGCCGACAACATTGATCGGCTCCGATGCCTTTCAGGAATGTGACACGATTGGCATCACGCGATCCTGCACCAAGCACAACTCTTTGGTCAAAGACGTCAATGACCTGGCGTCAGCGATCCATAGGGCATTCCACATCGCCAGGTCGGGGCGACCGGGGCCGGTTCTCGTCGACATGCCAAAGGACGTTCTGTTTGCGTCCGGCGTGTACACGCCGCCTTCGGACGTTGTCGCACTGAAGAGCTATCAACCGAAGCTGCAGGGCGATATCGGCAAGATCGGCCAGGCGCTAGAATTGATGGCCAATGCCAGCCGTCCCGTTATTTATGCCGGCGGCGGCATCGTCAATTCCGGCCCGGAAGCATCGAGATTGCTTCGGGAGCTGGTTCAACTGACCGACTTTCCGGTCACCTCGACGCTTATGGGCCTTGGGGCTTACCCCGCCTCCGGCAAGAACTGGCTCAAGATGGTCGGTCTGCACGGTTCCTATGAGGCGAACATGGCGATGCACGATTGCGACGTCATGATCTGTATCGGCGCGCGCTTCGACGACCGCGTGACCTCGCGTGTGGATGCTTTTTCGCCCAACTCCAGCAAGATCCATATCGATATAGATCCGTCCTCGATCAACAAGAATGTCCACGTCGATATCGGCATACAAGGCGATGTCGGCAATGTTCTGGATGACATGGTTCGTCTATGGCGCGCATTGCCTCAGAAACCGGATGGAGGCCGCCTCCAGGACTGGTGGAGAAAGATCGCCGGCTGGCGCGCACGCAATTCGTTCTCCCATGAGATGAACAAGGATGTGATCATGCCGCAATATGCGGTGCAGCGCCTCTATGAGTTGACGAAGGATCGCGACACATACATCACCACTGAAGTCGGCCAGCATCAGATGTGGGCGGCCCAATTCTACGGCTTCGAAAAGCCGAACCGCTGGATGAGTTCGGGCGGCCTCGGGACGATGGGCTACGGCCTGCCGGCGGCGCTCGGCGTGCAGATCGCGCATCCGGACAGCCTCGTCATCGATATCGCCGGCGACGCGTCGGTTCAGATGACCATGAAGGAGATGTCGACGGCAGTCCAGTACGACGCGCCGATCAAGATATTCATCCTGAACAACGGATATATGGGCATGGTTCGCCAGTGGCAGCAAATTCTTCACGGCAACCGCCTCGCCCATTCCTATTCCGAGGCCTTGCCCGATTTTGTCAAATTGGCCGAGGCGTTCGGAGCGGTCGGCCTGCGCTGCGACAAACCAGCCGACCTTGACGATGCGATACAGGAAATGATCGATGTGGACCGGCCGGTGCTCTTCGACTGTCGTGTTGCCAGGCTCGCCAATTGTTTTCCGATGATCCAGACGGGCAGGGGGCACAACGAGATGCTGTTGCCCGACGACGCGGCCACAGGTGAAACATTCGCCGGTGCGATCGATACGGTCAGCCAGGGACTGGTATAAACGCCCGCGGCGCCTTCGGCGTATCAGGGCGCATAAAAAGCCCAGGCCTATAGCCGCACATGTCAAAAAAGGGAGAAATGGAGGTTTCTGTTGCCAGGTACCTCCGAACCCCGCCTAGAAGTGCGAACCACTAGGGCTTGAATTGAAGCTATCGCACCGCTTACGCGGCGAGACGTGCTTCCGCATAGTTGTCGTTGGCAACTATAAGTTTAGCCCGATAACGGTGGTACAATGCCGGGCAAAAGTACGATCTTTACACCTTCGTCGATCCTATTTCGCCCCCAGCAAAAGCCGCTCCTGAACAGCGGTTTTTGGTGGAGGCGCCGGGTACCGCCCCCGGGTCCGAACGGCTTATTTCATCGCCTGTTTATCGCCATAGTCGGTCGAGCCGACGACGCGAATATAGGGACTGGCGGTGGAAAATGAAAGGCCGGAATGCCACTTTCGTCCGTGTCAAAGTGGATCATCAAGGGGTTGACTTGCCGCCGGTCTCAACCGAAGCTTTGTGGCGGTGAGGAGACCTAGCGCATAATTTGCGGCAGCGCGCCACAATCCTCATCGACCGGATCCCGTGGCGCCGACGAGGGGAAATTCGATGGCCGACTATCTCGCAGACGTAAAGAAATATGATGCGGCGGCGGATGCCGACGCGGTCGCCAAGATCGTCAAGCATCTGGGTATCGCGCTCAGGAACCGCGATTCCTCGCTGGTGTCCTGCACCGACCCGGAGGAACTGAAGCGCGTCAGGAACAGCTGGGTCGCCGGCAAGCTCGGCGTCACCGACGGCGCCAAGGCAGATGCGGCTATCGAAAAGACCTGCAAGGCGATGGCGGCCGACAACAGCAAGAGCCGGGTGACCTTCTATTATCTCGTCGCCAAGGATCTGGGCATGCTCGGCTCGCTCTGAGCAACCTCGCCGCCGGTGCCGGTGCGGCTTCTGCTGGAATTGTCTCGCTTTGCTGTGTTCGGCCGACGGTCATTCGGCTATGATGGCTGACAACCCGAATCGGACCGGAGTCGATGCGCCAGTATCTCGACCTTCTGAAGCATGTGCTGGAAAACGGCGCCGATCGCGGCGACCGCACCGGCACCGGAACGCGCTCGGTATTCGGCTACCAGATGCGCTTTGACCTGGCCCGCGGCTTTCCGGTCACCACCACCAAGAAGCTGCACCTGAAGTCGATCATCCACGAGCTTTTGTGGTTCCTGGCCGGCGACACCAACATCAAATATCTCAACGATCACGGCGTCTCGATCTGGGATGAATGGGCCGACGAGAACGGCGATCTCGGCCCGGTCTATGGCAAACAGTGGCGGTCGTGGCCGGACGGCCACGGTGGTGCCATCGACCAGATTGCGAATCTTCTGAAGGAGATACGCAAAAATCCTAATTCGCGGCGGCTGATTGTTTCGGCGTGGAACCCGGCCGAGGTGGAGGCCATGGCGTTGCCGCCCTGCCATTGCCTGTTCCAGTTTTATGTTTCTGAAGGCAAGCTTTCCTGCCAGCTCTATCAGCGGTCGGGCGATATCTTTCTCGGTGTGCCGTTCAACATCGCTTCCTATGCGTTGCTGACGCTGATGGTGGCGCAGGTGACAGGATTGAAACCCGGCGATTTCATCCACACGCTCGGCGACGCACATCTTTACTCGAACCATTTCGAGCAGGCGCGCGAACAATTGCGGCGCACGCCCAAGGCGTTGCCGACGCTCTGGATAAATCCCGAGGTGAAGGATCTCTTTGCCTTCCGCTTCGAGGATTTCCGGCTCGAGAACTATTTCGCCGACGCGACGATCAAGGCGCCGATCGCGGTCTAGGACCTACCTGACTGTCCATATCGAAATTGCCTACTGCGGCTGCGCCCTCGTTTGCCCGTGCCGCGGGTAGTGATTTCATGTGATATTTCCTTTGGCCTCGATACCGCTGTATCCAACGGAGGTTATCGCACGCCGAGAAACCTGAGCTCAGAATGCCGTCGCCGGTAAAGAGCCTTCCCTTGTTATGTTCACATGGATATATCGATGGACGGCTGCGGGCGATCCGAGACGAGGAGAATTTCATGCTGGCGCGCAAAGGTTCGAAGACGATTGCCATCGCGGGTCTTGCCGCCATCCTGATGGCCGCGGTGCCGGCGGCACATGCCGATGACAAGGTGGTCGTGTTTGCCGCGGCGAGCCTGAAGGACGGGCTCGATGCCGTCAACAAGGCCTGCGAGGCCGATGTCGGCGAGGCGGCAACCATTTCCTATGCGGCGAGCTCGGCGCTGGCCAGGCAGATCGAAAGCGGCGCCCCGGCAGACGTGTTCATCTCGGCCGATCTCGACTGGATGAAATATCTTTCCGACAAGACGCTGACCAAGCCCGAAACCGAGGTGAAACTGCTCGGTAACCAGATCGTGTTGGTTGCGCCGCGGGATTCCAAGGTCGAGACCAGGATTGAAAAGGGGTTCGATCTTGCCGGGCTCGTGGGTGACGGCAAACTTGCCATGGGCGATGTCAAGGCGGTGCCGGCAGGCAAATACGGCAAGGCAGCCCTCGAATCGCTCGGTGTCTGGTCTTCCGTCGAAGGCAAGGTGGCGCAGGCCGAGAATGTGCGCGCCGCCCTAAAACTGGTGTCGACCGGCGAGGCAGCACTCGGCATCGTCTATGCCACGGATGCGCATGCGGAGCCCGGCGTGAAGGTGATCGGCGCTTTCCCCGACAATACACATCCGCCGATCATCTATCCGGTTGCCCAGCTTGCGGATTCGAAGGGCAAGCATACCCCGGCGTTCCTGAAATGCCTGCAATCCGCAAAGGCTGGCGAACTCTTCAAGGCGCAAGGTTTTACAATCCTCGCGCCGAGCCACTGACGAACGGCCCTGAGCATGAACTGGCTGCTGGATCTCGCTCCCAACGAATGGAATGCCGTCCGGCTATCCATCAAAGTGGCGACCGTGGCGATGATTGCCAGCCTGCCGCCGGGCGTAGCAATCGCCCTTGTGCTCGCCCGCGGCCAGTTCTGGGGCAAGACACTGCTCAACGGCCTGGTGCATCTGCCGCTGATCCTGCCGCCGGTGGTGACCGGCTATTTGCTGCTTTTGACTTTCGGCAAGCGTGGTCCGGCCGGCGCCTTCCTGGCCGAGCATTTCGGCATCGTTTTTTCCTTTCGCTGGACGGGCGCCGCGCTCGCCTGCGGTGTGATGGGCTTTCCGCTGATGGTGCGGGCGATCCGGCTGTCGATCGAAGCGGTCGACCGCAAAATCGAGGCGGCCGCCGGCACGCTCGGCGCCAATCCGCTATGGGTATTCGGCACGATCACGCTGCCGTTGATACTGCCCGGGCTGATCGCCGGTGCGATCCTCTCCTTCGCCAAGGCGATGGGCGAATTCGGCGCGACGATCACCTTCGTCTCCAACATCCCGAACGAGACGCAGACGCTGCCGTCGGCGATCTACACGTTCACGCAGGTTCCCGGCGGCGACGCCGGCGCGCTCAGGCTGACGCTGATCTCGATCGTCATCTCGATGGCTGCACTCGTGGCCTCGGAAGTGCTGGCGCGGCGCGTCGGCCGGCGGATGGACATCGAATGACGGTTCAGGTCGACATCAGCCACCGGCTTGGCGATTTCGCCGTCAATGCCCGCTTTGAGAGCGCCGGGCGGCTGACTGCGCTGTTCGGGCCTTCCGGCTCCGGAAAAACGACGCTGATCAATTTGATTGCCGGGTTGATCCGCCCCGACAAAGGCCGTATCGCGGCCGAGGGCCGCGTTCTGGTCGATAGCGATGCAGGCCTGTTCGTGCCGAAGCACAAGCGGCGGATCGGCATGGTGTTCCAGGATGCGCGGCTGTTTCCGCATATGAGCGTGGCGAGCAATCTGCGCTATGGCCGCTGGTTCACGCCGGCTGCCGAGCGCTATGCGGATATCAATAGCGTGGTCGAACTGCTCGGCATCGGTCATTTGCTCGACCGGCGGCCGGCAAAACTCTCCGGTGGCGAGAAGCAGCGCGTGGCAATCGGCCGGGCGCTGCTTGCCAGTCCGAAATTGCTGCTGATGGACGAGCCGCTGGCTTCGCTCGACGAGGCGCGCAAGGCCGAGATCTTGCCTTATATCGAGCGGCTGCGCGACGAGACGAAAATCCCGATCGTCTATGTCAGCCACTCGATCGCCGAAGTGGCGCGGCTGGCGAGCGACGTCGTGGTGCTGATGCAAGGCAAGGTCACCGCTTCCGGTCCGACCGGAGCGATCATGCAGCGTCTGGATCTGTTGCCGGCCGAAGAGCGCAGCGAGGGCGGTGCCGTGCTGGATGCCGCTGTTCTGCGCCACGACGAGGCGTTTGGCATGACGGTGCTGGGCTCATTGGCGGGCGAGATCCGGGTGCCGCTTCTGGCAACGCCGGTCGGTGCGCCGGTGCGCGTCCGCATCCGTGCCCGCGACGTGATGATCGCCACCGAGCAGCCGGCTGGCCTCAGCGCGCTCAACATACTACCGGGCACGATTGTGGCGATAGAGCCGGGCGAAGGGCCTACGGTCGAGATCGGCCTCGACTGCAATGGCGCAACCGTGCTTGCCCGCATCACCGAACAGTCGCGGCAGACGCTGGGGCTTCGGCCTGGTCGAAAAGTCTTCGCGGTGGTCAAGACGGTGAGCTTCGACCGGGCGAATACCGGCGCCGGCTTGCCGGCCGAGGCGGATGGGTGAACGGCGGATATTGTCGCTATATCGTTTTGGAATAGCGTATCGCTGGAGAACTTGTAGAATGGCGTGACTGCGGAGGAGCAAATGCCGTCGCTGAGTTTGCGGATAAATCTCGATCCAGATGGCCGCATCGGGCCGGGCAAGATCGAGCTTCTAGAACAGATCGCCGCCTTCGGCTCGATTTCGGCCGCGGCGCGCGGCATGGAGATGTCTTATAAGCACGCTTGGGATCTGGTCGAAGACATGAACCGCGTGTTCGGTAAACCGCTGGTTGCGGCACAGACGGGCGGCAAGAAAGGCGGTGGCGCCCAGTTGACGTCGGTCGGCCTTGCTGTGGTCAGCCGCTTCCGCGCGATCGAGCGGGCTGCGTCTTCAGCAGCGGCGGCGCATATGGAGGCGCTGCAGGCCGAGATCGACGCTGCGTGAATTCGGCGGAATTCATGCCGCGCTCGATCTCTGCTACTCCTCAGGCTCGCCGGGCTTGCGCAGCAGATAGGTGTCCATGATCCAGCCTTTTTTCCGGCGGGCCTCCTCACGGGTGCTCACGATCTCGTCGCCGACGTCGCCAATCCGGCCCGAGATCACGATCTCGTCGGGCGTTCCGAGATAGGCGCCCCAGTGGACGGTAACGTCCTTGTCGTCCAGCGTATTGAAGGCGCATTTGCCGTCCAGCATGACGATGGTGCTGCCGGCGTTTTCGGGCAGACCTTCCTCGGCGAGCCGGCGGCCGGTGGTGATCAAAATAGCGTCGCCGATGCGGTTCAATGCCATTTTGTGGCTGGCTGCGAGTGCCTGGATGGCGGTGATGCCAGGGATGACCTCCAGCTCGAACGCGACATTGCCTCTGAGGCGCACGCGCTCGAGGATGCGCAGCGCGCTGTCGTAGAGCGACGGATCGCCCCAGATCAGGAAGGCGCCGCAGCCATCTTCGGGGAGTTCGTCGCGGATCAGGCCTTCGTAGATCGCGGCGATCGCCTCGTGCCAGTCGTCGACAGTCGAGCGGTAGGAAGGCGCCGGCTCGGCGCGCACCGGCACATCGAATTCAACGCGGCGCGAGTTTGGGTTAGTGACGAAGCGGTCGCAGATCTGGCGGCGCAATTCGGCGAGATCGTTCTTCTTGGCGCCCTTGTCGGGAATGAACAGCACGTCGGCCCGATTGAGGCCGTTAATGGCCTGGACCGTCATGTGCTCCGGATTGCCGGCGCCGATGCCAATGACAAGAAGCTTGCGCATGGGCGAACTCCTGCCCGATCGGGACCGGCGTGTCTAGACCGACATGACATGCCGGCAGGCGCTGGCGCGTTTGCCGAAAGGCTTTGAAAGGCCACATTGAACGGCTAGAGTCATGTTGGCATTTTCGCCGGGGGAGTTTCCATGTTCCGTTACGTCCTGACCGCAGCGTTGGCGCTCTCGGCTACGCCTGCGCTCGCCAATGATTCGGTTGCCGAACTCGGCACCGGTGGGCTGATCCTTTCGCGCAGCGATGCGGTGGCGATGGAAAGCGAGGATCTCTACATCTCGCCGGAAAAGGTGACGGTCGATTATGTCTTCCGCAACAACACCGACAAGGATGTCGATGCGATCGTCGCCTTTCCGATGCCCGACATCGAAGGCGACCCCGAAGAAATCCCGGCGATTCCGGAGGCACAGAGCGACAATTTCCTCGGCTTCGAAGTGACGATCGACGGGGTGCCGGCAAAGCCGCAGCTCGAGCAGAAAGTGTTCGCGCTCGGCATCGATATCGGCGCCGACCTGAAGGCGCAGGGCGTGCCGTTCTATCCGTTCGGCGACGCGGCCAAGGCAGCGCTGGCAAAGCTGCCGCAAGCGGTCACCGACGACTGGGTCAACCGCGGCATCATCATCCAGGACACTGCCGACGACGGTTCGGGCATGAAGACCGTCTACACGCCGTTCTGGCAATTGCGATCGACCTATTGGTGGCGCTCGACTTTTCCAGCCAACAAGGCGGTCCATGTCTCGCATCGCTACAAGCCGAGCGTCGGCGGCACCTCCTCGGTCAGCTTCTTCTATGATGGCCAGTTCCAGGGCCAGTATGCCGCCTACAAGACACGCTACTGCATGGACGATGCCTTCGAAAACGCCGTGCGCAAGGCAGCCAAGGACGATCCCGACGGCTACCCCAAATATTTCGAGAACCGCATCGCCTATATCCTGACCACGGGCGGCAACTGGGCGTCGGGAAACATCGGTACGTTCAAGCTGACCGTCGACAAGGGCGATCCGAAGAACCTGGTCTCGTTTTGCGGCGAAAACGTCAGGAAGGTCGGACCGACGACGTTCGAAATGAAGGCGCAGAACTTCTACCCCGAGCACGACATAGACATATTGCTGCTGGAGCCATCCGATGGCGGAAACGGCGGCTGATGGACCTCGCGATTTATGTCGCCATCGCCGAGAACGGCGTGATCGGGCGCGAGGGTGGGTTGCCGTGGCGGCTGTCCACCGATCTCAAGCGGTTCAAAGCCGATACGATGGGCAAGCCCATCATCATGGGCCGCAAGACCTATGAAGGCATCGGCCGCCCATTGCCGGGCAGGCTCAACATCGTGGTGACGCGGGACAGGGCATGGCGCGCCGAGGGCGTCGAAGTCGCGCACTCGATCGAGGACGCAATCGCGCTGGCGACGGTGCGCGGGCGCTGCATGGCCGGCGCCGACGAGATCTGCGTCATCGGCGGCGGCGAGATCTATGCTCAGGCGCTGCCGCTGGCCGATCGGCTGCACGTGACCCATGTTCTGGCCGCGGTCGACGGCGACGCCCATTTCCCGCCGATCGACCCGGCGCTATGGCGGATCGTCCGCTCACAGGAGGTTGAGGCCGGTGAGAAGGACAGCCATGCGACACGCTATTCGGTTTACGAGCGTCGCCGCGACGTGAATTGAAGACGACAAAGCGTCGCGACAGGTCTAAATGGACCCAAAGGCGGACTGTGACGGCAGCCGATCGCGTTGAAAGCGTGCCGTTGCATCCCTATAGAAGAATAATATTGGATTTTGCGCTGGCGAGCCGGCGCTTGAGGGAATTCCAAGCGAAAGGACATTCATGCCCTGGAACGACAAGAGCGGCGGCGGCGGCCCATGGGGCGGCGGCAACAATCAGGGACCTTGGGGACAGGGACCCAAGGGACCCAGCGGCCCGCAGGGCTCGCCTCCCGATCTCGAGGATATCATCCGGCGTGGGCAGGACAGGTTGCGGCGCGCACTGCCGGGCGGCGGTGGCGCGAGCCCGGCCGTGTTCGGACTGATAGCTGCGGCGCTGGTGGTGCTATGGGCGTTCAAGGCGGTCTACACAGTGCAGCCCGACGAAGTTGCGGTGGAACTCAGGTTCGGCCAGCCGAAGGCGGAGCTCTCGCAGCCTGGCCTGCATTTCCATTGGTGGCCCATCGAAACGGTCGAGACCGCCAACATCGCCGAGCAGCTTGTCAGTATCGGCGGCGGCAGTTCCAGCGGCAACGGCCTGATGCTTTCCGGCGACCAGAACATCGTCAATGTGCAGTTCTCTGTGGCCTATCAGGTCTCCGACCCTAAGGCCTATCTGTTCGACGTGTCCGACCCGGACGGCATGCTGCAGCAGGTCGCCGAAAGCGCGATGCGCGAAGCAGTCGGCCGGCGCCCGGCGCAGGACATTTTCCGCGACGACCGGCAAGGCATTGCGGCGTCGGTGCGTGAGATCATCCAGACGACGCTGGACGGCTACAAGGCCGGCCTCAACGTCAACGCCATTTCGATCGAGGACGCCGCGCCGCCGCGCGAGGTGGCAGACGCGTTCGACGAGGTGCAGCGCGCCGAGCAGGATGAGGACAAGTTCGTCGAGCAGGCCAATCAGTATTCCAATCAGAAGCTCGGCCAGGCGCGCGGTGCGGCCGCACAGATCCGCGAAGACGCGGCCGCCTACAAGAACCGGGTCGTGCAGGAGGCCGAAGGCGAGGCGCAGCGCTTCATCTCGGTTTATGACGAATATGCCAAGGCGCCGGAGGTGACGCGCAAGCGGCTCTACCTGGAAACGATGGAGAGGGTGCTGAAGGATTCGAGCAAGGTCATCGTCGAGCAAGGCAACGGGCAAGGGGTCGTTCCCTACCTGCCGCTGCCGGCATTGCAGCAGAAGGCGCCGGCACCGGCCACCGGAGGAAACCAGTGATGGCCAACCGTCTTCCCGTCATTGCGGTCATCGCCGCGGTCATCCTGTTCCTGCTCTATTCGTCGGTCTTCGTCGTCAATGCGCGCCAGCAGGCGCTGGTGCTCAGGTTCGGCGAAATCGTCGACGTCAAGAACCAGCCGGGCATCTATTTCAAGGCGCCATTCTCCTTCTTCGATGCCGACACCGTGCAGCTGATCGAAAACAGGGTCCTGCGCTTCGACCTCGACAACATCCGCGTCCAGGTTTCGGGCGGCAAGTTCTATGAGGTCGATGCCTTCATCGCCTATCGCATCTCGGATCCGCGTGTGTTCCGCGCCGCGGTCTCCGGCCAGATCGAACTGGCCGAGGCCCGGCTGAGGACGCGTCTCGACGCCGCCTTGCGCCGCGTCTACGGCCTGCGCGACTTCGAGGCGGCACTCTCGGAAGAGCGTGCCGTAATGATGCGCGAGGTGCGCGATCAGCTGAGGCCCGATGCCACCTCGCTTGGCCTGCAGATCGAGGATGTCCGCATCCGCCGCACCGATCTCACGGCCGAAGTCTCGCAGCAGACCTTCGACCGCATGAAGGCCGAACGTCTCGCCGAAGCCGAGCGGCTGAGGGCGCGAGGCAATGAGGCAGCGCAGCGGATCAGGGCTCGCGCCGACCGCGAAGTGGTCGAAATCGTCGCGGAAGCCCAGAAAGAGTCTGAAATCCTGCGCGGTGAAGGTGAAGCCCAGCGCAGCGCGACGTTTGCCGGGGCCTATCAGCGCGATCCGGCCTTCTTCGATTTCTATCGGTCGATGAATGCCTATGGCACGGCGCTGAACAGCACCGGAACGACGATGGTGCTGTCGCCGAATTCCGAGTTCTTCCGCTTCTTTCGCGACCCGGACAGCAAGGAAACGCCTGCAGCCCCGGCAGCACCACCTGCCGCTCCCGCCGCACCGGCGGCGCAGCCAGGCACCGGCCAGTAGGGCCGGTGCAGGGATAGCCGGCGTAACGGAGGATTTACCCTCTGGCGGTAGCCGTAGCCGCAAACGTGCCTTATTTCTTGCCAACATGACGCGACGCGGCGTTTTTGCCGAAGCGCGTTTTTAGAACACCCGGAGGCCTTTCGATGACATCCACCACCCTTCTGCGTTCAGCGAGGCGGACGTTCATCGCCGGGGCCGCTGCGCTTCTGGTCGGCGCCGTTGCCGTTCCGTCGTTCGTGACGCCGACAGTGGCAGCCGACGGGCCGCCCTCGGTTGCCGATCTCGCCGCCGGCCTGCTCGGCGCGGTGGTCAATATCTCGACGTCGCAGACGGTGAAGGGCACTGAGGGGCCGGGCGCGGTGCCGATGCCGCAACTCCCGGAAGGCTCACCCTTCCAGGACTTCTTCGACGATTTCTTCAAGAACCGTGGCGGCGACAAGGGCGGCGGCGGTCAAAAGGTGCAGTCGCTAGGCTCCGGCTTTGTGGTCGACGCCGAGCAGGGCATCGTGGTGACTAACAACCACGTCATTGCCGATGCCGACGACATCGAGGTGAATTTCTCCGACGGGGTGACGCTCAAGGCGACGCTGGTCGGCACCGACACCAAGACCGACGTCGCGGTGCTGAAGGTCGATCCGAAAGGGCACAAGCTGACAGCGGTGAAGTTCGGCGATTCCAACACGATGCGTGTCGGCGACTGGGTGATGGCGATCGGCAATCCGTTCGGTCTCGGCGGCACGGTGACGGTCGGCATCGTCTCCGCGCGCAATCGCGACATCAATTCCGGCCCGTATGACGACTTCATCCAGACCGATGCCGCGATCAACCGCGGCAATTCCGGTGGACCGCTGTTCAACAGCAGCGGCGAGGTCATCGGCATCAACACGGCAATCATCTCGCCGTCAGGCGGCTCGATCGGCATCGGCTTCTCGATCCCATCGCAGCTTGCATCGGGCGTCGTCGACCAGCTTCGCCAGTTCGGCGAGACGCGGCGCGGCTGGCTCGGCGTGCGCATCCAGCCGGTGACCGACGACATTGCCGAGAGCCTGGGCATGGCGACCGCCAAGGGCGCGCTGGTTGCCGGCGTCATCAAGGGCGGGCCGGTCGACAACGGCACAATCCAGGCCGGCGACGTGATCATCAAGTTCGACGGCAAGGACATCCATGAGATGCGCGACCTGCCACGCGTCGTGGCGGAGAGCCCGGTCGGCAAGGCGGTCGACGTGATCATCGTACGCAAAGGGGTCGAGCAGACGGTCAAGGTGACGCTCGGCCGGCTCGAGGATGGCGAAAAGCTTGCCAGCGGCGGTGAAAATGGCAATACCGACCAGGACGATGCCGACAAGGCACCTGCCGTTTCGACGGCTGCCGTGCTTGGCATGACGATCGGCGAGCTCAACGACGAAACGCGCACGAAATTCGGCATCGCCGCCGACGTCTCCGGCGTCGTCGTGACCGACGTCTCAAAGGATTCGGCGGCGGCCGAACGCGGCATCCAGCCGGGCGAGGTGATCACCGAGATCGCGCAGGAATCGGTCGCGACGCCCAAGGACGTCATGGACCGGATCGGCGCGCTGAAGGAGCAGGGGCGCAAGAACGCGCTTTTGATGCTGGCGTCGAAGACCGGCGAGCTGAGGTTTGTGACAATCCGGATGGATTGAGTCCGGAAGAGCCTGCAACACTCTGATGTTGAAAGGAAAAAGGGCGGCTAGCGGGCCGCCCTTTTTCTTGCCTGCCAGTCTGTGCGTGGCAGCCTGTAAAAGACATGTCGCCTGAGTGCGGTGTGGCTGTCCGGAACACCGGGATGGTCGAAGTCGGAGGCCGGGTCGGCGATCATGCCCAGGCGCTCCATGACGGCAGTGGACCGGCTGTTATCCTTGACTGCGAAGGACACGATTTCGTCGAGGCCAAGTCTTTCAAAGCCATAGGTGAGCCAGGCTTCGGCTGCTTCGGTGACATAGAAGCGGCCCCAGAATTCGGGTGCCAGCCGCCAGCCGATCTCGATTGTGCAGGGCGGCAGGAATGGCAAATGATCGGTGCGGGTTATGCCGACGAAGCCGATGCATTCACCTGTGGCTGCGATCTCAGCGGCCGCGAAGCCGAAGCCGTCGCGATCGATAGCCGCGCGCAACTCCTCCATCTTGGCGTCCGACTGGGCACGATCGCGCCGAAACGGAAAGAATTCCATGACGCGCTCGTCGGAATTGATGCGATGGAAGAGCTCGCGGTCACGATCTTCCCAGTTGCGCAGGATCAGGCGCTCGGTGCGGATCGGCGTCATTCGACAAATTCCTCCCGGCGATAACCCTGCAGATAAAGCAAGGCGGTGAGGTCGCCGTGGTCGATGCGGATCTTTGCCTCGGCTGCCACGGCCGGCTTGGCGTGCAAGGCGACGCCGATGCCGGCAAGACGGATCATGTCGAGATCGTTGGCGCCGTCACCCACGGCAATGGCATCGGCAGGCGTCAGGCCGAGGCGGGCGGAAATCTCGATAAGGGCTTCGGCCTTGGCGGCGCGGCCGAGGATCGGTTCGGCGACCAAGCCGGTGAAGCGGCGATCCTGCTCGATCAGGCGGTTGGCGCGATTTTCGTGGAAGCCGAGCAATGCTGCGATGCGGGTGGTGAAGATGTCGAAACCACCGGAGATCAGCGCCGTCCAGGCACCGTTGGCCGCCATTGTCTGGACGAGCGTGCGGCCGCCGGAGGCCAGCGTTAGGCGACTGTCGATGATGCGGTCGATGATTGCGGCATCGAGACCTTTGAGCAGCGCCACGCGCTCGCGCAAGGCCGGCTCGAACGCGATCTCGCCGTTCATCGATCGCGCGGTGATGGCGGCGACGCGATCCTTGACGCCGATCTCGTCGGCAAGCTCGTCGATGCATTCCTGGTCGATCATCGTCGAATCCATGTCGGCGATCAGGATCTTCTTGCGCCTGTTCTCAGCCGGCTGGACGGCCACGTCGATCGGTTCGGAAGCAAGCGCGGCATGCAGGCGCGCCGTTATTTCGGAAGCGTGGACGGTCCCCGACAAGTCGAGCTCGCAGGCGATGTTTTCGGCCAGCCAGCGAACAGCGCTTGCGCCGACCGACCGTGAGGCCATATTCGCAAGCGTCGGCGTCAATGCGCGGCTGGCGGGATGGGATAGAAGCGTGGCGATCAGCGGCATCGAAAATTCCAGCGGACAGGCGGGCGAAGGCCGCGTGAAGAACGCGATCCTGATAGCCGGGCCGACCGCCAGCGGCAAGTCGGCGCTCGCACTCGACCTCGCCGAGCGCAATGGCGGCGTCATCGTCAACACTGATTCCATGCAAGGCTATTCGGTGCTCGACGTGCTGACGGCGCGGCCTGGTCCTGCCGAACTCGCCCGCGTCCCCCACTTTCTTTATGGACACGTCGATCCGTCCACCGCCTATTCCACCGGCGCCTGGTTGCGTGATGTCACGAAACTGATCGACGACGGCAGGCTCTCGGAGCGGCCAGTGATTTTCGTCGGCGGTACCGGGCTTTATTTCCGGGCGCTCACGGAAGGTATCTCGGAGATGCCCGACATTCCGAAATCGATCCGCGATCGCTGGCGCTACGAGCTCCAGGAACAGGGTGCAGTGAGATTGCACCGCATCCTGTTGCGCGAGGATTCTGCGGCCGGCATGATGCTGAAGCCGACGGATGGCCAGCGCATCGTGCGGGCGCTGGAGGTGCTCGACGCGTCGGGCCGTTCCATCCTGGACTGGCAGGCCGCGCGTGGCCGGCCGTTGATCGACAGGAGCAGCGCGCGCCTTTTCGTCATCGAGCCGGAGCGAGCGGCGCTGGTAGAGCGGATCGATGCCCGCTTCGACCGCATGCTGGACAAGGGAGCACTCGACGAGGTGAAACAGCTTTCAGCGCTCGGCCTCGATCCCGATCTGCCGGCGATGAAAGCAATCGGTGTTCGCGAGCTTCAGGCCGCGCTGGCCGGCGCCATCAGTTTTCCCGAGGCCATCGAGCGCGCGAAAATCGCGACGCGGCAATATGCCAAACGGCAGGCGACCTGGTTCAGGCACCAATTGGGCCCGGAATGGCAGAGATTGCGCCCTGGTGAGGGGATCGACTCGATGCTCTCACCCCCTCCTTCGAGCGCAACCTGAAAAGTCGACACCGAGGGGACATTTCGCGTTGAAGTTGTCCAGGTTAACTGTCCGTAAGTTCCCGCATGACATAAGATCGATAGGAACTTTCCAACGGGGAGCAGATGCGTTTCCACAAGGCGGAATCAGCCTTTTTCGTCTTTATTTTTGTGATCCTGGCCGCCGGCCTGGTGACGCTTTACGCCTATGGGCTCCTGCAAACCCTGGCCGCCGACATTAGCAATACGCCTTCGGAACTCGATGAAATCATCTATCTCAACAAGCTGCTGTTTGCGACCGGCGTGCTGCTGGCGACTGCGCTGTTCTTCGGCATTTTCTTCATCTACCCGCTGATCCGAAAGCAGGCGACGGAAGAAGGCAAGCTGCGCGCCATGACCGTTTCGCTCAGCGCGCGCTCGGAGACGCTGGAGCATGCGGCGCTCACCGACAGCCTCACCGGCATGCAGAACCGGCGCTACTTCGACGATGCGCTGAAGGAATATCTCGAAGAGTTCCGTCGCATCGAAAAACCAGTAGGGCTGATGATCCTCGACCTCGACCATTTCAAGCAGGTGAACGACAGCCACGGCCACGATGTCGGCGACGAGGTGTTGCGGGCCGTCGCCAACTGTCTCAAGGACATGACACGTTATCACGACGTGGTGGCGCGCCTGGGCGGCGAGGAGTTCGCGGTGGTCACGCCCAATATGGACGCCGAGCTGCTATCCAAATTCGCCGAGCGCATCCGCAAGGCGATCGCCAACATGTCGGTGCTGACAGGCAATGTCCGACTGAAAATCACCACTAGCGTCGGGCTTGCCGTCTGGGATCGCAAGGAGACCGCCGAGGAGTTCTATCGCCGCGCCGACCGCCAGCTCTATGAGGCGAAGAGGCAAGGTCGCAACCGCGTCTGCGCCTGAAATTCCGTCATTGAATTCGTGATGCTGGCCGTCTGGTATCGTTTTCTGCGTCTCCGATGCACGCAGACCGACGTCACCCAGTCAAGCTGAGATGCTGCCTTTGCGGGGCTTGCCGGAAATAGAGGTGTTGCCGTGACTAAATCCGACCTCTCCGATCTTTACAGGGACTACATTGCATGCCTGAACAAGCAGGATTGGCCAAATCTGGGGCGCTTTGTTCATGATGAAGTGACCCACAACGGTCGCAAGCTCGGATTGTCCGGCTATCTCGAAATGTTGGTGAGAGACTTCGACGAAATTCCGGACCTTTACTTCGAAATTCAGCTATTGGTTGCCGATCCGCCTTATATAGCGAGCCGCCTAAGCTTCGACTGCGCGCCAAGGGGAACGTTCGTTGGGCTCGATGTAAGCGGGAAGAGAATTTCGTTTGCTGAGAACGTATTCTATGAGTTTCAGAGAGGGAAAATTCGCCGGGTGTGGTCAGTTATAGACAAGACAGCCATCGAAGCTCAGCTGTGATATCTGCGGGCGCTGCCTAAAAGTTGCTCGGCTCAATCATTCTGGGGGACGCAGCCCGAAGGTCGCCGGCTTGAGGCCATAGCGCAAGTCGAAATCGTCGTTCCGCTGGGTGCGCGCGGCCGACGGTTTGCGATAGTCCGAATCGCCGGCCTGTCGGCCCGGATCGACGACTTCCGCGAAAGGCATTGCCTGCTGTGATTTCGGCACGTTGCGCAGCCGTTCGACGATCGCCACGAGGTCGACCTCGTCGCCGGTTTCGGACGGCAAGGCATTCTCGCGTTTGGCGGTGCCGGGGATCAAATCCTCGGAGAGTTTTTCGAACTTCATCCGCATCGTCGTCGCCACGCCTTCCCCGAAGGCGATGGCCTCGCGCTGGCCCATGGAAGACAGGAACGCCAGCGTCGAAGCCGAGGAATCGGCGATCGCCGAGCGGATGATCGCCTGGTCCTGCTCGTTGGCGAGCCGCATGGCAAAGAACGTCGAGCACTGCGACAGGATGGTCGGGTCGAGTTCGCCCGGGCGCTGGGTGACGACGCCGAGATAGCAGCCATATTTGCGGCCTTCCTTGGCGATGCGCGACAGCGCGTGCCGCGTCGGTGCGAAACCGAGGCGCGGATCGGCCGGCATGTAGCGATGCGCTTCCTCGCACAGGAGGAGCAGCCGCAAGCGGCCTTCGCTCCACAATGCCAGGTCGAAGGCCAGCCGCGCCAGCACCGAGCAAACCGAATTGACCACCTCGGACGGCATGCCGGCCATTTCGAAGCAGGTCACAGGGCGGCCGTGATGCGGCACGCGGAAAATGTTGCCGATCGTCTCGTGGATGGTGTCTTCGATCAGGCGCGAGTTGAACATGAAACGGTAGCGCGGATCGGATGCCGCCAATTCGATGCGTGTCTTCAGTGACCTGAAGGTCGGGCGATCGTTCTTGCTTTCCAGCAATCCCATGCGCTCATCGACCAGCTTGATGAGGTCGGCAATGCGATAGGGCACCGGCGCGTCGGCGGTCAGCGCATCGGTGCTGCGCCGTAGAAAGTTGCCGGAGTTAGGATTGCGGTAGAGGTTCTTGGCCGCGGGAATAAGATCGCGCAAGGCGTCGACCTCTTCCGGGACCGTCTCGCGGCCGCGAAACAGCACTTCGGCAAATTCTTCGAGCTTGAACATCCAGAAGGGCAGGTCGAGCGTCGTCGAATCGACCCTGACGCAATATTCGGGCAACGACGCGGCGAACTCGTTGTGTGGATCGAGGATGAGCACGCGCAGGTCGGGCCGGGCGGCGATCGACTTGCGCAAGAGCAGCGAGACGGCGGTCGATTTGCCGACCCCAGTGGTGCCGACAATGGCGAAATGCCGCGCCAGCGTATCGTCGATAGCGATATTGGCGTCGATGGCCTCGTCCTGCGACAGCGTGCCGATGGTGATCGAATGACGACCGGCGAGATCGTAGACGGCCTGCAGGTCGCGGCTGCGGATGCGATGGGCAATGGCGCCGATATGCGGATAGGTCGTGATGCCACGGTCGAAGACCGGCTTCGCGCCGGGTTCGGCACCGTCGCGCACCTCGCCGATCAATTCGATGCTTACCTCGATCGGATTCTGGCCCTCGCTGCTCCAGGCACGATCCGACTTGCCGATTTCGTAGACCAGGCCGACGGTTCGTGATGTGCCGAGATTGATCGAGATCATCTTGCCGACGCTCCACAGGCCGGTGACCGTACCTTCGATATCGTCGGCATAGGCGCTGATGGTGGCGCGCGCGCCATCGCATTGCACGACATTGCCCAGAATCCGCTTGTCGTTCTGCTCCGCCCTGCGGCGCTCCAGCAACGTCGGTTCTCCAATGGAGGCTTCGCGTTCAACGAGCATGGACAGGCCGGTCCCCTTTTCCCGAGTGATGAGCCTAGGCGAACGGGGTTAAGGTGGGATGAGGCCGGATGGTTTAGCGGACATTAAGGAGTTTGCGAAAACTGGACGAAACGGTCGTTGCTTCGTAGAAAAATTTTCGATATATCGGATTAATGGATGATATAGCGAACGATATATCCTCGACCATCGGCAGAAGAATACATGCCGAAAGGGTGGTTCGCAGCTGGTCCCTGGCTGAATTGGCGGAGCGGTCCGATGTCTCGAAAGCCATGCTGAGCACGATAGAGCGCGGCATGACGAGCCCGACGGCGGCACTCCTCGTGCGCATTGCGGCCGCCTTCGGCATGACGCTCTCCACTTTGATAGCAAGGGCGGAATTGCAGGGCGGTGGCCTGCTTCGCGAACGTGACCAGCCGGTCTGGAGCGATCCGGCTACGGGCTATGTGCGGCGGCACCTTTCGCCGGTTTCGGACATGCCGCTCGAACTGATCCGCGTCCAACTGCCGGCGGGCGCCAAGGTCAGTTTCCCGGCGGCGTCCTATGCCTTCATCAAGCAACAGATCTGGCTGATCTCCGGGCGGCTGGAATTCACCGAGGGCGACATCGTTCACAGGCTCGAACCCGGCGACTGCCTGGCGCTCGGCGCTCCATCCGATTGCGTCTTTCACGCTCCGGGCCCGGGCGCCGCCGACTATCTGGTTGCGTTGGCCAGGAGCTGAGGTGAAGGCGCGCCGTCCGAAACGCTCCGACAATGGCGGTCCGCCGCTCGACGACTATAACGGTCCGCCCTGGGGCAAGGGCGATCCCTATGTCTTTCTTGCCTGGCGGACCGCCCATGCCCAGGCATGGAAAGTGCCGAGCCGCGAGATCATGCTGATGCGGCTGGACAAGGCCGAGCGGCTGGGCCTGACCTATGAGGAATACACGCTCGAACTGCTGGAACGAGGGCGACATCTGCAAGAGGAAGACGCCGATCGCATCGCGGAAATCCGCCGGGCCAGGAAGCGGAAGCGGACCAGTCATTTCGACTGACGGACGGCGCAGGGGAACCACATGAGTTCGATCGAAATCAGGCCACTCACCGGTACTGACGGAACGCAAAAAATGCTGGCGGATCTGCTGATCGGTACAGTCGCTGCCGGCGGCTCGGTCAGCTTCATGCATCCGCTGGCGCCAGAGATGGCCGCGGCCTTCTGGAACAAGTCGCTTCAAGCGGCCGCCAGAGGCGAAAGGGCGGTGCTTGGAGCCTGGAACGGCGAGGCGCTGGTCGGCACAGTCACCTTGCTGCTCGACTGCCCTCCCAACCAGCCGCACCGGGCCGAGATCGCCAAGCTGATGACCCGCCTCGATTACCGCGGCAAGGGCATAGCAACCCGCCTGATGGAGGCGGCGGAAGTCGTTGCCATGGAGAAAGGCCGTACCCTGTTGGTCCTCGACACGGCAAAAGAAGAGGGGGCTTCCGGCCTCTATGAAAAGCTCGGCTTCACGCTGGCCGGCGAAATACCGGATTATGCGCTGAAGCCGCATGGCGGGCTCACAGCTACCCTCATCTATTGGAAACGCATCGGCCGGACACGGTGATGGCGACGACGATGCACCTTTGCAACACCCGTCAGACTATGGAGGGCGTGGAAAGAATAGCTCTTGCGTCAAATTGGCGGCGAGCTTAGAGAAGCCGCCCATTCTGATCCGTCGTCCTGAAAGGAGACCTGTCAATGACCCGGCGATCCAGATCGACACATTCCGTGCCGACGCTGGAATTGCGTGCGGCTGACAGAGTTCCAATCGGGAAGAACGGCCATGGCAAAGTCCATGATCCAGCGCAGGCAGGATGCCGAGCGCGAACGCATTGAAGCATATGCCGTGACGCTGCGGCGGGTTTTTCCCGTCCCGCGTCCCGCTCCGGATTTCGAGCGGGCGCTCGACGAGGCACGTCGCCGGTTTGCCGGCATGGCGATCCGCGACGGCGCGCTGTGGCGTCCAAAGCTGAAGACGCGCGACCCCGCGCGGCTGCGGCTGGCCGCGGCGCGTCATCTCTATGCGCGCTACCCGGTTACAGCCGCGCTCGAGGGTATCTGGCTGGACAGCTCGGGGTTGAATGCCGAAGAGATTGCGCTTCGCAAGGCTTGGTATATCGCAGTGGCGCGTGGTGACTCTCTCTACAAGGCGGGCGCCTGTGCGTGGCTGTCTCGCAAGGAGGTGCATTGCTTCTTGAACTTGCCCGGCGATTTCACGTTGGACGAGGCGTTTTGGGTGGCGATCGCCCGGTCCTACACGGATGATTCCGGGTTGGCGGCCCGACTTGCCAAGTCGAAAATCGCGCGCACGCCACGTAACGATCTGGCCTTCTGGCGCGAGGTGACACGGTTCTTCTGCGGACAGCCCGCGTCGAAGGAGGAGATCGACGATCTATGCGACTATATCGGCGCCGTGCACCAGCGCGATGCGGCGTACAGCCTGAAGGGTCGCACGCTCGCCTCGCTGCGTCGGCAGATGCTGGAATGGTATCGAGACATTGCCGCGATCGAACGCATCGAGGCAATGCGCCGCCGCGCTGCCGGGCGGGCCACGCGTACTGCCGGGACGCAGTCGCAGGGCCGCGCCTGGGACGGCTCGCGCCTCGACGACTGGGACTGGCAGCCGTCGACCAAGGAGGCAAAGGCGCATGGCGAGCGTTTCTTCGTCCGTCAGTTGAAGACAGCCGAGGATCTGGTCGCCGAGAGCCGGGCGATGCATCATTGCGTCTCGATATACGCGGCCAAATGCATCGCCGGCAATGCCTCGATCTGGGTGCTGCGGCGCTCGGCGCTCGGCAAGATCGAGCGGTTGCTGACGATCGAACTCGACCCGCAAAACCGTGCGGTGCAGGTGCGCGGTTTCGGCAATCGTCTCGCCTCGCTCGAGGAACGCAAGATCATCGAGCGCTGGGCCAAGGCGAGGGGGGTGGTGCTCTGCGCCTGAAACGGAAAACCCGCGCGGCGGAAAGGCCGCGCGGTTGCACAATGGGCGGATGTCCCGAGTCAGGCCAAGTGCACATTCGCCGTTGACAGCGGCGTCAAACCAATTCTATTGTCCGCCACCATGAAAAAGGCACTCATTCTCGTAGGAAAGCGCGTGGGCAAGGCGGTGTAACCGCCGGGCGATGACCTCCCATGCGCAAGACACAGGCTCCCTCGGGGGCCTTTTTTATTGCCCGAAATACGACTAAACGACCAGCAATCGCCCGACGGCGAACAGTATGGGACCAGACCGATGAGCAGTGGACAGAATGAGCGGCGCGAAATGCCAAGAACCGAAATGCCAAGAGCCGAAATGACTGGCGCCGAAATGGTGGTGCAGGCGCTGAAGGACAATGGCGTCAAGCATGTTTTCGGCTATCCGGGCGGCGCGGTTCTGCCAATCTACGATGAGATCTTCCAGCAGGACGAGGTCGAGCACATCCTCGTCCGTCACGAGCAGGGCGCGGGCCACGCGGCGGAAGGCTACGCGCGCTCGACCGGCAAGGCCGGCGTCATGCTGGTGACCTCCGGGCCGGGTGCGACAAATGCGGTGACGCCATTGCAGGACGCGCTGATGGACTCGATCCCGCTGGTCTGCCTGACCGGCCAGGTGCCGACTTCGCTGATCGGCTCGGACGCGTTCCAGGAGTGCGACACGGTCGGCATCACGCGGCCCTGCACCAAGCACAACTGGCTGGTGAAAGACGTCAACGAGCTCGCGGCAACGATCCACGAGGCCTTCCATGTGGCAACCACAGGGCGTCCCGGTCCGGTTGTCGTTGACATCCCGAAGGACGTTCAGTTCGCCAGGGGTATCTATGTCCCGCCGCAGACGGCGCCGCGCACCAGCTACCAGCCGAAGGTCCAGGGCGACCTGGAAAAGATCAAGGCGGCGGTCGAGCTGATGGCCGGCGCCAGGAAGCCGATCATCTATTCGGGCGGCGGCGTCATCAATTCCGGCCCGGAGGCGAGCCATCTGCTGCGCGAGCTGGTCGACCTCACCGGCTTTCCCATCACCTCGACGCTGATGGGCCTTGGCGCCTATCCGGCGTCAGGCAAGAACTGGATGGGCATGCTCGGCATGCACGGCACGTATGAAGCGAACATGGCGATGCACGATTGCGACGTCATGCTCTGCATCGGCGCGCGCTTCGACGATCGCATCACCGGGCGGCTGACGGCGTTTTCGCCGAACTCGAAGAAGATCCACATCGACATCGACCCGTCGTCGATCAACAAGAACGTCCACACCGACGTGCCGATCATCGGCGATGTCGGGCGTGTGCTGGAGGATCTGGTGCGGCTGTGGCGGGCAACCGCCAAGGCCGACAAGAAAGCGCTTCACCCGTGGTGGGAGCAGATTGCCAAATGGCGCGCCCGCGATTCGCTCGCCTACAAGATGAACCACGAGGTGATCATGCCGCAATACGCCGTCCAGCGGCTCTATGCGCTGACCAAGGACCTCGACACCTACATCACCACCGAGGTCGGCCAGCATCAGATGTGGGCGGCGCAGCACTATCATTTCGAGAAGCCGAACCGCTGGATGACCTCCGGTGGGCTGGGCACGATGGGCTACGGCCTGCCGGCGGCACTCGGCGTGCAGATCGCGCACCCGGATGCGCTGGTCATCGATATCGCCGGCGACGCTTCGGTGCAGATGACGATGCAGGAGATGAGCGCGGCGGTGCAGCACGAGGCGCCAATCAAGATCTTCATCCTCAACAACCAATATATGGGCATGGTGCGGCAATGGCAGCAGCTGCTGCACGGCAACCGGCTGTCGCACTCCTACACCGAGGCGATGCCAGATTTCGTCAAGCTCGCCGAAGCCTATGGCGGCCACGGCATTCGCTGCGACAAGCCGGACGAGCTCGATGACGCCATCAAGGAGATGATCGCGGTCAAGAAGCCCGTCCTGTTCGACTGCCGCGTGGCGACGCTCGCCAACTGCTTCCCGATGATCCCGTCGGGCAAGGCGCACAACGAGATGCTGTTGCCTGACGAGGCGACCGACGAGGCTGTGGCCAACGCGATCGACGCCAAGGGCAGGGAACTGGTGTAGCCTGGTTCAAGGAAGCTGTGCGAAAACAGCGGATTAGCGCAAAAGTTTGAAACCGAGATTCATGTCATGAACGCACAGTTGCAACCGACCGGCTCCGCCTATTTCATCGCCAAGGAGACGGAAAAACCAGAGAACCACACGCTTTCGGTCCTCGTCGACAACGAGCCGGGCGTGCTTGCCCGGGTCATCGGCCTGTTTTCCGGACGTGGCTACAACATCGAGAGCCTGACGGTCTCGGAAACCGAGCACGAAAAGCACCTGTCGCGCATCACCATCGTGACGCGCGGCACCCCGCATGTGCTGGAGCAGATCAAGCACCAGCTCGAGCGTATCGTGCCGGTGCACCGCGTCGTCGATCTCACCGTGCGGTCGCAGGAATTCGGACAGGAGCGGCCACTGGAGCGGGAACTCGCGCTGGTCAAGGTCGCCGGCACCGGTGAAGCCCGCGTCGAGGCGCTCCGGCTCGCCGATGCATTCCGCGCCAGCGTCATCGATGCCAACACCGAACATTTCATCTTCGAGATCACCGGCAAGGGCTCCAAGCTCGATCAGTTCATCGCCATCATGAAACCGCTCGGGCTCGTCGAAATCTGCCGTACCGGCGTGGCGGCGATGAACCGCGGCCCGCAAGGGATGTGATCGTCCGACGCTTTGCTCTATCTCGTCGCATGCCACCGATCGCATTGCCGGCCGCGCCCGGGACAGCGTTTGTGGATCCGCCGTAAGGGGCAATGGTGGTGGCTTGATTGGGGGAACACCATGACCTTTGACGCATTCTTCGCCCTGCTGGTCTATGCCTTCGTGACCTCGATCACACCGGGCCCGAACAACTTCATGCTTCTGGCATCGGGCCTGAATTTCGGCTTGGTCAAGACCGTGCCACACATGCTCGGCATCGGCTTCGGCTTCCTTGTGCTGTTGCTTGCCGTAGGCTTCGGGCTTGGCGCCGTGTTGACGGCCTTTCCGGTGCTGCACACCGGGTTGAAGATCGCCGGCGGCCTCTACCTGCTTTATCTCGCCTGGAAGATCGCCGTGTCGCGCTCGCTCGGCGGCGAAGGCGAGGCGAAGGGCCAGCCGATGCGCTTCATCGAGGCGGCGGCTTTCCAGTGGGTCAATCCCAAGGCTTGGGTGATGGCGATTACAGCCATGGCCGTCTATACCAATCCGGAACGCCCGTTTGTGTCCGTGGTGCTGATCGCGGCCGCGTTCGCCGTCGTCATGCTGCCGAGCATTTCGACCTGGGCCGGTTTCGGCATGGCGCTGCGCGGTTTTCTGGCGGATGCGGCGCGGCTCAAATGGTTCAACATCGCCATGGGCGTGATGCTTGCGGCGACGCTGTGGCCGATGCTGCGTTAGCTGCGTTCTATTGTGCACTGCACATTAAATCTTCGTAATGACGGGTTTTGGCCCTTTTTCGCCTTCGGCATCCTCTATTATCTGGCAAAAGCGCGGCAAGAGGCTGCGAGTTGAGCTAGACTGCGGCAACCGGATAACGGCGTGTCGGATTGAGAGGCCTTTTGTCGATGCGCGGAAAGATCGTGTTTGCGGTGATCGCTGCAGCCTGCGTTGCCGCGGCGTGGCTCTATCTTTCGCCCAGCGCAATGAGCGGTCTTCAGCAGATTCTGTCGGCGAAGCAGACGACGGCGGCCGCGGACAAACCCGCTGCAGCGGCAAATGCCGCGCGTTCGACTTCGGTGGTTGCCGCCACCGCTTCGACGGCCGATTTCCCGGTCCGGCGCTATGCCATCGGCTTCGTGTCCTCTCCTGCCGTGGTCAGCATCAACGCACGGGTCTCGAGCCAGATCGTTGCAATCGCGGTCAAGGACGGACAGATGGTGAAGGCCGGAGACCTTCTGTTCTCGCTGGACGATCGCTCGTTGAAGGCGCAACAGGCACGCGATCAGGCAACGCTCGCGAAAGACCAGGCACTGCTTGCCAGTGCGACGGCCGATCTTCAGCGCGCCAAAAATCTCGTCGCCAGGCAGGCCGGGACACAGCAGACCTACGATCAGGCCGTCGCGGCGCAGAAATCCGCCGCGGCCACCGTCGACGCCGACAAGGCAACGATCGATGCTGACCAAATCCAGCTTGGCTTCGCTACGATCAAAGCGCCGATCTCCGGCAGGCTTGGGGCCGTCAGCGTCGCGGTGGGCGACCTCGTCACCACCAGCAACGGCAGCAGCACGTCGACCCCGCTGGTGACAATCACGCAGATCGACCCGCTGCAGGTGAACTTCAATCTTCCGGAAAGCGATCTTGCCTTGCTGCACAAGGCGCTGGCGGCGCCGCAGCAAGGTGCGGTAACGCTGACCAAGGACGGTGACCCGAAGCCGATCGGCAAGGGAACGCTGGATTTCGTCGATTCCAGCGTGGACACGGCGTCCGGCACGATCGCAACGCGGGCCAGCGTGCCCAACGCCGATCTTTCGCTGTGGCCGGGCCAATATGTCAACGTCGTGCTCGAGGCCGGCATCATGCCGCAAATGACGTCGGTTCCGACGGTTGCCGTCCAGCCCAGCCAGAAGGGCCCGTTCGTCTATGTGATCAAGCCGGACAACACCGTTGAAATGCGGCCGGTGCAGGTCGCGCTGACAGAAGGTGCCAACACCGCGATTAGTCAGGGTTTGAAAAGCGGCGAGCGTGTCGTCGTCGAGGGCCAGACCAAGCTGAAAAACGGCGCGGCGGTGCGCGAAGGCAAGGCTTCCACCGGCACCGGCGATCAGGCGGCTCCGAAGGTCGCCGAGGCTGACCGGACGGGCGGAACAAGGCCATGATTTCCGAATTCTGCATCCGCAGGCCCGTCGCCACGCTGCTCATGTCGTTCGCCCTGGTTCTGGGCGGGCTATTTGCTTACAAATTCCTGCCGGTCGCCGCGCTGCCAAGCGCGGAATTCCCGGTTGTCAACGTCTCGGCCTCGCTGCCCGGAGCCTCGCCGGAAACCATGGCGACCTCGGTGGCAACGCCGCTGATCAAACAGTTTGCCACTATCGCAGGCATCGATTCGATCTCGACGACCAACTCGCTCGGCTCGACCTCGATCGCCATTCAGTTCGTGCTTAACCGCGACATCGACGCCGCCGCCGCCGATGTGCAGGCGGCGATCGCACGCACGCAACGACAATTGCCGCCGGAGATGACCAGCCCGCCGAGCTATCGCAAGGTCAATCCAGCCGACGCGCCGATCCTGCTGATGTCGCTGGTCAGCGACACCATCCCGCTGACCGATCTCGACGCCTTTGCCGAGAATGTGATTTCGCCGTCGCTGTCGACGATCGACGGCGTTGCGCAGGTTTCGATCTACGGCCAGCAGAAATACGCCGTGCGCGTCCAGATCGATCCGACGGCGCTCGCCGCTCGCGGCATCTCGATCGACCAACTGCAGACGGCCATTGCCTCGGCCAACAGCAACACCCCCCTCGGCGTGCTCAAGAACAACAAACAGCAGCTGACAATCACCGCGAACACGCAGCTCACCAATGCGGCGGGGTTCTCCAACATCATCGTCGCCACAAAGAACGGCCATCCGGTGCGGCTCGGCGAGGTGACCCGCGTTATCGATTCGGTCGAGACCACGACGACGGCAAGCTGGTATGACGGCACCCGCGCCATCATCATGGCCGTGCAGCGCCAGCCGGATGCCAACACCGTCGATGTCGTCGACCGTGTCAAGGCGATGCTGCCTTCCTTCGAGGGTCAGATGCCTGCGGCGGCGAGCATCCAGTTGCTCAATGACCGTTCGACGTCGATCCGCGAGGCGGTCGACGACGTGCAGTTCACCCTGCTGCTTACCATCGCGCTGGTGGTGATGGTGATCTTCCTGTTCCTGCGCCGGGTAACGGCGACGGTCATCCCGGCCGTGGCGGTGCCGATTTCGCTCATCGCAACGCTAGGCGTGATGTACCTGTTCGGCTTTTCCATCGACAACGTCTCATTGATGGGGCTGACACTGGCGGTCGGCCTTGTCGTCGACGATGCCATCGTCATGCTGGAAAATATTTTCCGCCATATGGAGGAGGACGGGCTCTCGGCCCTCGAGGCGTCGCTCAAGGGCGCCCGCGAAATCGGCTTCACCATCATCTCGATCTCGATCTCGCTGGTCGCCGTGTTCATTCCGGTGCTTTTGATGGGCGGCGTGATCGGACGCATCTTCAACGAATTCGCAGTGGTGGTGACGGTCGCCATCCTGGCGTCGATGTTCGTCTCGCTGACACTGACGCCGATGCTGTGCTCGCGGCTGTTGTCGTTATCGAAGGGCGAGCAGAAGGCGGCGCATGGCGAGGACCATAGGCAAAACGCCTTCATGCGGGGCTACGACAGGCTGCTGACATTCTGCCTGCGCCACAATTTCCTGGTCTTCCTTGTCTTCCTGGTAACCGCCGGGCTGTCGGTGTGGCTGATCCAGATCTCGCCGAAGGGCTTCTTCCCGCAGGAGGATATCGGCCAGGTCTCGGTGACGACCATTGCGCGCCAGGATATTTCGTTTGACGCCATGGTGAAGCTTCAGGGCCAAGTGGCGGATGTCTTCACCCATTCGCCCTACGTCGCCCATGTCGGCTGGTCGGCGGGCAGTGGAAACAATGCGCTCAACCAGGGCCAGCTGTTTGTGCAGCTGAAAGACAAGGACCAGCGACCGAACATCGACAAGGTGCTTTCGGACCTGCGGCGCCAGCTTGCCAATGTGCCGGGCATCGAAACCTATATGCAGCCGGTGCAGAACCTGCGGCTCGGCGCGCGTTCTTCCGCGAGTGCCTACCAGCTTGCCGTACAGGGCCTCGATACCGGCCTGACGAACGTCTGGGCGCAAAGGCTTACGGACGCAATGGCTACCGATCATGCTGCCTTCACCGACGTCACCAATGACCTGCAGAACAACGCGCTACAGGCGACGCTGGTGATCGACCGCGACAAGGCATCGACGCTTGGCGTCGATACCGACACGTTGCGTTCCAGCCTCTATGGCGGTTTCGGCACCCAGCAGGTTTCGACCATCTTCGGTTCGGCCGACAGCTATAAAGTAGTCATGGAGCTCGACCCGAAGATCGAGTGGTCGCCCGAACGGATGCTGGCGATCAAGGTGAGAACGGCGAGCGGCAGCCTGGTGCCGCTCGGCGCGTTCGCGCGTGTCGATCGGACCGCCGGTACCCTGACCGTTAATCAGCTTGGCCAGCTTCCGGCAGTGACCATCTCCTACAATCTGCCGCAAGGCGTGGCCCTCGGCGACAGCGTGAGCCATATCAATGCGCTGAAGGAAAAGATCGGCATGCCGCCGACGATCTCGACCACTTTCTCGGGCACGGCGAAGACCTTCCAGGATTCGCTTTCCAACCAGGGACTGCTGATCGGCGGCGCGATCCTGACCATCTATATCGTGCTCGGCATGCTCTATGAGAGCTTCATCCACCCGCTCACCATCCTGACCGGGCTTCCGTCGGCGGTGCTTGGCGCGCTGGTGGCACTGCGGTTGGCGGGGATGGATTTGTCGGTGATCGCTGTGATCGGCATCCTGATGCTGATCGGCATCGTCAAGAAGAACGGCATTATGATGATCGACGTGGCGCTAGAGCTCAGGCGCGAGGGGATGTCGCCCGTCGAATCCATCCACAAGGCCTGCCTGATGCGCTTCCGACCGATCATGATGACCACGCTTGCCGCGCTGATGGGCACCATCCCGATCGCGCTCGGCACCGGTGCCAGTGCGGAACTGCGCCAGCCTCTTGGCGTGGCGGTGGTCGGCGGTCTCGTCGCTTCGCAGGCACTGACGCTGTTCGTCACGCCCGTCATTTACGTCTACATGGAGCATTTTTCCGGCTGGCTCGTCAGGTTGTGGGCGCGGCGCCGGGGCGAGCCGAGCCCGGTCGAAGTGGTCGACCAGCCGTCACTGTTCGACGAGGAGGAAGAACCGGTGCCGCAGAAGGCGGCAGCCGAATAGCGCTGGCCCAAGCCGTGGTGCTTGCGGCCGGGGGCCCGCGATCGTAATTTGACGTCATGCCGCATGACCATGACCACGACAACGAGCTTGATGCTTTTGCGGCGCGTGTGCGCGCACTGGAGACGATTCTAACCCGCAAAGGCCTGATCGATCCGGCGGCGATCGATGTCATCGTCGACACCTACGAGACCAAGATCGGGCCGCGCAACGGCGCAAAGGTGGTGGCGAAGGCTTGGGTTGATCCCGGGTTTGCCGCATGGCTGAAGCGTGATGCGACGGCGGCCATCGAATCGCTCGGCTACACCGGCCGGCAAGGCGAGCACATGCAGGCGGTGTTCAATACGGCCGACACGCACAACCTCGTCGTCTGCACGCTATGCTCCTGCTATCCGTGGTCGGTGCTTGGCCTGCCGCCAGTCTGGTACAAGGCGCCGCCCTACCGTTCGCGCGCAGTGATCGATCCGCGCGGCGTGCTCGAGGAATTCGGCCTGACCTTGCCGGCGACGACGACAATCCGGGTGTGGGATTCGACCGCCGAGCTGCGCTATCTGGTGGTGCCTATGCGCCCCCGGGGTACGGAGGGCTGGGATGAGGCACGGCTCGCCGATCTGGTGACGCGCGATGCCATGATCGGCACGGCGTTGGCGCGGGAGCCGGCATGAACGGGCCGCAGGATCTCGGCGGCCAGATGGGTTTCGGGCCGGTCGCGCCCGAACCGGACGAACCCTATTTCCATGCCGACTGGGAAAGGCGGGCGCTGGGCGTAACGTTGTGCGCCGGCGCCATGGGCGCCTGGACCATCGACGAGAGTCGGCACGCGCGGGAATCGCTGCATCCAGCGGACTATTATGCCTCCAGCTACTACCAGATATGGATCAAGGCGCTGGAGGTGCTGCTCAAACGCCACGGTTTCGTCAGCGACCGCGACCTGGCTACGGGCGACGCAGTCGACCCGGCAGCGACACCCAAACGGGTGCTGAAGGCTAAGGACGTTCCGGCGGTGTTGGCCAAGGGCGGGCGTTGCGACCGGCCTGTCGCCACCCCACCGCAATTCAAGGCAGGCGACCTCGTGCGAACCAGGAATTTTCATCCGACCGGCCATACCAGGCTGCCACGCTATGCTCGCGGCAAACAAGGCGTCGTCGAGGCTGTGCGCGACGGCTTTGTCTTTCCCGACACCAATGCGCACGGCCAGGGCGAAAACCCGCAATGGGTCTATACCGTGGCCTTCACCGGCGGCGAAATCTGGGGCGAGGGCGCCGACCCGACACTTGTTGTGTCGATCGATGCCTGGCAGAGCTACCTTGAGCCGGCGTGAGACGGGCTCAGTCGCCGCCATGCTGCCCGCCGGTTTCGAGGCGCCGGTTTTCGCCGAGCCGTGGCAAGCAGAGGCCTTTGCCATGACGGTGGCACTGCACGATAACGGGCTGTTTTCGTGGAGTGAATGGGCGGATGCTTTGTCGGCAGAGGTGAAGCGGCCGGGCGCCGCGCGCGACGGTCACGATTACTACGAGCACTGGCTGGTGGCGCTGGAAAAGCTGCTTGCTTCGAAAGGTCTGGCCGCGAAGACCGATGTGGACGCGATCGCCGCTGCCTGGGAGCGCGCCGCGCACGCAACGCCGCATGGCAAGCCGATCCTTCTGGAGAACGATCCACAGCAGGCTGTGTAAGCTGCGGTCGCGTGGTCTTGTTCTCTTTACGTTCCTGTTCGTCACTGATAGCCTGACCCTGTCGCAGCGGCGTAATTGCCGGCGATGAAAATTGATGGTGACGGCAGTCACCTTGTCTTTCCCTCGCGAATCCGGTCTGTCGCGCTGATGGAATTCTCTCCTCAACAGGACGAGGCGCTGAAGGCGGTGGCCGGCTGGCTGAAAGCCGGCAAGCCGCAGCTGTTCAGGCTGTTCGGCTATGCCGGCACCGGCAAGACGACGCTGGCGCGCTATTTCGCCGAGCATGTCGACGGCCAGGTGCAGTTCGCCGCGTTTACAGGCAAGGCGGCGCAGGTGCTGCGTTCCAAAGGCGCGGTCAATGCCCGTACCATCCATTCGCTGATCTACCGGCCGAAGGGCGAAGAATCGGTAGCGGACGAGGTGACCGGCAAGACATCGATGTCGCCGACATTTTCGCTTAACCGGCAAAGCCCGATCTCGCGGGCCAAGCTCGTCGTCATCGACGAATGCTCAATGGTCGACGAGCAACTCGGCCGTGACCTGATGAGCTTCGGCACGCCGATCCTGGTGCTCGGCGATCCCGGCCAGTTGCCGCCAATCTCCGGCGGCGGCTTCTTCACCGACCATGAGCCGGATATTCTGCTCACCGAAATCCATCGCCAGGCGCGAGACAACCCGATCATCCGGCTTGCGCTTGACGTGCGCGAGGGCCGCGAGTTCATGCGCGGCGACTATGGCGCGGCGCAAGTGATCGGCAAGGAAGACGTCACCCAGGAACTGGTGCTGAAGGCGGACCAGGTGCTGGTCGGCACCAATCGTACGCGCCGCCGTTATAACCAGCGGCTGCGCGAGCTGAAGGGGTTCAACGCCGATTATCCGCAAGCCGGCGACAAGCTGGTCTGCCTGCGCAACGATCCGGCCAAGGGACTGCTCAACGGCTCGCTGTGGAAGGTGATGACCTCGTCGCGCGAGACGGTCAAGCCCGGTATCAATCTGCTGGTTTCGCCGGAGGAAGACGACCCGGATCGCGGCGTCGCCAAGATCAAGCTGCTCAAGGCGGCGTTCGAAGATCCGGACGCCGACATTCCCTGGCAGCAGAAGAAGCGTTTCGACGATTTCGACTACGGCTACGCGCTGACCGTGCACAAGGCGCAGGGCTCGCAGTGGAACGAGATCGTGCTTTTCGACGAAAGCTGGGCGTTCAAGGAAACGCGGCAGCGTTGGCTCTACACTGCCATCACGCGCGCGGCCGAACGGCTGACGATCGTCCGATAGGTGGCGGTATCAGCGCTGGGCGATCGGTCTGGCGCCAAGCCATTCCCAGGCGGCGGCTTCGTCCTCGGCCTCGAAATGCCGGAGTTCGATAGGTAAAGAGGCGGGCAAAAAGGCTCTTGCCTCCACTATCCAGTTCGGCTCACCGACCGCCGCGCAGCGGCTGATATGCTCCACCGCATGAGCTATGCCCTGTTCGATCGTCTCGTCCGATACGTCGGTCCAGTCGACACCCTCATGATCGATCAGGCGCACCAGCACATCGATTTTCGGGTGCAGCGCGTAGGCCGCCTCCAGCAATCCGAACAGATTTTCGGCGTCAGCCGCGGTGACATGGCCGACGACATCGATGGCGAAGAGATCTTCGCGATCGGTGTCGATGCGGCGCACCGCCGGCACGTCTTCGAGAAAATTCAACAGGGAACTCCTTGCGCTCGATTTCTCGTTCCCCCTTGGAACACCTGAAACCCTCTGTCTGTTCCCCCTAAAGACGGTATAGATGCGCGCCGAGATCAGCCTGGAACCGTGCAAATGCCTGCAAAGCTTTCCGTCAACCTCAACGCCATCGCCATGCTGCGCAACCGGCGGGACCTGCCGTGGCCAAGCGTGACGGGGCTCGGACGCATCGCCCTTGCCGCCGGAGCGCACGGGCTGACGGTGCACCCGCGACCCGACGAGCGGCACACCAGGCATTCCGATCTGCCTGAGACCAGGGCGCTGATCGACGACGAGTTCCCGAATGCGGAATTCAACATCGAGGGCTATCCGACCGAGGAGTTCCTGGCACTTGTGGAAAAGCATCAGCCCGAGCAGGTGACGCTGGTGCCCGACGACCCGGCGCAGGCGACTTCCGACCATGGCTGGAACTTCGCCGCCGAGGCTGCGTTCCTGACACCGGTCGTCAAGCGCCTGAAGAAGGGAGGCTTTCGCGTGTCACTGTTTTCGGATCCGGATCCCGCTGGCGTGAAAGCCGCTCGCGACACCGGCGCCGACCGGATCGAACTCTATACGGGTCCATATGGCAGCTATCATTCCGATTCGGCAAAAGCGGCGAAGGAATTGGAGAAATTGGGAAAGACGGCGGATGCCGCACTTGCTGCAGGGCTCCAGGTCAATGCCGGGCACGACCTTGTGGTGAGCAATTTGCCGGCACTGGCAAGGCGCATCCCGGCATTGGCCGAAGTGTCGATCGGACATGGGTTGACAGCCGATGCGTTGGAGTATGGCATGGCCGCAACGGTCAGGCGGTTTCTGAAGGCTTGTGGCTGGTAGAGGAGAGAGGCGAGCCGATGGGCCGTGCGTTCCCGGCATGGCAGCGCGTTCTTTCCATCCCCGCAGCATAGCACCGCACGTCTATGGGAGTGTCGTCCATGGCCCTTGCCAACGCTGGTAGCGAGGCAGAATCCATCGAGCAATCCAGCCACTCCAAGGCCGAGCAGCACAGCACCAGAGTTTTGATGCTGGGCGCGTTGGGCGTGGTTTACGGCGATATCGGCACGAGCCCAATCTACGCGTTTCGGGAAGCGCTGCACGCATCGTCGGGACCGGTAGCGCGCAACGATGTCCTCGGCGTGCTGTCGCTTATCGTTTGGGCGCTAACGATCATCGTCACGATAAAATACGTCGCTTTCGTGCTCAGAGCAGACAACAAGGGTGAGGGCGGCACGCTGTCGCTGATGGCGCTTGCACGCAACGCTTATCCAAAGGGAGCCCGGTTCATTCTGGGGATCGGACTTTGCGGCGCGGCGCTTTTTTTCGGCGACGCCATCATAACGCCGGCCATCTCCGTGCTTTCGGCAGTCGAAGGGCTGGAAGTGGTGACCCCGACGCTCGAAACCTTTGTCGTTCCGATCACCTTGCTCATCCTGGCAATGCTGTTTGCCGTGCAACGCTTCGGCACCAGCAGGGTGGCGGCCGTGTTCGGGCCGGTGACGGCAACGTGGTTCCTGGCCATCGGCGCCGCCGGAGTCTATCATCTGCTGGACGACCCGTCGGTCCTGCTGGCGATCAATCCCTATTACGCAGTCGCTTATCTGGCCAATACGCCCACCGGCGCCTTCGTCACGGTCGGGGCGGTGTTCCTGGCGGTCACCGGGGCCGAGGCGCTTTATGTCGATCTCGGCCATTTCGGGCGCAAGCCGATCGTGCTGGCGTGGTTCTCCGTGGTGTTCCCTTGTTTGCTCCTCAATTATTTCGGACAAGGCGCGTTCGTTCTGGCCAACGGCGGCAAACCCACCAATCCATTCTTCCAGATGCTGCCCGATTGGGCCCTGATGCCTATGGTTGGCCTTGCGACGGCAGCGACGGTGATTGCCAGTCAGGCAGTGATCTCCGGCGCTTTCTCGCTGACCCGCCAGGCGGTGCAGCTCAATCTGCTGCCGCGCATCGAGGTGCAGCATACGTCCGAGATGCAATCCGGCCAGATCTACATGCCGCGGGTCAATCTGGTGGTCGCGCTGGGTGTGATGTTGCTGGTGGTCGGCTTTGGCAGTTCGAGTTCGCTGGCTTCCGCCTATGGCATTTCGGTGACTGGCGAAATGCTTATGACAACCATCCTGCTGTTCGTGGTGATGCGGTTCCGGTGGAAATGGCAGCTTGCGCTGGCGGCGGCGCTCACACTGCTGTTCGGCACGATCGACACCGGATTTTTCCTCGCAAACGTCGTGAAGGTCCTCGAAGGCGGGTGGGTGTCGATCACGGTCGCTTGCGGCATGGGGCTGATCATGTCGACATGGATCCGCGGCAGCCGCTATTTGTTCGACAAGACGCGCCGGAACGAGATCCCGCTCGATTTCCTTGCCGGCAATCTGCTGAAGAAGAAGCCGCATCTGGTGTCGGGCACCGCGGTGTTCCTGACCAGCGATCCGCTGAGCGCGCCGACCGCCCTGATGCACAGCCTGAAGCATTACAAGGTGCTGCACGAGCAGAACGTCATCCTTTCGGTGGTGACGGCACCGCAGCCTGTCGTGCCCGACAGCGAGCGCGTCAAGATGGAGACGGTCAACGAACTGTTCATGCGGGTGACGCTGACCTTCGGCTATATGGAGCAGCCCAACATTCCACGTGCGCTGGCGATCTGTCGCAAGCAGGGTTGGAAGTTCGACATCATGACGACATCCTTCTTCCTGTCGCGCCGTTCGCTCAAGGCCTCGCCCAATTCCGGCATGCCGGTCTGGCAGGACAAGCTGTTCATCGGGTTGGCGCGCTCGGCGGCCGACGCAACGGAATATTTCCAGATCCCGACCGGACGTGTGGTTGAGATCGGGACGCAGGTGGCTATTTAAAAACGTGTCCGTTGCGACATTCCAGGTGGTCTGCCGATGGGACTGAGTCTGCCAAGTCTGGAGGACTCGCAATATCGGGACGGAGCCATTACGTGACGGCACTTGATATTGCAGTGCAGCAAGCGTAGAGCACCGCCCGCTTACCGGAGTGTCGTCCATGGCCCTTACCAATGCTGGTAACGAGGCAGAACCTATCGAACAATCGAGCCATTCTGAGGTCGAGCAGCACAGCACCAAGGTGCTGATGCTGGGCGCGCTCGGCGTGGTTTACGGCGATATCGGCACCAGCCCGATCTATGCATTTCGCGAGGCGTTGCATGCATCGGCCGGTGGTAACGTCGCCAACCGTGGCGACATCCTCGGCGTGTTGTCGCTGATCATCTGGTCGCTGACGGTCACCGTCACCATCAAATACATCATGTTCGTGCTCCGCGCCGACAATCGCGGCGAGGGCGGGGTGCTGTCGCTGATGGCGCTGGCGCGCAACAGTTTCCCGACGCGCTCGGCGGTGATCCTCGGCATCGGCATCGTCGGCGCGGCGCTTTTTTTCGGCGACGCAGTCATTACGCCGGCGATCTCGGTGCTATCGGCGGTCGAAGGTATGAATGTCGTCACGCCGACCTTCCAGCCCTATGTGGTGCCGCTGACACTGGCCATCTTGGCGATCCTGTTTGCGGTACAGCGATTCGGCACCGGCGGCGTAGGTTTGGTGTTCGGGCCAGTCACGGCGCTGTGGTTCCTGGCCATCGGCCTTTCCGGCATTAACCACATCATCGCCGATCCGGAAATCCTGCTGGCGATCAGCCCGCATTACATCGTGTCGTTCCTGGTCAACTCGCCCGACGTCGCCTTCGTCACGGTTGGTGCGGTCTTCCTCGCCGTCACCGGCGCCGAGGCGCTCTATGCCGACCTCGGCCATTTCGGCCGCAAGCCGATCGTGCTCGCCTGGCTGGCAATCGTGTTCCCATGTCTGTTGCTCAACTATGTCGGGCAAGGCGCCTTCGTGCTGGCAAATGGCGGCGTTGTCGGTCATCCATTCTTCGAGATGAACCAGGGCTGGACGCTTATTCCGATGGTCGTGCTGGCGACGGCGGCGACCGTGATCGCCAGCCAGGCGGTGATCTCCGGCGCTTTTTCGCTGACCAGGCAGGCGGTGCAGCTCAACATGCTGCCGCGTTTCGTCATCCAGCACACGTCGGAAAAACAGTCGGGCCAGATCTATCTGCCGCGCATCAACCTGATGCTGGCGCTGGTCGTGATGTTGCTGGTGGTCGGCTTCGGCGAATCCAGCCGCCTGGCCTCGGCCTACGGTATTTCGGTGACCGGCAACATGCTGGTGACGAATATACTGCTTTTTGTTGTGATGACGCGCATCTGGAAGTGGCCGCTCGGCGTCGCGGTCGCCTTGATGGCGGTGTTCGCCTTCGTCGATACCGGCTTCTTTGCCGCCAACATAGTCAAAGTGTTTGAAGGGGGCTGGTCCTCGCTGGCCATCGCCGCAGTTATCGTGATGACCATGTGGACCTGGATCCGCGGCAGCCGCTATTTGTTCGACAAGACGCGCCGGAACGAGATTCCGCTCGATTTCCTCGCCGGCAATCTGCTGAAGAAGAAGCCGCATCTGGTGTCGGGCACCGCGGTGTTCCTGACCAGCGATCCGCTGAGCGCGCCGACCGCCCTGATGCACAGCCTGAAGCATTACAAGGTGCTGCACGAGCAGAACGTCATCCTTTCGGTGGTGACGGCACCGCAGCCTGTCGTGCCCGACAGCGAGCGCGTCAAGATGGAGACGGTCAACGAACTGTTCATGCGGGTGACGCTGACCTTCGGCTATATGGAGCAGCCCAACATTCCACGTGCGCTGGCGATCTGTCGCAAGCAGGGCTGGAAGTTCGACATCATGACGACATCCTTCTTCCTGTCGCGGCGCTCGCTCAAGGCCTCGCCCAATTCCGGCATGCCGGTCTGGCAGGATAAGCTGTTCATCGGGCTGGCACGCACGGCGGCCGATGCGACGGAATATTTCCAGATCCCGACTGGACGTGTCGTCGAGATCGGGACGCAGGTGGCTATCTAAACAAATGGCCGTGCCTCTGAAGGGCACGGCCATTGTGAGGCTCAGCTCACCAGAGCCGCCTTGTTTGCTTCAAGAAATTGCTTTAGCGGCTGCGGCTTCCTGCCGGACAGCGTCTCGACCGCGTCGGTCACCATGCTGATGCGGCCGGAGCGCGTATTGGTGTCGAAGGAAACGATGACGGGAGCGAAAGCCTCGGGAACGCCGGCTGCCTTCAATCCCTCGGTCAGCGCTTCATCCGAAAGCTGGACAACTTCGATGGGCTTGCCGGTGACCTCGGTGACGAGGGCTGCAATCTCGGCCATCGTGTGGGCCTTGGGGCCGGTCAGCGTGTATGTCGTGCTTTCGGTTGCGCTCGAAGCGAGGCCGGCGGCGATCGCGGCAGCCATATCGTCGCGCGCGCCATGGGCAATGCGGCCGTCTCCAGCGGACGTGTACCACTGCCCCGAGGCGATGGCGTGCGGCAGCGCCATAAACAGGTTCTCCTGATACCAGCCGTTGCGGAAGATGGTGTAGGGGATACCGCTCGCTTTGATCGCCTGCTCGGTGCCGTGGTGATCGGGCGCAAACAGCACCGGCGATCCTGGCTCTGGATTGGGCATCGACGTGTAGAGCAGATGCGAAGCGCCGGCGCTTTTTGCGGCGGCGACCGCAGTCTCATGTTGCTTCAGGCGCTTGCCCGGAAGGGCGAGCTCGTTTGTCGAAATGATCAGAACCCTGTCGGCGCCAGTAAACGCACTGGCCAGCGATGCGGTGTCGTCGAAATCGACCGCCCGGATGGTGACACCTCGGGCCGCCAGATCGGCCAGATTTTCCGGATTGCGGGTGGCGGCGATGATGCGCTGAGGCGCGACCTTGAGCGTATCAAGCAGATGATTGATGACGCCGCGGCCAAGCTGGCCGGAGGCGCCGGTGACGAGAAGGGTGTCGGTCATGAAAGGTCCTGACGTTGCGCCGGAGCGGCGGGTTCATATGCTAGTCTCAAAAAGAGACCAGCACTAAAATAGGAATTGACCCATCCCCGTAAAGAAGGCAGTTTTGCGGGAGGTAGGCACACCCAGGGAACCAGCCATGGACGGCAAGATCGTCAATCTGAGATCGAAGCTCGAGATATATAAAGCAGGCAGCGGTGGCGGAAACCTTGCGGATTGCCCGGTTCGCGACGTGATCCAGGGCATAAGCAATAAATGGAGTTCGCTGCTGATGGAGGCCTTGGCCGAGAAGCCGTACCGCTTTGGCGAGTTGCGGCGCCTCGTGCCCGATATTTCACAGCGCATGCTCACCCAGACGCTGCACGATCTGCAGCGCGACGGCTATGTGCATCGCCAGGTGTTTCCGACCAAACCGCCGAGCGTCGAATACAGCCTCACCGATCTCGGGCGCTCGATGTTTGGACCCTTGCATCAGCTGATCCAATGGGCCGAGCTCAATCACGGCGCTGTACGCGAGGCGCGTGCTTTCTTCGACGCTGCCGAAGACTGAAGCCGAAAAGCCGAAGACAACGACCTGACCAGAAACAGTGCCGGGTGGCGAGGCTGACACAGATTCCCCCGCAGCTTGTTGCCGCGACGGTGATCGCGTGGCCGATCCGTTCAAGCCGATCGGGCTTGCGGAAGCGCTATGGTCGAATCGCCTTGGCGGATGATTTCCGAAAGGTGCGAATCCTTAGCCTGCAAGAATGCATGGAGGCGTTGCGGATAGTCGGGAGCGACCGCGTCCTTCACCGATTGGCGTTTGCGCAACGCCTTGCGCCAAGCCGCGACAAACGGCTTTCCGTTCAGGATGCCGAAATCGCCGATCCGGTCGAAGACGTCGAAATAGCGGAAAATCGGCCCGTAGACCGCATCGACCAGCGAAAAGCGCTCGCCGGCGAACCATGGCCCGGCCGCGCCGTTCGCCAGTTCCACTTCCAGGCGATCGAACATTGCCGACAGAGTCCCGCTTTCGGCGAGGAAGGCGCTTTCGGTCGGCGCTGAATAGAAGCGGCCGATGGCGCTGAGGATTGCCGAGCCGAACTCGATCCAGGCGCGATGCCGGGCACGGGCATAGGGGTCGGTGGGATGCAGCGGATTGGGCTGGGTTTCCTCGAGGAATTCGAGGATGACCGCCGATTCGAAGATCACCGTTTCCTGACCGTCATGCTCAACGCGAAGCAGCGGCACCTTGCCGAGCGGTGATATCGCCTTGAACCAGGCAGGCTTGTTGGCGAGATCGACGGTGATGCGTTCGAACGGCACGCCCTTTTCGCGAAGTGAAATCGCCGCGCGCTGCACATAGGGACAAAGATGATGGCTGACGAGGACGAGCTTGTCGGTCATCTCACTCTCCCCAGACATAGTTCAAGACGCCGTCCTCGACGCGGGTGGAGAGGAACATCAGGCGGGAGCCCTTCGGCGCCGGGCCTTCGAGGCGATCACCGTTCGCCATGTCGAACGAGGCGCCGTGCCACTGGCAGACGAGCTTGCCGTCCTTGCAGTCGAGCGGGCCACCGAAATGCAGGCAGACGTTGGCGGCGGCGCGGATACGTTCGCCGTTGCGGTAGACATGGACCTCGCGGCCGAAAAACGGAGCGATGAGGCTGCCTGTTTCCGGAATGTCGGCGATCCTGCAGATTTCATGCTTCATCGGAATTGCCTCTCGTGATTGATGCGATTGCATCTATATAGATGCATTTGCATCGATCGTCAAGCTTGATGCAATTGCATCTATCACTTACGATGCAATCATGACTGGGATTCCTTCACCTCCAACCATCAAGGCCTGGGCCCGCCTGATGCGGGTTTCGCGCCAGTTGTTGGAACGAGCCGAGGACGCGCTGAAGGACAGTGGCCTGCCGCCGCTTGCCTGGTATGACGTCCTGCATGAGCTTGCCGAGGCGGGCGAGGGCGGATTGCGGCCGTTCCAACTCACCGAGCGTACCTTGTTTGCGCAATACAACATCTCCCGGCTGCTGGCGCGGCTCGAAGCCGACGGGCAGGTCGAGAAGCTTCCAGTTGCCGATGACGGCCGCGGGCAAACAGTCCGCATCACAGACAAGGGACGCGAGACGCGCCGCCGCATGTGGGCCGTCTACGGCCGGTCGATCGCGGAGTTGGTCGGTTCCCGGCTTTCCAATGATGAGCTCGATGCGCTGTCAGCTCTGCTTGGGCGCCTGCGAGATCCGCCCGCCCCGGAGTGACATGCCGAAGATGGCGTGGACCTGCGAGGTCAGGCACTGGCCCAGAGGAATGCCAGCGTCGCCAGAACGCCAAGCCCGACGCGGACCAGATGCAGATGGCCCCATTTGACGAGCAATGTCCGAGCTTCAGGATTGACGGTGTTCGCGTCCATCGCCTCCAGCAACCTATTTGCCGGCATCATCACCAGCAGCGTCCATGGCCAAGGGAGGATGATCAGCACGGCGCCGACCAGATAAGCGAGACTGCCGGTCAGCCACCACGCGACCAGGCCCAGAATACAGGCGATGACGGCGATCGAGGCCTGCATGGCGGCGCCGCGCTTGTAGGAAGGCTGCCATTCCTGCAGCAATGCCTTGTCATCGAGGCGAAGCCGCGCCGGCTGCTCGGCGACGCTGACGTAGATAGCCGCGCCCGCGAACACTGCGGCAACGGTTAGGGCAAGCAATCCGGCGAGCATGATCCGTGTCTCCCGTGATGCCCCGCATGGAGCGCGCCACAGAAATAAGGGCTTGCGTCGGGTCGGGCAATACGCCATAAGCCGAACCGTAACGTACGGTACGCCGTCGAGCTGGTATCTGAACTGCGGGTGAGTTTGCCTCCTGAGGAAAAGACTGTGTTGCACGCTGTGACCGACATCGACGCCAGCGAGGCGCTGACGGAGCGGCAGAAGGACGTGCTCGACGCCGCCCTTCGCCTGCTGGTCGAAGAGGGCGATCAGTTGACCATGACCGCCGTGGCGCGGCGGGCGAGCTGCTCGAAGGAGACGCTCTACAAATGGTTCGGCGATCGCGACGGGCTGTTGACGGCAACGGTACAATGGCAGGCGTCCAAGGTGCGGGTAGTGCCGGTCGACCGCAAAGGGCTCGACCTCGCTTCGCTGACGGCGAGCCTCGAACGCTTCGCTTCGGACTGGCTCAAGGTGATTTCCAGCGATACGTCGATTGCGCTGAACCGGGTGGCGGTCGGCCATGCTAGTTCGGGGAAGGACGATCTTGGCGCCATCGTGCTGGAGAATGGCCGCTTCGCGCTGGCCAGGCGCCTTAAGCCGGTGCTGGAGGCAGGCAAGGAAGCTGGTTTCCTCGAGTTTTCCGACGCTGAGACGGCGTTCCGCACCTTTTTCGGGCTGGTCGCCCGTGACGTGCAGATCCGCCTGCTGCTTGGCGACCGGCTGGAATTGACTGATGCGGCGATCGGCGGCGATGCCGTCCGGGCGACGCAGCAGTTTCTCGCTCTTTACGGGGCAAAAACCGGGCCGCAAGGCCCATAGAGCCGGATGATTTCAGGTCGAATCGACCTGAAATCTGAATCCGGCTCTACACCTAGAGATGGAGCATGATGTCGTCCGAAAACCGCTTCACACCTTTCGGCATCATGCTCTGGTTCAAAACGGGAAGGAAGAAAAATGCGTGTCTATTACGATCGCGATGCCGATCTCAACCTGATCAAGGGCAAGAAGGTCGCCATCATCGGCTATGGCAGCCAGGGCAGGGCGCATGCCCTTAACCTCAAGGATTCCGGCGTCAAGGACATCGCCATCGGCCTCAAGGCCGGCTCGGCGACCGCCAAGAAGGTCGAGGCCGACGGGCTCAAGGTGATGAGCGTAGCCGATGCCGCCAAGTGGGCCGACCTGATGATGATGGCCACGCCCGACGAGCTGCAGGCCGACATCTACAAATCCGAGATCGCGCCAAACATCCGCGATGGCGCGGCAATCGCCTTCGCCCACGGCCTCAACGTGCATTTTGGCCTGATTGAGCCTAAAGCTTCGGTCGACGTCGTGATGATCGCGCCGAAGGGTCCCGGCCATACGGTGCGCGGCGAATACCAGAAGGGCGGCGGCGTGCCGTGCTTGGTCGCGGTCAACCAGGACGCTTCGGGCAATGCGCTCGACCTGGCGCTCTCCTACGCCTGCGGCGTCGGCGGCGGCCGCTCGGGCATTATCGAGACCAATTTCCGCGAGGAGTGCGAGACCGACCTGTTCGGCGAGCAGGTTGTGCTGTGCGGCGGTCTGGTCGAATTGATCCGCGCCGGCTTCGAGACGCTGGTGGAAGCCGGCTACGCGCCGGAAATGGCCTATTTCGAGTGCCTGCACGAGGTCAAGCTGATCGTTGACCTGATCTACGAAGGCGGCATCGCCAACATGAACTATTCGATCTCGAACACCGCTGAATGGGGCGAATACGTCTCGGGCCCGCGCATCATCACCGCCGAGACCAAGGCAGAGATGAAGCGCGTGCTGAAGGATATCCAGACCGGCAAGTTCACCTCGGAATGGATGCAGGAATACCGCGCTGGCATGTCGCGCTTCAAGGGCATCCGCCGCAACAACGACAGCCACCAGATCGAGGAAGTCGGCGCCAAGCTGCGCGCGATGATGCCGTGGATCTCGAAGAACAAGCTGGTTGATAAGGCCAAGAACTGATCGCAATTTCACTGCCGATCAAGAAAGGCCGGCGGAGCGATCCGTCGGCCTTTTCGCATCAAGATTGTGTGGTTTCCAGGCTTCTGGACAGGCGCACTATCCTCATCACCGTGATATGCCTGTGCGGGGCATGGCACAAAAGTGCCAAGGGGGTGAGCGTTGGAACTCAAATTTCTGTTGGTCGGGTTTGCCTGCGCGGTTGCCGGCATGCTCTCCCTCGTCACCTTGCTGAAGTGGTGGGAGGTGAGGGCGGCCAGCCGCTGGTCTCCGACGCCGGGAAAGATCATCTCGTCGCGGGTCGAGGCTCGCGAGGTGACCAGTTCGGGATCCGGTTCGGACAGCAGAGGGTCGACCGAGATGCGCAACTTCCCGGCAATCACCTTCGAATACAAGGTGAACGGCAAGACATTTCGCAGTTCGCACTACAGCGTGCAGGAGAACCTTGGAAACTTTGCGGTGGCGGAAACCCTTGCGAAATTTCCAAACGGGGCCGGCGTAACCGTCTTCTACAATCCAGCCGATCCAGCCAAGGCCGTGATCGAACGCACCATGCCCGACGGCTCCTTCAAGTTCATGGTCCAGCTTTCGGCCGGGCTGGTGGTCGGCGCGCTTGTATTGGTCTTCTCCGTCGGCGGCATCCTCGAAGCGATCCGGCCGTTTTTGCCCAAGCCGCAGAACCTCGGCGCCGCTGCCCTTCTGCTTTTCATGGGATTGTTTGTCCTGCGCATGGGCTTTGCCCAGAAGTCACTTGCGGAACAGGCGGCCAAATGGCCCATCACGGCAGGACGCATCGACGCCTCGGGCCTGCAGAAATTCGAGACCCGCGACAGGTCCGGAGGCGGCTATCGGCCCTGGCGAACAGTCTTCAAATCCCGCATCGTCTACAGCTATAGCGTCGCCGGCCAGCGCTACGCCGCCGATCGCATCGCTTTCGGCGCAAACGTGACGGCTTCGCTGCCGAGCCTCGTCAGCGGTCAATCACAGCGCTACCTCGAGGGCGACAAGGTCGAGGTCCACTACGATCCCGCCAATTCGGCTGCAGCGGTTCTCGAATGCAGGGTGAGCGGGCTTTGGCTCCTGTGGGTCTGCGCCGCTGGCTTCCTCGGTGGAGCCGCGCTGCTGGTAGGCGTCATCTGAAACTGCTGTCCTATGCTGCATATCCAGCGGAAGAAGGCACCTGTCGTCAGCATCTGACAAGAATTCCGCTGTCGAAGCCAGGCCAGGTCAATCTTACCGTCGCCCCATTGCCAACGATATGGACGATACGGGAGAACGGCTCTTCGGCCGACGGGTCGGATCCGTAGCATTGGCTGGCCCGCGCCACCCAGCCCGTAGGCGTCTTGAGAAAGGTTGCGTGTTCGCAGCCGAAAGCAGGAACCGACAGTGCCTTGGGGTACAATGCGTAGACAGTCTGGCGTTGAACATCCGCAACGGCGGTACAGTTCGATCTGTCCCCAGACCATGTTCCCACATAGGGCTCCGTGGCAAAGGCGTGGCCGCACGAAAATGTTAAGATCGAAATGAGCATCAAGAGATTTCGCATCATCGATTCTTTCTTTTCGGCGTGGCCTTGGGCCATGCTAAAGCATCGATGCTCAAACTTCACAATGATGCTGCTCCAAGGGACTTAAATGATCATCCGCAAAGCAGCAGCTATTTTTCTGAGCATGCTGAGCCTGTTGCAAGCAGCGAACGCAACAGAATGTTCGCTCAGCCATGCGACCTATCGAGAGCCGCGTTCGGGAGCGACGATACAGTTCCGGCCAACCAACGACGAGCCGGCTGCGCTGACGACAGAGGTCTTTTCGCTGATCGTGCCCAACACCGACCTTCATCTGCCGTCGGACATCACCTGGACCAATGGCAAGTACTCGTTTCCTGTGGGCACGATCCGGCACACCTGCACCGACGACGATCGCGAGGCGGGTCTCGAGGACGGCACCGGGCTGTGCAGAGTGTGGGACGGGCAGGTCTATGCGTTCAATGCGGGCGGTGCCGAGCAGTTGAGCTCTCGCGAAGTCTCGCCGGCACCGGCAGGGTTGCTGTTGCCTGACTTCGGCGCGATTTTTACCGAATTTCCCGATTTCACCAAAGCCAATCCCGATGGTTCAGCCTGGGACGCCTTTAGCTTGACCGGTTGCAGCGATGAATAGCAAGAGACTGCCGGCCTGCATCTTCGCCCTGCCGGTCCTTATGGCCATGGCCACCGGGGTTCGTGCCGACCAAGGCAAGCCGTCGCGTCCGCCTGTCGACAAATGCAGCTGGGAACGGCTGGCGGACAAGGATGTCGGGCTGGCTGCTTGGGTGCAGCGCTGCGATTTCGGTTTTCGCCGGATTCATTTCGAGCTTCGCGGTAATGCTCTTGCCATCAAATACAGCGATGGCGGGCCGGCTGATCCCGTCGTCGAAGTCTTCGATATGCTGCCGGGCGAGGTCGCCGACGCAGCGTTGCAGCGCATTTTCACGCAGAAGACCGAGAAAGCCATCAGCACACGTTGCGTGCTCATGCCTTACACCGAAGGGGCGACGCCCGCGCGCATCCTCCGGTATGTTTTCAGTCCCGATGCCGCCTATCGTGAGGAATTGAAGACCGTCGCCAACCCTGACGAGGTCGGCGAACCGCCTTGCGGCGAATGGGGCGAAGCCCCGGACGGCATTCAGTATTTCGAGGTGCAATCACCCGAACTGCGAAAGCTTCTATTCGTTCGCGTCGGCCAGGATGAGCCGCTGTTTGACGAGCAGACACTGCAAGTCCTGCCACCCGGATAGCGCCGGGAGATATCAGCCGTAGTGCCAACTGGGCTTTGGCTGGGTGCCGGTGAACATCACGCCGATGCGGTCCTCGCGGCGCCAGCGGACCACCGCCTTGTAGGCAATACCGTCGGTCGGGACATAGAGCAGGAACTCATCGGGCACGCGCGCGTCGATCGAGACCTTCAATTCGGCGCCGCCAGCATGCATGTTGCGCAGCGTGCATGTGACCTCGGAATTGCTCATGCCGGTCAGGATCGTCGCGCCCTTCAAGACGCGCTGCCGGCGTTTGTCCCTCTGTTCGTCCTCGGCCATTGCACGCAATCCAGCCATCTTCGCGTCTCGGGCGTTCTGATCGGGAGGATTATTAGACCTGCCTGATAAAAATAGCGTTATCACCAGTGAGACTGGGCGATTTTCGCGATTCCTGGCTGGAAGAAAAAGGCGCCGCGAAGCACGGCGCCGAATGATGCTTGTTGTCGGCCTGCTTACCTATAGGGCGAGTAGCATTGCTGGCGCGGCCCGTAATAGGGCTGGAAGGTATTGTCCCAGGCGCGGTACGACCGGTAGCGATTGTAACACCATTGCACATGTGCACTGGACAGCCGCCCTGCGCGATAATAGCGGCGCGGTGGCGGCGCGTCGTAGTAGTTGTAGCTGTTGTACAGGCTGCCAAGGCCGAGCCCCAGGCCCAAGCCAAGAATCGCGGCGCCCGCACCATCATCATAGTAGCCGCCGCGGTAATGGCGGTAATGGCGGCGATGGTGGCGCCAGCGCCAGCTGTCGTCCCAGCCGCCATTGTCCCAGTGTCTCGAAAAATGACGGCCGCGGAAATTGTTGGACCGCCATCTCCAATCATTGTCGCCGTGCCATTGCCGAAAGCCGCGATTGCGCCAACGCCAGATCTGCCTGTCATTGCCGCCTGCCCAATCTTCACGAATTTGCACGATGTCGGCGGCATTGCCCGCCACCGGCAGCAGGAGTTTGGGCATCGGCCCTGCAAGCGAGGGGGCCGAGAGGCCGGCTATCAGACCGAGGGCCATCAGCCCGGATCCGACGGAAGATAAAAAGAGCGGTTTCATCGCACTCTCCGAAGGTTCAGGCCCCACGCCCAAAATACCCCGGGGGAAGGGCCTATTGATGGAACTTTCCATCTGAACGGAAGATGAACAAAAAGGTTCCGTCAACCATGGCGAGCGCGCGATCAATCAGAGCCGCTTGGTTTCTGCGCACTTGTTTTCGGGCGCGCTTGCGGGCAAAGGTCAAAGCCATGTCGCTGCGCCTTGCCACCTTTAACGTCGAAAACCTGATGAACAGGTTTGATTATTCCGGATACCGCAATCAGCTCAACGAGGACCGCACGCTGGCGCTTTTCGACATCCAGAGCGAGGCCGAATACAAGATGCTCGAGCAGGCGCGGGCGATCGCGCAGTCCGACGACACGCGCCAGTTGACGGCGCTGGCGATCGCGGCCACCCGCGCCGACATTATCTGCATGCAGGAGGTCGACAATATCGAGGCGCTGAGGGCCTTCGAATATGGCTATCTGTTCAAGATGGTGGGGCAAGGCTACCGGCAGAAATACACCACCGCCGGCAATGATTCGCGCGGCATCGACGTCGCCGTGATGATGCGCAACGAGACCGCCCAGGGCCAGCCGATCGAATTCGTGCGCATGACCAGCTACGCCTATGTCACGTTCGAGCAATTCGGGCTGCACACGGCGGAATTGGCAGCGCTTGGTCACCAGGCCAATGAGCGCATCTTCCGGCGCGACTGCCTGGAAATCGATCTGACGGTGGCCGGCGCGCCGTTGACGCTCTATCTCGTGCATTTCAAGTCGATGGGCTCTCCCCGTAACGGCCTCGACGGCCGCGAGGCGACAATGCCGCTGCGCATCGCCGAGGCGCAAACGGTGCGCCGGATCATCGAGGAGCGCTTCGGCAAGGATCATGCCGCCGACAAGCGCTGGGCAATCTGCGGCGACATGAACGACTACCGGCAGCGCGTGAAGATTACGGGCGATGTCGTCGACGGCTATCGCTTCGAAGTGATCGACGAGACCCGGTCCTGCATCGACGTGCTCACTGCCGGCGGTTTTTGCGAAAATGCGATCGAGCGGCGACCGGAAATGGACCGCTGGACTTTCTATCACACGCGCGGACCGGAAGAGCGGCATCTCTGCCAGCTCGACTACATCCTTCTGTCGAGGGCGCTAGCCAGGCAGAACGCCACCGCCGTTCCCGATATCATCCGCAACGGCCAGCCTTGGCGCACCATATTTCCGGCAGGCCAGGAGGTCGAGCGGTTCCCACGCGCCGGGTGGGACCGGCCGAAGGCATCCGACCATTGCCCGGTAGCAATTGCCCTCGACATGGCGTGAGATAGGCGTGAGTTTCGATCTGCCGCGCAACGTCATCCTGCCCGTCGATGCCATCGACGTCAGGCTCGATCCCGGGCCGCATCCGTTCGAACGCGATAATGCCGAGGCGATCGCCACGAACTGGCGGCGCGAGACCGCAGCCAGGCCGGCGCTTTTCGACGGCACCGTGGTGCTGCTTTCCGCACTCAGCTATCGCGACAATCGCCTCGTCGGCCGCTGCCATGCGGTGCGTTATTCGACCTTCATGCTTTGGCGCGGCAATCGACAGGTGGCCGGGGCCGAGCATGCCTATGCCCATGCCATGCTGGTCGCCGGCGACAATGCGCTGGTGGCAATCCGCATGGCGCCGCATACGGTCAATGCCGGGCGCGTCTACTTCGCCGCCGGTTCGTTCGAGCCAACCGATTTCCGCGACGGCCTTGTCGATGTCGACTTCAACATGATCCGCGAGGTGCGCGAAGAGACCGGCCTCGACCTGTCAGGCGCGACACGCGGCAGGCGCCATTACGCCCTGTCGACGACAAGCGGCACTGTGATCTTTCGCCGCTACCGCGAGAGGGTCTCCGCCGACGACCTGGCACAGCGGATCAGCGCTTTCGTCGCGGCCGAGGCAGAGCCTGAAATCGAAGGCCCCGTCATCATCCGCAATGCAGCCGACCTGCCGGACGGCTTGATGCCGCATATGAGACCGCTGATCGAATGGCACTTTGCGGGCAAGGATTCCGACTCTAACGTCGCCACCTGCCTTCAATAGCCTTGCGGTCGCTACGGCCAGCGACAAAATACAACAGCACGCCGAGACCCAGGAGCGCCCCCATCGCCGTTCCCATCGTCTGCCCAATTACCTGCTGGAAGTCAGCGGTGACGCGATCGGGATTGTCCATTCCATAACGGATCAAATTCCACCAAAGCCCTGCCAAGGCGGATTCGACGATCACAATCGCCAGAGCCAGTCGCCCTTTCTTGCTCATCCATTGTTCCCCCTTAGTCCCCCAACAGCATTGTTATCATTGCAGATTATGCTGCGACAAGGGCAGGTTGCATATAAAATTGGCAGCGTCGCGAGGCGACATTTGCTGCAACGCTCTACTCGTGCCTCAGCGCGTCGATCGGGTTAAGCCGCGCGCCGCGCAGCGCCGGGAAGAAGCCGAACACCATGCCGGTCAGCGCGGAGAAGCCGACCGCAAGCAGGATGACCGCCGGGCTTGGCGCAAACGGGATCGTCAGCGTTACCGAGGCGAGGCCGGCCAGCGCCAGGCCGATCAGGATGCCGATGATACCGCCAAGCAGCGACAGTACCGTCGCCTCGACCAGGAACTGGACGAGGATGTGCTTTTCATGGGCGCCGATGGCGAGCCTGATGCCGATCTCGCGCGTGCGTTCGGTTACCGACACCAGCATGATGTTCATAATGCCGATGCCGCCGACGAGCAGGCTGACGCCGGCGACGGCGCCGAGCATGCCAGTCATGGTGGTGGTGGCGCTGGCCATGGCGTCGGCGATCTGGGTCATGTCGCGGATCGAGAAATCATCGTCACGGTCGGGCGTGATGCGGCGCGTGTCGCGCAGGATGTCCTCGACGCGCTGCTGCAGCACCGTGGTTGGCGTATGGTCGTCGGCGGCGACATAGATCGATTCGATGTCGCGATTGCCGGCAATGCGACGCTGATAGGCGGCGAGCGGCATCAGCACGACATTGTCCTGGTCCTGGCCGAAACCGGTATAGCCCTTCGGTTCGAGCAAGCCGATGATCTTGCAGGAGGTGCGGTTGACGCGGATGATCTCGCCTTCGGGGTCGCCGGCGCCGAAGAACTGCTGGCGCACCGTCTCGCCGATGAGGCAGACGCCGGTGCCCGAGCGGGTTTCCGAATCGCTGAACGGGCGGCCCGAAACCAGCTTCCAGTCGCGAGCATCGAGATAGGCGCTGTCGGTGCCGGTGACGCCGGAAGTCAGGCTTTCGGTGCCGAAAATGACGCGCACCTGCTTTTGCGACGCCGGCGAGATGGCGCGCGAGCCGTCCAGATGCGCGACAAGCGCTGCGAGGTCCTTGTCGCCGAGCGGCCGGACCACCTGATCGAGCCCTCCCGGGCCACCGGGCCCGGCAGGGCGGCCGGAACGGATGACGAGCAGATTGCTGCCGAGCTTGGAAATATCGGACTTGACCTTCTCGGTGGTGCCCGAGCCGATGGTCAGCATGGCGATGACGGCGGCAACGCCGATGACGATGCCGAGCAGTGTCAGGAACGAGCGCAGCACGTTGCGGCGGATGGAGCGGAGCGAGAGGCGAACGGTTTCCCAGATCACGGCTAGGCCATCTCAAGACTGGCTGTGTCCGAGGCGACATGGCCATCGAGGAAACGGATCGTGCGCTGCGCATAACCGGCAACATCGGCTTCGTGCGTGACCATGGCGATAGTCAAGCCGAGCTCGCTGTTCAGCTGCGTCAGGAGCTCCATGATCTCGTGCGTGCGGGCGGTGTCGAGATTGCCGGTCGGCTCGTCGGCGACGAGCAGCGTCGGCCTGGTGACGATGGCGCGGGCAATCGCCACGCGCTGCTGCTGGCCTCCGGACAGCTCGGCCGGCGTATGATGCTCGCGGCCGACAAGGCCGACCTCGGCAAGTGCCTGCATGGCAAGGCCGCGACGCTCGCGGGCACCGACGCCGCGATAGATCAGCGGCAGTTCGACATTCTCGGCCGCCGTGGTGCGCGGCAAGAGATTATAGCCCTGGAAGACGAAGCCGACATAGAGGTTGCGCAGCTGAGCGCGGCGGTTGCGGTCGAGACGGCCGGCGTCGATGCCTTCGAAGCTGTAGGTCCCGGCTGTCGGCGTGTCGAGGCAGCCAATGATGTTCATGGCCGTCGATTTGCCCGAGCCGGACGGGCCCATGATGGCGACGAATTCGCCACGCCTGATGGCGAGGTCGACGCCGGCCAGCGCATGCACCCGGGCCTCGCCCTGGCCATAGCTTTTCCAGACCTTGTCGAAGCCGATGAGGGTCGCGCCCGACGCCACGATCAGCTCCGCTGCTGCGAGGCGGTAATGACTTGCGCGCCTTCTTCCAGGCCGGAGACGATCTCGGTCAGTTCGCCATCTGTCGAGCCGACCCTGACGTTGACCGGGTGCGGCCGGCCATTCTCCAGCACGTAGAGCGTGCGCGAGCCGTCGGCGGGCTTCGTCGCCGCCTGGCGCTGGCGGTTGCCTCCGGGGCGTCCCATGCGGCCGGTGAACACGTCGGTGAGGCTCCAGCCGCGCTCCGCCGTCTGCGCCGGCCGATAGCGGAAGGCGATGGACGGCACGGTGAGCACGTTCTTGGCCTGCTTGGTGACGACCGAGACGGTGGCAGTCATGCCGGGCCGCAACAAAAGCTCGCTATTGTCGACATCCAGCCTTGCATCGTAAGTGACGACGCCGTCGGTGGTGACCGAAGCGTAGGAGATGTCGCGGATCTCGGCGTCGAACGGCCGTTCCGGGAAGGCATCGACGGTGAAGCGCGCATGCTGGCCGGGTTTGACGGCGCCGATGTCGGCCTCGTCGACCGCAGCTTTCAGCTCCATGTTCTTCAGATCGGCGGCGATGACGAACAGCACCGGCGCCTGCAGCGACGAGGCGACCGTCTGGCCGGGATCGACCGAGCGCGTCAGTATGATGCCGTCGATCGGAGCGTAGATGGCGCTCTTGGCAAGATCCGTCTGCTGCGCCTTGAGATCGGCATTGGCCATGGCGAGGTTGGCTTTGGCGATATCGAGCGCCGCCTTCGAGCGGTCGCGCGTGGCGGTTGCCGCTTCAAGCGACTGGTCCGTCGCCATGCCGCGCTTGGTCAGTTGCGCCGCGCGCGCCAGCGCCTTTTCGCTTTCGGCCAGGGTCACGGTGGCGTCCTCGACACTCGCCGCCGCTGCTTTGGCGGAGGCCTGGGCGCGCTCGATCTGCACCTCCAGCTTGGCGGTGTCGAGCGCGGCCAGCACATCGCCCTTCTTCACCAGTTGGTTCTCGTTGACCGAGACCGAGCGGACGACGCCGGAGAGTTCGCTGGAAATATCGACCTGGGTGAGGGGCTGCAGCGTGCCGGTAGCCGAAACCGCGACGGTAAGGTCGGCCATGGCGGCCAGTGTCGTGGTATACTCGATCTTGGCGGGCGAGCCCGCATACCACTGGTAGCCGACGACACTCGCGGCGACGGCAAGCAGTGCGAACACTGCGTAAAGCCAACCGCGACGGCGTTTTGTCTTCAGGCCCTGGTGGTCGAGCCCGAGCGCCGTCTCGATGGCGGAAGCGGATTCCGTCTTTGGCAGATTGACAATCTGGTCCACGCCGGACCCCTATGTTCAGTGATATCCCATCAGTGCACAAATCAGGCCTTATGGTTCAAAATTCAAATTAAATTTCGCTCATGTTGGGAATGAGGCAGAGGACTTACTGAGATGCAGCCGCGGAATTACTTGTTTTACGACGTATTCACCACCAACCGGCTGGCCGGCAATCCGCTGGCCGTGGTGCTCGACTGTGACGGGCTGGACGTTGCGGCGATGCAGGCGGTGGCGCGCGAGTTCAACCTGTCCGAAACCGTCTTCGTGCTGCCGCCGGATAATCCGAAGCACCGGGCCCGCGTCCGTATCTTCACGCCCGACTATGAAATGCCGTTCGCCGGCCACCCAACCGTCGGCTCGGCGATAGCGCTCGCCGAAATGGCGGGAGAGGCCGCCGGCATCTTCGTGCTCGAGGAGAATATCGGCCCGGTGCGCTGCGCTGTCAGCAAGCACGATGGTTCGACCTTTGCCGAGTTCGACCTGGCGAAACTGCCGGCGCAGCTGGAATTGTCGGCCGATCCCGAGGCGATCGGCGCGGCCCTTGGCCTTGGGCCGCACGAGATCGGCTTCGAGAACCACCGCGTTTCATTCTGGTCGGCTGGAGTGCCTTACGTGACCATCCCCGTCGCCAATCTGGAGGCGGCTGCCCGGATCAGGCTGGACAACCAGGCGTGGTCGGAGCTCGCACCACGCAAAAGCGAATGGGCCTTCGCCAGCCCCTATGTCTATTGCCGCGAGACCGTGCACCACGACAGTGCCTTCCATGTCCGCATGATGGTGCCCGGCAATCCGTCCTACGAAGACCCGGCGACCGGCTCGGCGGCGGCCGCGTTCGCTGGCGCGATCATGCATTTCGACGGCCCGACCGACGGCGTTTCACAACTGTGGATCGAGCAGGGGCTGGAGATGGGCCGGCCTTCGCGCATTCGCCTCGAACTGAATGTCGAAGGTGGCAAACTGACGGCCGCCCGCATCGGCGGCCATGCGGTCAAGGTGGCGGAAGGCAGGCTTTTCATCTGACCATGTGCGGCACTTGGGCAATTTGTCGGGAAATGAATCGGCAGGGCTGGACATGGCGGATGTCGGCGGCTATATGCCCGCCAACGCCGGTTTTGCCGGCCGAGTGGGTGCGTAGCTCAGTTGGTAGAGCAGCTGACTCTTAATCAGCGGGTCCACAGTTCAATCCTGTGCGCACCCACCAAAAATCTTCAGGATTTGGTGGAAAGACCCTAGAACGTGTGACGGCGTTTTTGCACGTTGCACCTATCAGCCGGTTGCAGTCGGCGAGCCTGATTTCTATTGGATGGTGGGCCGTAGATAGGTGAGGGTTGCCCGCGTTATGGCCAGCACGCTTTCGACTTCTGTGAAGCTTGTTTTGCTTTTGCTGGCAATCCATTCGAGTTCAGGAACCCTTGGCAACCGAAGCGCGTCACATATTCCCGAACCCGACAGAATTGGGTGGTGGAAGGACGTCGGCTCGTCGTTTGCATAGTAGGGGAAGCGAAAATATAACCAGATTGGCCCGCCATACCCCAGCTTGATGGTCATTCCCACTGTAACCCTGTGGCCAAAAACGTCTTCGATGGCTCCATGAAAACTGAGGTCCCGAGCAACATAGTCGTATGATGAGTCCTGCAGCCCCATGGAATTCCACAGCGTCCAGCTGTGTGCTTTCAACTCCTTGTAGTTGGGAAATTTTGTCATCTCGGGAGTTAGGCGTGTAGGCGGGTCGCGGTAGCCTGTCTCCGTTCTCCATTCCTCCGCCGCGCTGCGAAGATCTTCAAAAGTCTGAACGATTTTCGGATTTGTCTTCTCGCCAGTGCAGATTGAAATCCGCCATCGAGAAATCATCTCGCACAGCTCTTCGACCGTATGGCCTGATCGCTCTGCCCAATCCTCCGTGGCCACTATCCACGGCGAATTGTATTTCAGCCCGGCAAAAGCTCCGCTCTTGCTGTCGAAATCTCCGATAATCCGAGCAAGAATATCGCGAAGCCCCTGTTTGGGGTCTCCGAAAATTTGTGAAGGTTGGTTCATCGACGCAGCCCGAACTTTGCGAGCGCTTACTTCTCCGAAACCCCCGCCTCCGCAAAGCTTGCCATGCGGGCATGGCATTCCAATGCCGAGCGGACGATGTTGACGGCGAGGCAGGCGCCGGAGCCTTCGCCGAGCCGCATGCCGAGGTCGAGCAAGGGTGGCAGACCGAGCGCTTCGAGCAGGCGGCGGTGGCCGGATTCGGCTGAGACGTGAGCGGCCATGGTGTGGGCAAGGCCGGCGGGATGCAGCCCGGCCAAGGGTGCCGCGGCGGCGGTGCAGACGAAGCCGTCGAGCAGCACCGGCACGCCGAGATGGCGCGCCGCCAGCGTCGCGCCAAGTATTGCGGCGAGCTCGCGCCCGCCTAGGGCCGCCGCTACCTTCAGCGGATCGGCTAGCGCCGTGGCGTGGCGCTTCAGGCCGGCCTCGATGGCGACGATCTTGCGCACGAGGCCGGCGTCGTCGACGCCGGTGCCGCGTCCGGTCCATCGCTCCGCGCCGCCACCGAACAGCGCGGTCGAGATGGCCGCGGCCGGCGTGGTGTTGCCGATGCCCATTTCGCCGAAGCAGACAAGGTCGAGATCCCTGCTGATCGCGTCGTAGCCGGCCGAGACGGCGGCGAGGAAGGCCTCGTCGTCCATCGCCGGCTCTTGGGTGAAGTCGCCGGTCGGACGGTCGAGGTCGAGCGGGATGACGTCCAGCTCTGCGCCGGCGATACGGGCAAGCTGGTTGATGGCGGCGCCGCCGCCGGCGAAATTCGCCACCATCTGCACGGTGACCTCCGACGGGAAGGCAGACACACCTTGCGCGGTGACGCCGTGGTTGCCGGCAAAGACGAAGACCTTGACGCGGTCGAGCTTTGGCATGTCGCGGCCCTGCCAGCGCGCCAGCCAGGCGGCTATTGCCTCCAGCCGGCCAAGGCTGCCTTGCGGCTTGGTCAGCGTGTCCTGGCGGCGGGCGACGGCATTGGCGGCGGTGTCGCTGCCGCTGGGCAGGTCGAGGCAGGCGGCGCGCAGTTCATCGAGTGATTTGAAAGGCATGGGGGCGAAATCTCCGAAACAGAGTCAGGAAAGGGAAACGGAAGCGACGAGCAGGATTGTGATCTCGCCCAGCTGCTGCAGGGCACCGACGGTGTCGCCGGTCTGGCCGCCGACCTGGTTCAGGCACAGCGCCCGGAAGGCGGCAAACAGAAACGCAAGCAGGACGAGCGCCAAGATGGCAGCGCTGAACCCAAGCGCCAGCAGCGCGGCCGCACCGAGCACAGCACCGGCTATAGCGGTTTCGGCCGTGACTGTGCCTGCATCAACCGAGAGGCCGTCGCTACGGGTCGGCGGCAGCAGGTGCATGAAGGCGCCGAGCAGGCCGCGCGACGCCGCATGCGCGGCAATAAGGGCCCAAAGGACATGAGCCGGGCCGGCGAATCCAGAGAGCACGCTCCAGCGGATCAGCAGCGAGATGCCGAGCGCGCAAGCGCCGTAGGCGCCGATGCGGCTGTCGCGCATGATCTCCAATTTCCTGTCGCGCGTCTTGCCGCCGCCAAAGCCGTCGGCGACATCCGAAAGCCCATCTTCATGCAGGCAGCCAGTGGCAAGCAAGATCGCGGCAAGGGTCAACGCTGCAGCAGGACCCTCGGCAAGGCCGAGCCTCGTCCCGACGGCGTAGACCAGCGCACCGGCCAGAGCGACGGCGAGACCGGCAACGGGTGCAGCCCAGATCGCAGCGGCAAGGCTGCGGCCACGAAACTCGGCTCTCGGCAGCGGCAGCCGGGTGAAGAAGACGAGGCAAAGCGCGACGTCTTCGAGCAGCTGCCGTCGCGAGATGTTCATGCGCCCCTCGCAATGGCATGAAAGAACGTGCCGCTGACAGTGCCGCGCCGGTAGCCGGAGGCGCCGAGCGGATTGCCTTGTCCGTCGGCAAGGTCGGCCAGCGGCTCGTCATTGCCGGTCGCAACCATCTGCGCGTAGTGGAATTCATGGCCGCGGATCAGCGTGCCTTGGCCGCCGAGCGGACACCCGGACCGCAGCCGCGCCTCGCGGTAGCCGAGGTTCATCTTGCGCTTGGCGAAGCTGGTCGAATGGCCGAGCAGGCCGAGCATCCGATGCGTCTCGCCCGATGCGTCCTCGATCGCCTCGCCGAGCACCATGAAGCCGCCGCACTCACCATGGACCGGCCGCGTAGCGGCGAACCGCACCATGCCGGCCCTGAAATTCGCCGCGGCCGCGAGGCGGCCGGCGTGCAGCTCGGGATAGCCGCCGGGCAGCCAGCAGACATCGCAATTGTCGCCAGGCGCCTCATCGGCGAGCGGCGAGAACGGAACGATCTCGGCGCCGACCTTGCGCCAATGCATGGCGACATGCGGATAGAGGAAGGTGAAGGCGGCGTCCTCGGCGAGTGCAATGCGCTGGCCGGGGGGCGGCAGCGCGTCGCCGAAATTGCCGGGCGCCGGCGTAAATGGCGCCGCCAGCGCCATAATCGCGTCGAGGTCGAGCGAGCGCTCGACCATGTCGGCCAGCCGGTCGAGATGCGCCATCAGATTCTCATATTCGCCGGCCTGGACGAGGCCGAGATGGCGCTCGGGCAGGTTGAGCGAGGGATCGCGCAGGATGGCGCCGACGACAGGCAGGCCGAGTGCCTCGATGGCATCGCCGCATAGCCGGCGGTGGCGCTCGCTGCCCAGCCGGTTGAGCACGACGCCGGCCATGCGTACATCCGGGTCATAGGTGGCAAATCCCTTGGCGACGGCCGCTGCCGTGGTCGACTGGCCGGAGACATCGAGCACCAGCAGCACCGGCAGCCCGTAGAGCCGGGCAAGGTCGGCAGCCGAGCCGGACCGTTCTGGAGCAGCGGGAATCCCGTCGAACAGGCCCATGGCGCTTTCGAGGAAGATAAAATCGGCATCTTCGGTCGCTTCGCCGGCCAGTGCGTTGAGCAGGGCGGGCGGCATTGCCCAGCTGTCGAGATTGACGCCGGACAGGCCCGTGGCTGCGGTGTGGAAGCCGGGATCGATATAATCCGGGCCGGATTTGGCGCCGCGCACTTTCAGGCCGCGCCGGGCAAGCGCGCGCAAAATGCCGATGGTGACGCTGGTCTTGCCCGAGCCCGAGCGCGGCGCGCCGATGATGATGGCGCGGGTCATGGCTCACCCGCCAGTGCCGCGCGCATCCCGACGATGCCGCCGACGACGATCAGCGCCGGCGAGGTCAGACCGGCGGCCGCTGCCTCTTCCGCAATGGTGGCGAGCATGGCGACGACGATCCGTTCCTGCGGTGTCGTCGCAGCGACGATTACCGCGGCGGGCGTCGAAGGCGCCAGCCCGCCCTCAAGCAGCGAGGCTGATATCAGCGGCAGATTGGCCATGCCCATATAGATGACCACCGGCTGGCCTGTACGGGCGATTGCCGCCCAGTCGAGATCATCATCGGTGCCGGCGGCATGGCCGGTCGCCAGGATCAGCGCCTTGTTGATGCCGCGCATGGTGCCGGGAATGCCGGTCGCGGCCAGCGCGCTGAGGCCGGACGTCAAGCCGGGCAGGGTGCGGAACGGGATGTTTTCCCTGGTCAACGCCAGCGCCTCTTCGCCGCCACGCCCGAAAATATAAGGGTCGCCGCCCTTCAGTCGGACGACACGCCGGCCCGCGCGCGCCAGCCGGACCAGCAGAGCGGTGATGTCGTCCTGCTTCATCGAGGGCTTGCCACCGCGCTTGCCGGCATAGAACAGTTCCGCGCCGTTGGCCACGGCGACGACTTCCGGCGAGACCAGCGCGTCATAAACCAGCGCGTCGCACTGTCCGAGGGCGGCCAGCACTTCCAGCGTCAGGCAGCCGGGATCGCCGGGACCGGCGCCGGCCAGCCAGACATGACCGGGCTCCAGCTGGCGCGGCTTGAAGTTCAGCCGGGTGAGCGCCTGCTCGACCGTGGTGTTTCCGGTGCTGCCGCTCACAATCCGTTCCGTCCGCGAAAGCGCCGCTGGTAGTGCGCGTCGTACAGTGAACTTTCGCCAAAGCCCTCCGCTGCCAGCGAGCGGCCGACGAAGATGATTGCCGTGCGTTCCATCGGATCGGCGGCCAGTTGCGCTTCAATTGTCGCCAGCGTGCCGGTCAGCACGCGTTCGTCCGGCCAGGAAGCACGGAAGACGACCGCGACCGGGCAGTCGGCGCCGTAATGCGGCGTCAGCTCGGCGACGACGCGGCCGATGGCGTGGATGGCAAGGTGGATGGCGAGCGTGGCGCCGGTGCGGCCGAAGCCGGCCAGGGTTTCGCCGGGAGGCATTTTCGAGGCGCGGCCGGAGATGCGTGTCAGCACCAGGCTTTGCGCGACTTCTGGAATGGTCAGCTCGCGGCGCAGCGCTGCCGCCGCGGCGGCAAAAGACGGCACGCCCGGCGTCAGCGTGTAAGGGATGCCGTGCTTTTCCAACCGGCGGATCTGTTCGGCAACGGCGCTCCAGACCGAAAGATCGCCGGAATGCAGGCGGGCGACGTCATGGCCGGCCGCGTGGGCCGCCAGATATTCGGCCTCGATCTCGTCGAGCGACATCGGTGCGGTGTCGATCAACTGCGTTCCGGGCGCGCAGTGCTGCAACAGCTCCGGCGCAACGATCGATCCCGCATAGAGGCAGACGGGACAACTGCCGAGCAGGCGGCTGCCGCGCAAGGTGATCAGGTCGGCGGCACCCGGACCGGCGCCGATGAAATGGACGGTCATACCGCATCTCCGCTGATGGCGATGGCGCAGGTGACAGCACCGAGCACCGTGCGCGGCCCGAGCAGTTTTGCGCCTTTGCCGGCGGCGGCAAGCGCCGAGGCTTCGGAAACCGACGGCGTGCCGGCATGCTCCTGCGATAGGTCGGAACGGCTGGTCGTAGATGCGGCTTTGAGTTCGTCCTGCTCGACAACGATTACCGGAAGGCGGAGTTCGCGTCCGGCGGCGAAGATTGCCGCTTCATCTTGCTTGAGAGACGCGGTTGCGAGGGCTGAAAGCGCGGGCAGGGCAAGCCCGTGCGCCTCCAGTGCGGTTTCTACCGCGGCAAGCACATCGCGTGCGCTGACGCCTTTGCGGCTGCCGATGCCCGCAACCATCATGGCTTCACCCAGCTCCATTGGGTAACCGGCATAGCTGGCCGCCAGGCCTGCATCGAACCGACCGGCGAAGCACGGGATATAGCGATGCGGGTGAGTTCGCCGCCGAGCTTGGTGTGCTGGGCGAGAAGCCGCGCCTCCATCTCCAGCGTTACTGCGTTGGCAACGAGGCGGCCGCCGGCAGGCAAGGCATCGAGGGCTCCTTCCAGCACGCCGGCATCGCTGCCGCCGCCGCCGATAAAGATCGCCGCCGGCGTTTCCAGCCCGGCAAGAGCTTGCGGTGCCGAACCTTCGACGACGGCGAGACTGGGAACGCCGCAGGCCACGGCGTTGCATCGGATGCGGGCGGTGCGGGCCGGATCGGCCTCAACGGCGATGGCGCGCATGGAAGGATGGGCCAGCATCCATTCGATGCCAATGGAGCCCGAGCCGGCGCCGATGTCCCACAACAGTTCGCCGCGCCTTGGCGCGAGAGCGGACAGGGTGACGGCGCGCACTTCGCGCTTGGTGATCTGGCCGTCATGTTCGAACAAATGATCGGCAAGTCCCGCTGTCAGCGGCAGGATGCGTGCTTGCGGAGTCGAATCAACTTCGATCGCGAGCACGTTGAGCGGATTGATCTTTGCGAGGTCGAAGGTGCCGGCGCTCGCCGAGCGCAGCCTTTCGTTCGGGCCGCCGAGCGCCTCCAGAACGGTCAGCTGCGAGGCGCCGAAGCCAAGCTCTGTCAGCAGACCGGCAATCGCTCCCGGTGCATCGCTGTCCGAGGTCAGCGCGAGAATGCGGGTGCAAGGATGCAGCAACGGCCGGATCAGGTCGAGCGAGCGACCATGCAGCGAAATGGTCTCGACGTCCTGCAGCGCCCAGCCAAGGCGTGAGGCGGCCAGCGAGAAGGCCGAGGGCGCGGGGATCACCCGCATATCCTCCGCCGCGACCTTGCGGGCGAGGGTGACGCCGACACCGTGGTGGAAGGGATCGCCGGAGGCCAGCACGCAGACGCGTCTGCCGGAGAGCGCCAGCACGTCGCGCAGCTCGGCATCGAAGGGCGTCGGCCAGGCGCACGCTTCACCTTTGGCGAGCGACGCGACGAGGGCAAGGTGGCGCTTGCCGCCGAAGACGAATTCGGCCTCCGCGATCAACCGCTTGGCCTCGTCGCCGAGACCAGCTACACCGTCCTCGCCGATGCCGATGATCGTGAGCCACTTTGAGGTGAGCTTGGCGCCGCGCGGAGCTTCAGCAGGCATGATGACCTACCGCATTCTGATCCTCGGCGGAACCACCGAAGCCCGGCAACTGGCCGGAAAGCTGGCCGCGCGCGCGGATATTTCGGTCATGCTGTCGCTGGCCGGCAGCACCGAAAGCCCGGTCGCGCAAGGGGTGCCGGTGCGGGTCGGCGGCTTCGGCGGTGCCGGCGGGCTGGCGGCGTATCTCCGCCAGAACAAGATCGACCTGCTGATCGACGCCACACACCCCTACGCGGCGCGAATCTCCGCCAATGCGGCGGAAGCAGCGCGCATGACCGGCGTGCCTATCGTTGCGCTCAGGCGTCCGGGCTGGGACCCAGCCGAAGGTGACCGCTGGATGTTGGTCGATAGGGTTGCCAGCGCGGTGACGGCTCTGGGATCGGTGCCGCGCCGCGTGTTCCTGGCGCTCGGACGGCAGGAGGTTCCTGCCTTCGAGGCAGCTCCCCAGCATCATTATCTCATCCGCAGTGTCGACCCGGTCGAGCCAAGGCTCGCTGTGCCCGACGCGACGTATCTCTTGGCGCGGGGGCCGTTTCATGAGGCCGATGAGCGCGCGCTGCTCGAAAGCCGTGGCATCGAAGTCGTTGTTTCCAAAAACAGCGGCGGCGAGGCGACCTACGGCAAGATCGCGGCGGCGCGAGCGCTGGGAATCGAGGTTGTGATGATCCGCAGGCCGGCGCTGCCGGACGTCGCGTCGACCGAAACGATCGAATCTCTTGCCGCTATGGTCGATCATTTTCTGGTCAGTCATGTTCTTTGGCCCGATGCCGAACGCGGCGTGTAGACCAGCGCGGCCTTGTCACCCCGCTTGACGATCCTGGTTTCCGCCGAGCCGATGATGATGCAGGTCGCCATGTCGGCCTTCGCGGCATCGGCGTCGGCCAGTAGAAAAACCTCGATGCGCTCGTCGGGACGGCCGGCGGCGCGGCCAAAGATCACCGGCGTGGTGCCGGGCAGGATCGCCGACAGGCATTCGAAGGCGCGGCCAAGCTGCCAGGGGCGTGCCTTGCTGATCGGATTGTAGAGCGCGATGACGAAGCCGGCGCCGGCTGCCGCCAGAAGGCGCAGCTCGATCAGGTCCCACGGCTTCAGATTGTCGGACAGCGAGATGGCGCAGAAATCATGGCCGAGCGGCGCACCGATGCGGGCTGCAACGGCGAGCATGGCGGTGATACCGGGCACGATGGCGATGTCGACCGCGCGCCATTCGACCGGCCCCGCCTCGATCGCCTCGCAGACGGCCGCCGCCATGGCGAAGACGCCGGGATCGCCGCCCGATACGACGGCGACATCGTGGCCTTCCGCGGCCTTCAGCAGCGCGTCCCTGGAGCGGGCGAGTTCCTCGCGATTGTCGGAGGCGATGCGGGTCTGGTCCGCGCGCAGGTCGAGCCGGTCAAGATAAGGCTTGTAGCCGTAGAAGAATTTCGCCTCGGCGACGGCGCGGCTGGCTTCCGGCGTCACCTGGTCGGCGTTGCCTGGCCCCAGGCCGATGACGGTCAGGCGGCCGCTCATGCTTCGGCTCTCAATGCATTTGGCCGGCCCGACCAGCCGGCCACCAGCACGATGGCGAAATAGGGCGCCTGGTCGTCCTTTTTGTCGGCAAGCCGCATCGAGACACCGCCCGGCATGGTGCCGCGCTCGACATAGATTGCCCGCGCCAGCTTGTCGGTTGCCTCCAGCGCGCGCCTGATCTTGGGCAGGTTGCGGCCGACTTTCATGATCACCGCGGCATCGGTGTCGGCAAGGCGGCGCGTCAGCTCGAATTCGCTCATGGTGCCCGGTAGCACCGTCAGCACATCGTCGCCCTGGACGATAGGCAGGCCGGTCGCCGACCAGCAGCCGGACATGGCGGTGACGCCGGGAATGACTTCGGTCGGAAAGCGGTGCGCCAGCCGGACATGAAGATGCATGTAGGAGCCGTAGAAAAGCGGATCGCCTTCCGAAAGCACCGCGACCATCCTGCCGGCGCTGAGGTGCTCGGCGACCTTTTCGGCCGACTGCTCGTAGAAATCCGTTATCTGCGACCGGTAATCGCTGTCGTCCTTGTCGATCTCGGTCGTCACCGGGTAGAGCAGCGGCAGTTCGATCAGATCAGGGCGAAAATGCGCGCCGACAATGGCGCGCGCATTGCTGTTGTTGCCGCGCTTGGCGAAATGCGCAACGACATCGGCCTCGGCCAGCGCGCGCACCGCCTTCAGGGTCAAAAGTTCCGGGTCGCCGGGACCGGTGCCGACGCCGACCAGCCGACCTTTTGCGATCGCATTCATAGGCCTGGCCTCGCCAACGCATTGAGGGCGGCGGCGGTCATGGCGCTGCCGCCCAGCCGGCCGCGCACGATGGCGTAAGGCACGCCATAGGAATTTTCGGCCAGCGCATCCTTCGATTCGGCGGCGCCGACAAACCCGACCGGCATGCCGATGATCGCCGCCGGCTTTGGCGCGCCGGCGCGCAGCTTTTCCAGCAGATAGAAAAGGGCTGTCGGCGCATTGCCGATGGCGACGACCGAACCGGCCACGCGCTCGCCCCACAGGTCGATCGCTGCGGCCGAGCGGGTGTTGCCGATCTTTTTCGCGATGTCGGCGGTCCGCGGATCGCGCAGCGTACAGATCACCTCGTTGCCGGCCGGAAGCCGGGCGCGCGTGACGCCGTGCGAGACCATCTGCGCGTCGCAGAAGATCGGCGCGCCGGCGCCCAGCGCCGTGCGCGCAGCGGCGACGAAATCGCTCGAGAAAACGAAGTGCTGCGCAGCCTCGACCTGACCGCAGGCATGGATCATGCGGATAGCGACATCGGCCTCGGCTTCGGAAAAGCGCGACAGGTCGGCCTCGGCGCGGATAATGGCGAAGGAGCGCTCGTAGATCGCCGTGCCGTCACGGACGTAGTCGTAGGCGTTCTGGGCGGGCATGCTCATTCCTGTCGGTAGATTTCGGTGATGCCGGCCGCGCCGAGCCTTACCAGGCAAGCAGCAGCAGTTTCGCCGGGATGTCGTGCGCTGCGGATCGCCGCTGCAATGCGGCCGATGCCGTGCGCGGCTTCGTAGCCCGGCCTGTATCCGGCGGGCAATGCCTTTGCCGTCCCGTCTACGACAAGTCCGGCTCCGTTTTCGCCACCGACCAGGGTCAACACCGCCGGACCAGGATGGGCGCAACCCTTGGCGCAGCCGGAGATGTGCAGCGTCAGCGAGGAATCGAGGATGTCGCGGTTTTCCACGGCGATGGTCTCGGCGATGTCGCGGGTGGCTATGCGCCCGGAGGCACAGGCGGGTGCGCCGGGGCAGGCGGCGATTTTCGTGCGCGGATCAGCTGCGTCGGTGACAAAGCCGACGGTTGCGGCGGTTTTCTGGAGTGAAAGACATGCGGCTGGGGAGAGGCCAAGCAAAAGCAGCGCGCGACCTGGCGCCAGGCGGATTTCGGTGGCGCCGAGGGTGAGGGCGTATTGGGTGAGATCGATAAGTTCTTGCGCTGGTATGCTGCCGAACGGCAGGCCGATGCCGAGGGCGATTGCGGCTGCGGCCAAGTCGAAAACTCCGATAGGTTGGCGTTCCTTCGCCCCCCCCTCTGTCCTGCCGGACATCTCCCCCTCAAGGGGGGAGATTGCGCTCTCGTTGCTGGTTTCGCCAATCCCCAAAGTTGCAGAGGGAGAGCCGGCCGTGGAATTGCCAATCTCCCCCCTAGAGGGGGAGATGTCCGGCAGGACAGAGGGGGGTGCGAAGGAACGCCAGCTTGCCAGAGATCTCAGCTGTCTCTCCGTCAAATCCCGCGCATGCGCATCGCGGCCCTTTTCAGCAACCATCCTGAGAATAGCGACGGCAATATCACAAGCCGCATCCTCCTCGGCCATAACGAGCGGCATCGCAGTCTGACCGTCGCCGGCGACAGCCACCTGCCACTGCGTTCGCGCCCCGGTCCGCATCGCGACCAGCCTGACATCGGCCGTAACTGCATCCATTGTCAGCTGCCCGCCGCTGTCGACGATCACGGAGACCTTCGGGCCAAGGCGTTGTGTAACACCCGCGTCCTCAATTGCCGCCCGAATCCGCTCGGCAAGCGGGCGCGGGTCGGCGATTTCCTCCGGGTCGAGCCCGGCCAGCGGGCCGGTCTCGACCGGCACGCCGGTGCGCACCGCGATGCCCAGCGCATCGACCTCCATCGCCAGCAGCCGCGCGCTTGCCGGCGTCAGGCCTCGGATCTGCAGGCTGCCGCGGGCGGTCACTTCCATGATGCCGTTGCCATGGCGCAAGGCGGATTCGCAGAGTCCGATCAAGGATTTCGGCAACAGTCCTCCAGCGACCGGATTGAGCCGCACCAGCAGCCCGTCGCCGGTCTGCATCGGCGCGGACAAGGCAGGGCAGGCGCCGCGTCGGGAGAAAGCGTTCATGCCGCCACTCCCAGAGCTTGGGCTTCGGCAATTAGTGCGGCGAGATCGTCATCGATCGAATTGCGCAGCGGATGCCAGAGACCGCGCCGCCGAGCCGAGAGAAACCGCTCGGCAATCACATTCGCCGCCGCCGGGTTCTCGCGCAGGATGAAGGCGCGAACAACGGGGTCGCCGAGATAGGCGTCGTGCACGGCCTCGATCAGCGTGCCTGATATGGCATGGGTGGTCTCGGCGAAGCCGACAAGCCGATCAACCGTCTCGGCGAATTCCGAAGCGCCGCGCGGCCCGTGCCGCATCTGGCCGGCGATGAAGCGCGGGTTAACCGTGCGCGCCCGCACGACCCGGGATACGGCCTCACCAACCGAGCGCGGCTTCGGCTTTTGCGGGTCCGTAGTGTCGAGCACGATCACGTCAGCGTTTTTGCCGAGCGCGGCAAGTGCTGCCGAAAAGCCGCCGATGAAGGCGACGTCGGCCGAGCCTTCGAGGATGTCGCGGCCGGGGTCGTCGCCGGTATGAACCAGAAGGTCGGCCTCAGCGATGCGGCCCTCAAAAGCGCCGGGCGCCGAAACGCCTTCGCCCTCGGCGCCGCCATAGGCGTGCGAGGTGGCATCGAGGTAGGCGCGACCGATCTCTTCGCGCACGGCCCAGGTGCCGCCCGATAACAAATCCTCGACACCGGCGCCGTAAGTGCCGGGCGAGGTGCCGTATATGCGGGGGCTGATCTTCCCGTCTGCACGGGTTCTCGCCGCCAGCGGGTTTTCCGAATCGTCCTCGTCGCGGGTCGCGACGGCGTTGGCGGCGGCATCGATCAGCGCGATCTGGGTTGGGAACATGTCGCGGAACAGGCCGGATATGCGCCAGGTGACGTCGACGCGCGGGCGGCCGAGCGTTGCCGGCGGCAGCACCTCGATGCCGGTGATGCGGCCGGTGGCGCAATCCCATTGCGGCCGGCAGCCCATCAGCGCCAGGCCTTGCGCGATCTCTTCGCCGCCGGTGCGCAGCGAGGCCGAGCCCCAGAGGTCGATAACCAGCGAGCGCGGCCAGTCGCCATGCGATTGCATGTAGCTGCGCAAGACCTCGTCGGCAGCCGCCCTGCCGAGATCGAAGGATGTCGGCGTCGGCATGGTGCGCGGGTCTGCGGTGAACAGATTGCGGCCGGTCGGCAGCACATCGCGCCGGCCACGCGCTGGTGCACCGGCCGGACCGGCAGCGACATGGCGGCCGTCGAGAGCCGCGATGAGTGCTACTTTCTCGGCTGCCGCACTCTGCTCGCGCAAAGGATCGGTTTCGCCCTCAGGTGAGCGGCCGTAAACATGCAGGCCGTCCTTGATGGCGAAATCCTTGAGATCGCAGAGCCAGGCGTCGATGCGGCGCAGCGCTTCGTCGGGAGCGTCGGTTTGGGCAACCCCGGCTTCCGAGGCGAGGCCGGTCTTTTCCGCCGTCTCGACGATCAGCCTCGCCAGGCGGTCGCGGCGGCGGCGGTCGAGCCCGTCGGCCTGGGCATATTCGTCGACCAGTCGTTCAAGCCTATGCTGGTTTTCGTCCAGCCCGGCGCCGGTCAGCGGTGGCGGCAGATGGCCAAGCGTGACGGCGGCAATGCGCCGCTTGGCCTGCGCTGCCTCGCCGGGGTTGGAGACGATGAACGGATAGATGACGGGCAGGGCGCCGGTGACGATTTCGGGAAAGCAGTTTTCGCTGAGCGCGACGGTCTTGCCGGGCAGCCATTCCAGCGTGCCGTGGGCGCCGACATGGACAATTGCATGGATGCCGAGCGACTTGCGCAGCCAGAGGCCAAAGGCGATCAGTGCATGGCGCGGCGGCAGCGTCGGGTCGTGATAGTCGGCGCGGCGGTCAACTGAGCGCCCGCGGTCAGGCGCGAGTGCCACGGTGACGTTGCCGAAGGTGGCTGCGCGGAAAGCGAATTTTGCGGCGGCAGGCGCTTGAACACCCCCCTCAGAGGGGGGTGCCTCGCGCGAAGCCGTCTCATCTGCCGCATTCCCCCATGCGGCCGTCACGGCAGCTGTCGCTTCAGCAGGCAATTCCGCCGAGTACTCGAGATAGTCCTCAAACCCCAACCCTTCACCTCCACGCCCCAGCACCTCCAGCAACTCGCGCGGCGTTTGCGGAATCCCTTCAATGGCGTAGCCCTGTTCGCTCAGGTCGTGCAGCATCGCCAGCACGCTGGACGGCACGTCGAGGCCGACGGCGTAGCCGGTGCGACCGGGGGCGCTGGGATAGTCGGGGATCAGGATGGCGAGCTTGCGTTCCGCGCGGGGCGTCCGCTGCAGGCGCACGAAGGCCTCGACACGGTTCGTCACTTGCGCCACGCGGTCGGGCTCAGGCCGGTTGGCGAAGGCGCGGAAGGCCAGCGCCGGGTCGGTTTCGCTTTCGCCCTTGAAGGAAATGGCGCCGGCCAAAATGCGGCCGTCGAGCTCGGGCAGGACGACATGCATGGCAAGGTCGGCGGGCGCCAGCCCGCGCTGATTGTTTTGCCAGATGTCGCGGCGGGTGGTCGCGACGATGACCTGGAACACCGGCACGCCGGCGCGGTCGAACAGGGTTTCGACGCCAGGCTCGGCACCCGAGGCGAAAGCTGTGGCGGTGATGATGGCGGCAGGCTTCAGGGTTGCAAGCGCGGTTTCGACGAAGGCGAGGGACGTTGGGTCCTTCAGGCTGGAAACGAAGATGGGGACGGGGTTGATGCCGCGTTGGCGCAGGGCTTCGAAAAGCGCGTCGATCGGCGCGACATCACCGGCGAGCAGCATCGAGCGGTAGAACAGAATGGGGATGACGGGGGCGTTGCCTAAGCGGTTTAGGCCGTGTTCCTTCGCGCCCCCCTCTGTCCTGCCGGACATCTCCCCCACATGGGGGGAGATCGCCTGATCATCGGTAGCTTCGCCAACGTCTGACGTTGCAGAAGTCGCGATACGGCCAGTGACGGCCAATCTCCCCCCTTGTGGGGGAGATGTCCGGCAGGACAGAGGGGGGCGCGAAGGAATGCCGACGCTTGATAAGTCCATTCTTTCTATAACACCGCGTCCCGGCTCGTAAAATCCCGCCTTTGGCACGCTGACAGGTCCGGCTACCGCCGCACCCGATCCGGCGAGACTCGCCAGCCTCTGCACCAGCGCCGTCATATTCGCCGGCCCGCCCTCGCGGAAATAGCCAAGCAAGCCATCCAACTCCTCACGCGGCAGCGTTGAGCCTTCGATCAGTCGCAAGTCCGCGTCGTGGCTCTCGCCGGGCAGCAGCGCCAGTTTTATGCCGCGTGCCCGGGCAGTCGAGGCGAGCTGATCGCAGCCATAGCGCCACCAGTCATAGCCGCCGAGGATGCGGACCAGAATGACCTTGGCGTGGCGGGCGACGCTGTCGATCCAGAGATCGACGGACATCGGATGGCGCAGGTCGCGCAAGGCGGCGAGCCGCATCGATGGCAGGCGGGCCGCATCCGCCTTCCACGCCGCCGCCAGCCCGGCCAGGTCGCTGTCGGTGAACGACAGCGCCACGACATCCGCAGGCGTTTGCCTGAGATCGACAGGCTCGGCGAGATCGTCGAGCGAGGCGGATGTGGTGGTGAGGATGTGCATGGCGGCTCGTACCTGGGATCAGCCGGCGAGGATACGCTCGATCGCCGGGCGGTTCAGCCCCTTCAGGCCGATGACGACAAGGCGCGAGCGGCGATCGTCTTCAGCGGTCCAGGCGCGGTCGTAATAGTGGTTGACGCGCGGACCGACGGCCTGCAGCAGGAGCCGCATCGGCTTGCCGCCGACTTCGACGAAACCCTTGACGCGCAACACGTTTTCCTCCTCCGCCGCCGTGGCGACGCGTTGTGCCAGTTCGTCCGGGTTGGACACAGACGCAATGTCGATGACAAAACTATCGAAGTCGTCATGTTCGTGGTCGAGCTCGTCGTCGTGGTGGGTCTTGCGGTTCTCGATGTCGTCCTCGACGGCGAGGCCGAGGCCGAGCAGCACCGACGGGTCGACCTTGCCTTGCGAAGTCGGCACGATCTTCACCGCCCGCGCAACATGCTTGCCGATGACGGCATTGGCACGGGCCGAGCCGGCGGCGTCCAACAGGTCGCTCTTCGACAGGATGATCAGGTCGGCGCAGGCGAGCTGGTCCTCGAATACTTCCTCGACCGGATCGTCGTGGTCGAGCGTCTCGTCCTGCGCGCGCTGCGCCTGCAGGGCATCCATGTCGTTGGCGACGCGGCCATCAGCCAGCGCCGGCCCGTCGACCACGGCGATGACGCCATCGACCGTGACACGGCTTTTCACCGACGGCCACTGGAAGGCCTGGACCAGCGGCTTGGGCAAAGCGAGGCCGGATGTCTCGATCAGGATGTGGTCGACCCTCGGCGTCAGCGACAGGATCTGGTCGAGCGCCGGAACGAAATCGTCGGCGACTGTGCAGCAGATGCAGCCATTGGCCAGCTCGACGATGTTTTCGTCGGGGCAGGTGTCGATGCCGCAGCCCTTCAGGATCTCGCCGTCGATGCCGATGTCGCCGAACTCGTTGACGATGATGGCCAGCCGCTTGCCTTTCGCGTTTTCGAGCAGATGGCGGATCAGCGTCGTCTTGCCGGCGCCGAGAAAGCCGGTGACGACGGTGCAGGGAACGCGCGAAAGGAAGGCAGCGGTCATGTCAGGTCCTTCAAAAGGTCAAGGGGAGGGATGCGGGCAACCAGGCCGCGCTTCAGGCATTCGGGACGGCCGCGCCATGGAATGAGCCCATCCGTCGAGGTGGCGAACAGTTTTGCGCCGGTCACGAGATCGGCGCCGCTGGTCGCAGTCAGGTCGCCGAAGACGTAGCTCCAGCAGCCGTCGCGCAAAATCGCGGCGCTGAGCCGGCGCTTGCAATTGCCGAGGCATTCGACGGTGCGGATTTTAATGTTTTCGCTGGAAGCGGCGCGGCGCGTGTCCTCGGCGAGCAGTTCGCCGGCGCAGGGATGGGCGTCCGAACCGGTCTCGTCACGGCAGGACGAGCAGACGATGACGGTAACGCCGGCCGGGGAATCACCATGGCCGGACAATAAATCCGCTGTCTCAGCCGGAAAACTGCTGTCGCGTTCCAAATCAGGCTCCTTGCCCGGAAAACCCGCCAGGCGATCGGATTCTTATGTCCTAGACGGCAGGTCTCCTGGCTCGCGGGTCATCGCCTGGGTGCCGCCTTCCCGGGAATATCCCAGTGGTTTTCGGCCGAGGCTCGTCGCTTACAGTTGCGGGGACAGCCGCGGATTTGAAATCGAGATTTCGCACCGCATTCCCTCTTGGCCCTTGCCGTTGCGGGCAGGGGACCGTCTGGAATGGATTTAGGCTTGTGGAGGCAGTCGTGTCAACGCACGTCTATGACGCGGCGGTATCTGCGAGCGGCTGGCCAAGGTCGCCCGCAGCCGTCACCTCAATGCGCTCAAGCCCGAGCCAGGCCTGCATCTGCTTCAATTCTTCGAAAAGCTCGGCGGCGGTTTGTGGCGGGGCGCCGGGCTCGGCATAGGCGGCATGGACGCGCAATACGCCGGCCGGGCGGTCTGCCCTGAGGTCGACGCGCCCGACGATGCTGTCGCCGAGCAGGAACGGCAGCACATAATAGCCATACTGGCGCTTTTCTGCCGGCGTGTAGATCTCGATGCGGTAGTGGAAGTCGAACAACCGCTCGGTGCGCGACCGCTCGAAGACGACAGGATCGAACGGCGCGAGCAAGGCGCGCGCCTCGATCCTGCGCGGCAAACGGGCGTCCTTGTGGAGATAGGCTGCTTTGCTCCAGCTTTCGACGCTCACCGGCAACAGCTCGCCGGCCTCGACCAGTTCCTCGATGCGACCCTTGATATCGGCGGGCGAGAGGCGGAAATAGTCGCGCAGATCGCCTGCCGTGGCGACGCCGTGGGCGCGGGCGGAGATACGCAGCAATTCGCGGTGCGCATCCTCGGGGCAGGGAACCGGCAGAGCGAGTACCGCCGGCGGCAGTACGCGCTCCGGCAGATCGTAGAACCGCTCGAAGCCGCGGCGATGCGCTGTGGTGATGCGGCCGGCCCAGAACAGCCATTCGAAGGCGTGCTTGGCATGGCTCCAGCCCCACCAGCCACCATTGCCCTTCTGGCCTTCAAAAGCAGATGCCGCGATCGGGCCTCGTTCGGAGACCTCGCGATAGATCTCCTCGATATAGGCGGCGTGCTCGCGACCCCATTTGGCCAGTCCGCTGTACATTTCGTCGCCGCGCTCGGCCCGCTGCATGCGCCAGCGCATCAGCGGATAGGTCTCGACCGGCAGGAACGAGGCTTCGTGCGCCCAATATTCAAAGACCATGCGCTTGCGCGTTACGGCGGCGTCGTCGAGCAGCGCCAGCTTGTAGGGGCCAAGCCGCGAATAGAGCGGCATATAGTGGGCGCGCACTACGGCGCTGACGGAATCGATCTGCAGCAGGCCGGTACGGGCAAGCACGCGGGCCAGATGTCTGCGGTCGGGCGTACCGGCGGGGCGGGGGTCATTGAATCCCTGTGCCGCCAGCGCGATGCGGCGAGCCATGCGAAGCGAGATTTTTTCCTTCATCAACGCGGTATCCTGATGATGCTGGACAGAGCAGAGAATCTGCGATTCCGTGCCATGCTAGCAGGGTTTTGGCGGCATCCATGTCAGGAGAGAAAAGTGGAGTGAAAAGTGAAAGAAATCAAACAGGAGCGGATCGGACCAGTTTTGCCGGATATGCCGCCCAGCACCGCGATTTGAACAAGGTTTGACTTGCTTCGCCGAAAGCGCTGCGCTAACCCTCGCCGCGTTGCAGCATAGAGCCTCCTTAAAACGGTTCAGTGGTTAAACTGTCACGCTTCCGCAAGTGGGTCCGGTGCTGTAATCAGAGTGGATTGGCCGCTAACGGAAACTGCAGCATGAACGCACTTTTAGGTTCGTACCTGCCCATCGTCCTGTTCATCGGCGTGGCGCTGGTCGTCGGCCTGGCGCTGCTCGCCGCACCGTTCCTGGTGGCCTACCGCAACCCCGATCCGGAAAAGCTTTCCGCCTATGAGTGCGGCTTCAACTCGTTCGACGACGCCCGCATGAAGTTCGACATCCGCTTCTACCTGGTGTCGATCCTGTTCATCATCTTCGACCTGGAGGTGGCCTTCCTGTTCCCTTGGGCGGTGTCGTTCAGCCAGATCGGCATGCTCGGTTTCTGGTCGATGATGGTGTTTTTGGCGGTGCTGACCATCGGCTTTGCCTATGAATGGAAAAAAGGAGCGCTGGAATGGGATTGAGCGACAATTCCGGCACGCTCGTCGCGCCGAAGCCCAAGGGTCTCATCGACCCCAACACCGGCAGGCCGGTGGGGGAGGACGATCCATTCTTCCTGGAGATCAACAACGAACTGGCCGACAAGGGCTTTCTCGTCACCTCGACCGAGGCGCTTATCACGTGGGCGCGCAGCGGCTCGCTGATGTTCATGACCTTCGGTCTCGCCTGCTGCGCCGTCGAGATGATCCATACCTCGATGCCGCGCTACGACTCGGAGAGGTTCGGTGTCGCGCCGCGCGCGTCTCCGCGCCAGTCCGACATCATGATTGTCGCCGGCACGCTGACCAACAAGATGGCGCCGGCGCTGCGCAAGGTCTACGACCAGATGCCCGAACCGCGCTACGTCATTTCGATGGGCTCCTGCGCCAATGGCGGCGGCTATTATCATTATTCCTATTCGGTGGTGCGCGGCTGCGACCGCATCGTGCCGGTCGATATCTACGTGCCCGGCTGCCCGCCGAGCGCCGAAGCGCTGCTCTACGGCATCCTTCTGCTGCAGAAGAAGATCCGCCGCACCGGCACGATCGAGCGGTGAGCGGCATGACCCAGGCGTTGAATGACCTCTCGACCTATCTCGGCGAGAAGCTGACCGGCCGGATCGGCGAGGCGGTGCTCGCCTATGGCGAACTCACTATCTCGGTCGAGCCGCGCGAACTGATCGAGGTGGTGACCTTCCTGCGCGACGACCCGAAATGCCAGTTCATCTCGATCATCGACGTCTGCGGCGCCGATTACCCGTCGCGGGCAAAGCGCTTCGACGTCGTCTATCATTTGCTGTCGCCGAGACAGAATATCCGCATCCGCATCAAGGTCCAGGCCGACGAAGAGACGCTGGTGCCGTCGATCACCGGCATTTATCCCGGCGCCGACTGGTTCGAGCGCGAGACCTACGATCTCTATGGCGTGCTGTTTTCGGGTCATCCCGATCTGCGCCGGATTCTGACCGATTACGGTTTCGAAGGCCATCCGCTGCGCAAGGACTTTCCGCTGACCGGCTTCGTCGAGGTGCGCTACGACGACGAAGCCAAGCGCGTCATCTACGAGCCGGTCGAGCTCAAGCAGGAATTCCGCAATTTCGATTTTCTCTCGCCATGGGAAGGGACGGATTACGTCCTGCCCGGCGATGAGAAGGCGAAACAGTGAGGATATGTGGCGATGATCCGCATAGCACTCCTAGGCCTGTTTTGCTGCAGTGTTGCGCCGAATGCTTTTGCGAACGACTGCAAAGTAGCTGGAGTGGATTGCTATTCGGCGGCGCGAGCTGTCGTGGCGAACGACACGGTGAAGAACTGCCCCACGATATTTCGTATCAAGCCGGCGATGCAGATTGAATTGGACCAGATTTTGAACGCCTTGCGCGATGCTGGAGAACTGGCCGATCTCCAGCCTTCCAATGAGACCGTTGAGCAATGCGAGCAGAGAGCAAAAGAATATGTGGCCGGGCCGCAGACGGTCCGCTTCATGGAACTGACGCCGTCCGCCATGGAAAGGCTTGGAATCTAGCATGACCGAGCACTCCGTCCGCAATTTTAACATCAACTTTGGCCCGCAGCATCCGGCCGCGCACGGCGTTTTGCGCCTCGTGCTGGAGCTTGATGGCGAGGTGGTCGATCGTGTCGATCCGCATATCGGGCTGTTGCATCGCGGCACGGAAAAGCTAATTGAGCACAAGACTTATCTGCAGGCCGTGCCCTATCTCGACCGGCTCGACTATTGCGCGCCGATGAACCAGGAGCATGCCTTCGCGCTTGCCGCCGAGCGGCTGCTCGGCATCGAGGTGCCGAAGCGCGGGCAGCTTATTCGAGTTCTCTACTCCGAGATCGGCCGCATCATGTCGCACATCCTCAATGTGACGACGCAGGCGATGGATGTCGGCGCGCTGACGCCGCCGCTGTGGGGCTTTGTCGAGCGCGAAAAGCTGATGGTGTTTTACGAGCGCGCCTCGGGCTCGCGCATGCACGCGGCCTATTTCCGGCCGGGCGGCGTCCATCAGGACCTGCCGCAGAAGCTGATCGAGGACATCGGCAACTGGATCGACCCGTTCCTGAAGTCGGTCGACGATCTCGACGCGCTTTTGACCGGCAACCGTATCTTCAAGCAGCGCAATGTCGACATTGCCACCGTCTCCCTGGCGGACGCCTGGGCCTGGGGCTTTTCCGGCGTCATGGTGCGCGGCTCGGGTGCGCCGTGGGATCTGCGCAAATCGCAGCCCTACGAATGCTATGCCGAGCTGGACTTCGACATTCCGATCGGCAAGAACGGCGACTGTTTCGATCGTTATCTGGTGCGCATGGAAGAGATGCGGCAGTCGGCGAAAATCATGCGCCAGTGCGTCGACCTGCTGCTCGGCAAGGAGGGCAGCGGGCCGGTGTCCAACCTCGACGGCAAGGTGGTGCCGCCGAAGCGCGCGGCGATGAAGCGCTCGATGGAAGCGCTGATCCATCACTTCAAGCTCTACACCGAAGGCTACCGCGTGCCGGCCGGCGAGGTCTATGCCGCGGTCGAGGCGCCAAAGGGCGAGTTCGGCGTCTATCTCGTCTCCGACGGCACCAACAAGCCCTACCGCTGCAAGTTGCGCGCGCCAGGCTTTGCGCATCTGCAAGCCATGGACTTTTTGTGCCGCGGCCACATGCTGGCCGACGTCACCGCCGTTCTCGGCTCCCTCGACATCGTATTTGGTGAGGTCGATCGGTGACGATGGCACTGGCCCGGACATCCAAATCTTTTCTAGCGGCGGCTTGCCTTGCGGCTTCCGCCGAAGCATCCCTTGCCGGATCCGGTGATGGGCTATCCTCGACGGATCTTCTTAAGGACGGGTTCAAGCTGGTAGCGGAAGGCGATCTGCTCACGGTGCGCGAATTCGGTGGCGATGTGCTTCTGGATTCCGGAATTTTTGTACTCGGTGCGCGGCGAGGCCAACCCTGTAGCAAAAGTGAGAGGACTTTTGTCGCAGAGGTACCGAGCTTGGCACGGCCCCGCGACTGTGGACGCGTAACTTGGTGGAATGACCGTTACGACGAGTACGTTCGCCTAAAGCGTGGGAATGAAGAGTTTGTATGTGTGCTTGGGCAATCCGAGGATTGCTATCGCGCCGATAGCCCTAGCCAGTAGAAACCGAAGAAGCGAAACTCCATGTCAGTCCGCCGTCTCGCAGAAGCCAGCCTCCAGCCAGCCTCCTTCGCCTTCAACCGGGCGAATGCGGCAGCGGCGAAGCAGTGGATCAAGAAATATCCGAAAGGGCGCGAGCAATCCGCGATTATCCCCTTGCTGATGCTGGCGCAGGAGCAGGAAGGCTGGGTGACCAAGGCGGCGATCGAGACGATCTCCGACATGCTCGGCATGCCCTATATCCGTGGGCTCGAAGTCGCCACCTTCTATACGCAATATCAGCTCAATCCGGTCGGCACGCGCGCCCATATCCAGGTCTGCGGCACCACGCCCTGCATGCTGCGCGGCTCCGAAGCGCTGATGGATGTATGCCGCTCGAAGATCCATCACGACCAGTTCCACACCAACGACAAGGGCACGCTTTCTTGGGAAGAGGTCGAGTGCCTCGGCGCCTGCGTCAACGCACCGATGGTGATGATATTCAAAGACACCTATGAGGATCTGACGCCGGAGCGGCTTGCCGAGATCATCGACCTCTATGACGCCGGCAAGGGCGCCACGGTGAAACCGGGACCGCAAAATGGCCGCATCACCTCAGAGCCGGCCAGCGGCCTGACGACCCTTAAGAGCGAAAAGGCGATCCTCAAGGCGACCCGCGACCGGGAAACCAGGGCGGCGGCCAAGGCCGCCAAGGAAGCGGCGCCAGCGGCTGCCGCCGCAGTACCCGCAGCGGCTTCGCCAGTTGCTCCTGCCGCACCGGCGCCAGTTGCGCCCTCGAGTGCCAGCAAGCCGAAGACCGATACGGTCGAGACCAGCCCGGCGCTGAAATCGCCGTCGGCGGCGAAAGTCGCGCCCGCGGCGGAAAAGGCGGCGAGCGTTGCAGCGCCGCTGCATTCGGCCGCCAATGCCAACAAGGCCGAGCCGCAGGTCGAGGACGTCTCGAAACAGCGCAAAGGGCCCAAGAACAAGGCCGAGCCGGCGTCTGCTTTCAAAGCGCCGGAGGCCAAGGTCAACCCGGCTAAGGCTGCGGCCAGGCCGTCGCCCGGAAACAAGAGCCGGCCGACCGGCAAGAAGCCGGTCTGAGGAACGAGCAATGCTTCAGGACAGAGACCGCATCTTCAACAACATCTATGGCCGCTTCGACAAGTCGCTGGCCGGCGCCATGGCGCGCGGCGCCTGGGACAACACTCCCGGCATCGTTGCCAAGGGGCGCGAGTGGATCGTCAACGAGATGAAAGCGAGCGGCCTGCGCGGCCGCGGCGGCGCCGGCTTTCCGACCGGGCTGAAATGGTCGTTCATGCCCAAGCAAAGCGACGGCCGGCCGAGCTATCTCGTCGTCAATGCCGACGAATCCGAGCCCGGTACCTGCAAGGACCGCGACATACTGCGCCACGACCCGCACACGCTGGTCGAAGGCTGCCTGCTTGCCGGCTTCGCCATGGGCGCGGTCGCCGCCTACATCTATGTGCGCGGCGAGTTCATCCGCGAGCGCGAGGCGCTGCAACGCGCCATCGACGAGGCCTATGCGGCCAAGCTGATCGGCAAGAACAACACCTCCGGCTACGACTTCGACATTTACATGCACCATGGCGCCGGCGCTTATATCTGCGGCGAGGAAACGGCGCTGCTCGAAAGCCTCGAGGGCAAGAAGGGCCAGCCGCGGCTGAAGCCGCCGTTTCCGGCCAATGTCGGCCTGTATGGCTGCCCGACGACGGTCAACAATGTCGAGTCCATCGCGGTCGCGCCGACCATCCTGCGCCGCGGGGCCGCCTGGTTCTCGTCCTTCGGCCGGCCCAACAATGTCGGCACCAAGCTGTTCTGCATCTCCGGCCACGTCAACAATCCCTGCACCGTCGAAGAGGCGATGTCGATCCCGTTCCGCGAGCTGATCGAGACGCATTGCGGCGGCATTCGCGGCGGCTGGGACAATCTGCTGGCGGTCATTCCGGGCGGCGCTTCGGTGCCGCTGGTGCCGGCCGGGCAGATCATCGACGCGCCGATGGATTTCGACGCGCTGCGCGACCTGAAATCGGGCCTCGGCACGGCGGCTGTCATCGTCATGGACAAATCGACCGATATCGTGAAGGCGATCGCGCGACTTTCCTATTTCTACAAGCACGAAAGCTGCGGCCAGTGCACGCCGTGCCGTGAAGGCACCGGCTGGATGTGGCGGGTGATGGAACGGCTGGTGCGCGGCGAAGCGCAGAAGCGCGAGATCGACATGCTGCTCGACGTGACCAAGCAGGTCGAGGGCCACACGATCTGCGCGCTGGGCGATGCGGCGGCATGGCCGATCCAGGGCCTGATGCGGCATTTCCGCGGCGAGGTGGAGCGGCGCATCGACGAGTTTTCGCGCAACGCACACCGCGCCGAACCGGTGCTGGTTGCGGCGGAATAGAAGAATTCAGAAATGCGGGCGAATGCCCGAAACGAGGAAACGAGCGCGGGGCAGACGGAAACGACCAGGAGACCACCCCAGGAGACCACCGATGTCGCTGTTTTCGATACCCGACGATTTTACGCCCGATATGGACCCGTTGTTGAAGATGAACCAGGACCGGACCACGATGATGCCGAGGGAGATGGCCAATGCCGTCAATCTCCTGGCGCATCCTGTCGCGGGCGCGGCGGCGATGACGGCACTCGGTATCGGCCTTGCCAACCACGCCTTTGGTATCTGGATGGGCGTGCTTTCAGGCGCGGCCGAGACCTCGCAGCGGCTTTGGCAGCCGGTCGCCGACGATTTCGAGACCCGAACGGAACGCGTTTCCGCGACCGGCAAAAGCTCCTCGACAAAGGCGCGCGCAGCCACCAAAACCCTGATTGCCGAGGCGCAGTCCTTCGCCAACGATGTGACCGACATTGCGACGAGCAGTGCGGCGCGGAGCCTGGCGAATGCCAGCACCGTTGCAGCGGACGCGTCGGCCGGGCTGATGCCGGAGGATTTCAAGCAGCCCAAGCCGATGGACCGGCCAGCCGAGCCCGCCGACCTCAAGGTGATATCGGGCATCGGGCCGAAACTGGAAAAGGTGCTGAACGGCCTTGGCATCTGGACATACGCCCAGATCGCCGCGTGGACGCCGCAAGAGATCGCCTGGGTCGAAGATTACCTGTCGTTGAAGGGCCGCATCGGCCGCGACGGCTGGATCGGTCAGGCGGCCGCATTGGCCGGGGCCAAAAAGTGAATTCAATATCGTGCGCGGTGTCGGCTGCGCCCGGAAGGAAAGATTGCGGAACGTCCGCAGGGGTTTGAGGCGAAATGGCAAAGCTCAAGGTCGACGGGAAAGAGATCACTGTACCCGACCACTACACGCTGCTGCAGGCGGCCGAGGACGCCGGCGCGGAAGTGCCGCGCTTCTGCTTCCATGAGCGGTTGTCGATCGCCGGCAATTGCCGCATGTGCCTGATCGAGGTGAAAGGCGGCCCGCCCAAGCCACAGGCGTCCTGCGCCATGGGCGTGCGCGACCTGCGCCCCGGCCCGAACGGCGAGCCGCCGGAAATCTTCACCAACACGCCGATGGTCAAGAAGGCGCGCGAAGGCGTGATGGAATTCCTTCTGATCAACCATCCGCTGGATTGCCCGATCTGCGACCAGGGCGGCGAGTGCGACCTGCAGGACCAGGCAATGGCGTTCGGTGTCGATTCCTCGCGCTACCACGAGAACAAGCGGGCGGTCGAAGACAAGTATATCGGGCCGCTGGTCAAGACGATCATGAACCGCTGCATCCATTGCACGCGCTGCGTCCGCTTTACCACCGAGATTGCGGGCATATCCGAGCTCGGCCTGATCGGCCGCGGCGAGGATGCCGAGATCACCACCTATCTCGAAAGCGCGATGACGTCGGAACTGCAGGGCAATGTCATCGACCTTTGCCCGGTCGGTGCGCTGACCTCCAAACCCTACGCCTTCCAGGCACGGCCGTGGGAACTGACCAAGACAGAATCCATCGACGTGATGGACGCCGTCGGCTCCGCGATCCGCGTCGATAGCCGGGGCCGCGAAGTGATGCGCATACTGCCGCGTACCAACGAGGCGGTGAACGAGGAATGGATTTCCGACAAGACCCGCTTCATCTGGGACGGCTTGCGCACGCAGCGCCTCGACCGCCCCTATGTGCGCAAGGACGGCAGACTGGCCCCGGCAAGCTGGGCCGAGGCTTTTTCCGCGATCAAGGAAGCGGTGTCGAATGCGGCACCCGAAAAGATCGGTGCCATTGCCGGCGATCTTGCCGCCGTCGAGGAGATCTACGCGCTTAAGCTTCTGATGGCTTCGCTCGGCTCGAAGAACACCGACTGCCGCCAGGACGGTGCCGCACTCGATCCGTCGCTCGGCCGGGCGAGCTATGTCTTCAACCCGACCATCGAAGGCATCGAACAGGCCGATGCGGTGCTGATCATCGGCGCCAATCCGCGCTTCGAGGCGTCCTTGCTCAACGCCCGCATCCGCAAGCGCTGGCGGGCCGGCAATCTGCCGGTCGGCGTCATCGGCGATGTCGGCGATACGCGCTATGACTACGAGCAACTCGGCGCCGGGCCGGAATCGCTGAAGGATCTGGCCGACGGCAACGGCAAGTTCTTCCAGCTGCTGAAGAAGGCGACGCATCCGCTGATCATCGTCGGACAGGGTGCGCTGGCGCGTCCGGACGGCGCGGCCGTGCTTGGCCAGGCGGCGAAGCTCGCCGTCGCCGTCAATGCCGCAAGGGCCGACTGGAACGGCTTTGCCGTGCTGCACACCGCCGCGGCACGCGTCGGCGGCCTCGATGTCGGCTTCGTGCCGGGCGAGGGCGGCAGGAACGTCGCCGGCATGCTGGGCGAGACCGATGTGCTGTTCCTGCTCGGCGCCGACGAAATCGATATGGCGAAGACCGGCGGCGCTTTCGTCGTCTATATCGGCACGCATGGCGACAAGGGCGCGCATCGCGCCAACGTCATCCTGCCGGGCGCCGCCTATACCGAGAAGTCGGGCACCTTCGTCAACACCGAAGGTCGCGTGCAGCAGACCAACCGGGCCGGCTTTGCGCCCGGCGAAGCGCGCGAGGACTGGGCGATCCTTCGGGCACTGTCGGATGTACTGGGCAAGAAGCTGCCGTTCGATTCGTTGCCGCAGCTGCGCGCTAAGCTCTATGCGGAATACCCGCATCTCGCCCGGATCGACCATGTCGTGGCCGGCGATCCGGCCGACATCGCCAGGGTGGCCAAGCTCGGCGGACGGCTGAACAAGGGCACCTTCACCTCGCCGGTCAAGGATTTCTACCTGACCAACCCGATCGCGCGGGCTTCCGCGGTGATGGCCGAGTGCTCGGCTTTGGCGAAGAACGGCTTCAGGCAGGCGGCGGAGTAGACATGGACACCTTCTTCTCCTTCTACGTGCTGCCGGCGCTGCTGATCCTTTTGAAGTCCGTCGTGCTGATTGTCGTTCTGTTGATCTTCGTCGCCTACGTGCTTTACGCCGACCGCAAGATCTGGGCGGCGGTGCAATTGCGCCGCGGACCGAACGTCGTCGGCCCGTGGGGCACGCTGCAGGCATTCGCCGATCTGCTAAAGTTCGTCTTCAAGGAGCCGGTCATTCCGTCGGGCGCCAACAAGGGCGTTTTCCTGCTGGCGCCCTTGGTGTCGGCGGTGCTTGCGATCTCGGCATGGGCGGTTATCCCGGTCAATGAAGGCTGGGCTATCGCCAACGTCAATGTCGGCATCCTCTATGTCTTCGCCATCTCCTCGCTCGAGGTCTATGGCGTGATCATGGGCGGCTGGGCCTCCAATTCGAAATACCCGTTCCTCGGCGCACTGCGCTCGGCGGCGCAGATGGTGTCCTACGAAGTCTCGATCGGCTTCGTCATTGTCACCGTGCTGCTTTGCGTCGGCTCGCTCAACCTATCCGACATCGTCTTGTCGCAACAGGATGGGCTTGGCACGCGGCTCGGCCTGCCCAACACCTTCCTCGACTGGCATTGGCTGTCGCTGTTCCCGATGTTCATCGTCTTCTTCATCTCGGCGCTGGCCGAGACCAACCGTCCGCCGTTCGATCTCGTGGAAGCCGAATCGGAACTCGTCGCCGGCCACATGGTCGAATATTCCTCGACGCCGTTCCTGTTGTTTTTCCTCGGCGAATATGTCGCCGTCGTCCTGATGTGCGCGCTGGCCACCATCCTGTTCCTTGGCGGCTGGCTGCCGCCCTTCAACTTCGCGCCGTTCACCTGGGTGCCGGGGCTGATCTGGTTCGTGCTCAAGGTCTGCCTGGTGTTCTTCATGTTCTCGATGGTGAAGGCGTTCGTGCCGCGCTACCGCTACGATCAGCTGATGCGGCTCGGCTGGAAGGTCTTCCTGCCGATCTCGCTGTTCATGGTGGTCGCCACCGCCGCTTTCCTCAAGATCACGGGGTTTGCCTGATGTCCGCTCTTTCCCAGGCCGCCAAGTCGCTGCTTTTGCAGGATTTCGTCAGCGCTTTCTTCCTGTCGATGCGCCAGTTCTTCGCGCCGAAGGAGACGATCAACTATCCGCATGAGAAGGGGCCGGTCAGCCCGCGCTTCCGCGGCGAACATGCGCTGCGCCGTTATCCGAACGGCGAGGAACGCTGCATCGCCTGCAAATTGTGCGAGGCGATCTGCCCGGCGCAGGCCATCACCATCGAAGCCGGCCCGCGCCGCAATGACGGCACGCGGCGCACCGTGCGCTACGACATCGACATGGTGAAATGCATTTACTGCGGCTTCTGCCAGGAAGCCTGCCCGGTCGACGCCATCGTCGAGGGCCCGAATTTCGAATTCGCGACGGAGACGCGCGAGGAGCTTTATTACGACAAGGATCGGCTTCTGGCCAATGGCGACCGCTGGGAGCGTGAGCTGGCGCGCAACATCTCGCTGGATGCGCCTTACCGCTGATATTTGACGCATGGACGGGGCGAGGGCCCTCGTTTAAGGAACACGCAACTTGCCAGCCGGAGGCGGTGGCAAAAAACAGGACGAGCGTCCTGTTCTGACAGGAAACCCGGGGGAACCCATGCTGAGTGGACTAGAGGCGGCCTTTTTCTACCTCTTCGCCTTTGTCGCGGTGGCATCGGCGTTCATGGTCATATCGGCGCGCAATCCCGTGCACTCGGTGCTGTTCCTGATCCTGACCTTCTTCAACGCCGCCGGCCTGTTCATGCTGACCGGCGCCGAGTTCCTGGCGATGATCCTGCTCGTCGTCTATGTCGGCGCGGTGCTGGTGCTGTTTCTGTTCGTCGTCATGATGCTCGACGTCGACTTCGCCGAAATGAAGGAAGGCGCCCTGCAATATGCACCGATCGGCGCGCTGGTCGGGCTGATCCTGGCGGCGGAGCTGATCGTCGTGCTCGGCGGCTATACATTCGCGCCGAAACTGGCGGCGACGGTCGCGAAACCCATTCCGGACCTGGCCGCGCGCTCGAACACGGCAGCGCTCGGCGACATCCTCTATACGGATTACCTCTATTACTTCCAGGTGGCGGGGCTGGTGCTGCTGGTCGCCATGATCGGCGCCATCGTGCTGACGCTGCGCCACAAGCCGGGCGTCAAGCGGCAGTCGATAGCCGCCCAGGTCGGCCGCACGGCGGCAACCGGAGTGGAAATCCGCAAGGTCAAGACGGGCGAAGGAGTCTGAGATGGTCGTCGGCATCGCGCACTACCTGACCGTATCGGCGATCCTGTTCACGCTCGGCGTGTTCGGCATCTTCCTGAACCGCAGGAACGTCATCGTCATCCTGATGTCGATCGAGCTGATCCTGCTTGCGGTCAACATCAATTTCGTCGCCTTTTCGGCGGCGCTCGGTGATCTGGTCGGCCAGGTGTTCGCACTGTTCGTGCTGACGGTCGCGGCGGCCGAAGCGGCGATCGGCCTTGCCATTCTCGTCGTCTTCTTCCGCAACCGCGGCTCGATCGCGGTCGAAGACGTGAACATGATGAAGGGTTGACGGAACCACCATGTATCAGGCCATCGTCTTCCTTCCGCTGCTTGGCTTTCTGATCGTCGGCCTGTTCGGCACCTCGCTCGGCGCCAAGGCTTCCGAATACATCACATCCGGCTTCCTGGTGATCGCGGCTGTGCTGTCGTGGGTCGCCTTGTTCTCCGTCGGCTTCGGCGGCGGCGAAGTGTTCACCGTGCCGGTGATGCGCTGGATCCAGTCGGGCGGCCTCGAGGCGGCGTGGGCGCTGCGGATCGATACCCTGACCGTGGTGATGCTGGTCGTCGTCAATACGGTGTCGGCGCTGGTCCATATCTACTCGATCGGCTACATGCATCACGACCCGAACCGGCCGCGCTTCTTCGCTTACCTGTCGCTGTTTACCTTCGCCATGCTGATGCTGGTGACGGCCGACAACCTCGTGCAGATGTTCTTCGGCTGGGAAGGCGTCGGCCTTGCCTCGTATCTGCTGATCGGCTTCTGGTACAAGAAGCCGTCGGCCAATGCGGCTGCGATCAAGGCGTTCATCGTCAATCGCGTCGGCGACTTCGGCTTTGCGCTCGGCATATTCGGCGTGTTCGTGCTGTTCGGCTCGGTCAATCTCGGAACCATCTTCGCCAATGCGGCGACGTTCATTCCGGCGGAAGGCGCGCCGCAAGGCGCGGCCGTGCTGACCTTCCTCGGCTATGCACTCGATAAGCAGGCTGCGATGACGGTCGTCTGCCTGCTCCTGTTCATGGGCGCCATGGGCAAGTCGGCGCAGGTGCCGCTGCACACCTGGCTGCCGGATGCCATGGAAGGCCCGACGCCCGTCTCGGCACTGATCCATGCCGCGACCATGGTCACGGCAGGGGTGTTCATGCTGGCGCGGCTGTCGCCGCTGTTCGAGCTGTCGCATTCGGCTCTGACGGTGGTCACCTTCATCGGCGCCTTCACCGCCTTCTTCGCGGCGACAGTCGGTCTCGTCCAGAACGACATCAAGCGCGTCATCGCCTATTCGACCTGTTCGCAGCTCGGCTACATGTTCGTGGCGCTCGGCGTCGGCGCCTATGGCGCGGCGATTTTCCATCTGTTCACCCACGCCTTCTTCAAGGCGCTGCTGTTCCTCGGCTCGGGCTCGGTCATCCACGCCGTCTCCGACGAGCAGGACATGCGCAAGATGGGCGGCCTGAGGACGCTCATCCCGACGACCTACTGGATGATGGTGATCGGCACGCTGGCGCTGACCGGTGTCGGCATCCCGGTAACGATCATCGGCACGGCCGGCTTCTTTTCCAAGGACGCCATCATCGAAGCGGCGTTCGCCGGCCACAATGCGGTCGCCGCGTTTGCCTTCATATTGCTGGTCATTGCCGCCTGCTTCACCTCCTTCTATTCCTGGCGGCTGATCTTCATGACCTTCCATGGCGAGCCGCGGGCCAGCCACGAGGTCATGCACCATGTCCATGAATCGCCGCCCGTCATGCTGGTTCCGCTGTTCATCCTGGCGGCGGGCGCGCTGTTCGCCGGCGTGATCTTCCACGGCGCCTTCATCGGCGAGGGCTATGCCGAATTCTGGAAGGCGTCGCTGTTCACGCTGCCGGACAACCACATCCTGCACGAAATCCACGAAGTGCCTTTGTGGGTCGAGCTGTCGCCGTTCATCGCCATGCTGATCGGCTTTGCGATAGCCTGGCAGTTCTACATTCGCGCGCCGGAAATGCCTCGGAGCGTCGCCGCCAACCATCGCCTGCTCTACGCCTTCCTGCTCAACAAATGGTATTTCGACGAGCTTTACGACTTCCTGTTCGTGCGGCCGGCAAAGCGCCTGGGCCACTTCTTGTGGAAGACCGGCGACGGCACGGTCATCGACGGGCTCGGGCCGGATGGTATTTCGGCGCGCGTCGTCGACGTCACCAACCGGGTCGTCAAGCTGCAGACCGGCTATCTCTACCACTATGCCTTCGCCATGCTGATCGGCGTTGCCGCACTCGTCACCTGGATGATGCTCTGATGACCGCCTGGCCGATCCTATCGCTGGTCACCTTCCTGCCGCTGGTTGGTGTGCTGCTCATCCTTTTCGTGCGCGACGACAGCGAGAACGCGCGCCGCAACATCCGCGCCATCGCGCTGTTCACGACCGCGTTCACGTTTGTGATTTCGCTGTTCATCTGGACCGGCTTCGACAATTCGCAGCCCGGCTTCCAATTCGTCGAGAAGTTTGCCTGGCTGGATTCCGGCATCTCCTACCATATGGGCGTAGACGGCATCTCGATGCTGTTCGTCATCCTGACCACCTTCCTGATGCCGCTCTGCATCCTGGCTTCATGGGAAGCGATCGAGAAGCGCGTCAAAGCCTACATGATCGCCTTCCTGTTGCTGGAGACGCTGATGATCGGCGTGTTTTGCGCGCTCGACATCGTCTTGTTCTACGTCTTCTTCGAAGCCGGGCTGATCCCGATGTTCATCATCATCGGCGTTTGGGGCGGCAAGCGGCGCGTCTATGCCTCGTTCAAGTTCTTCCTCTATACGCTGGCCGGCTCGGTGCTGATGCTGCTCGCCATCATGGCGATGTTCTTCCAGTCCGGCACCACCGACATCCCGACGCTTCTGACGCACAATTTCCCGGCCAATATGCAGACCTGGCTATGGCTTGCCTTCTTCGCCTCCTTTGCGGTGAAGATGCCGATGTGGCCGGTGCATACCTGGCTGCCGGACGCGCATGTCGAGGCGCCGACGGCCGGCTCGGTGATCCTGGCCGCCATCCTGCTCAAGATGGGCGGGTACGGCTTCCTGCGTTTTTCGCTGCCGATGTTTCCGATCGCATCCGAAATGTTCGCGCCGCTGATCTTCACGATCTCCGTCGTTGCCATCATCTACACCTCGCTGGTGGCGCTGATGCAGGAGGACATGAAAAAGCTGATCGCCTATTCGTCGGTCGCTCACATGGGCTTCGTTACCATGGGCATCTTCGCCATGAACCAGGAAGGCGTCCAGGGTTCGATCTTCCAGATGCTGTCGCACGGCCTGGTCTCCGGCGCGCTGTTCCTCTGCGTCGGCGTCGTCTACGACCGCATGCACACGCGTGACATCGACGCGTATGGCGGGCTGGTCAACAACATGCCGAAATATGCAACCGTGTTCATGATCTTCACCATGGCCAATGTCGGCCTGCCCGGCACCAGCGGTTTCGTCGGCGAGTTCCTGACCATGCTCGGCGTGTTCCGGGTCAACACCTGGGTGGCGTTCTTCGCCGCGACCGGCGTCATCCTGTCGGCGGCCTATGCGCTCTGGCTCTATCGCAAGGTGATCTTCGGCGCGCTGACCAAGGAAAGCCTGAAAGGCCTGCTCGACCTGTCGACGCGCGAGAAGGTGATCATCTATCCGCTGGTCGCGCTGGTCATCTTCTTCGGCGTCTATCCGGCGCCGATCTTCGACGCGACGGCCGAATCGGTCAAGGCGCTCGTTACCAATGTCACCGCATCCATCGGCGCCGCGCAGACCGCGGCGGCGAACTGACTGGGGGTTTTGCGAACCATGACGCCGGACCTTCTCTCCAGCCTGTCGCTCTCGACGCCAGAGCTGATCCTCGCCATCGGCGCCTTGGCGCTGTTGATGCTCGGCGCCTATTCGCGCGCCAACACCACCGTCACGGTGAGCGGCCTTGCGGTCGCCGTGCTGGTGATCGCCGGCGCCTGGCTGATCTTTTCGCCGGGGCAGGGCAACGCCTATGGCGAAGCCTTCATCCAGGATCCATTCGCCCGCTTCATGAAGGTGCTGGCGCTGATCGGCTCGGCGGTGACGCTGGTCATGTCGGTCCGCTTTGCCCAGGCGGAGCGTTTCGATAAGTTCGAATATCCGGTGCTGATCCTGCTCTGCACGCTCGGCATGATGCTGATGATCTCGGCCAACGGCATGATCGGGCTCTATCTCGGCCTCGAGCTGCAGTCGCTGGCGATCTACGTGCTGGCGGCGATCAACCGCGACAATCTGCGTTCGACCGAGGCCGGGCTGAAATACTTCGTCCTTGGCGCGCTGTCGTCGGGCATGCTGCTTTACGGCATCTCGCTGGTCTACGGCTACACCGGCAACACCGGCTTCCAGGAGATCGCCGCGGCGCTGAGCGGCGGCGAGCGTCAGCTTGGCCTCGTGTTCGGCCTGGTCTTCGTGCTGGCCGGCCTTGCCTTCAAGATCTCGGCGGTGCCGTTCCATATGTGGACGCCCGACGTCTATGAAGGTGCGCCGACGCCGGTGACGGCTTTTCTGGCGGCGGCACCGAAGATGGCAGCGATGGCGCTGATGGTGCGCGTCACCATGGGCGCCTTCAAGCCGATCGCGGCCGACTGGCAGCAGATCATCGTCTTCATCTCGATCGCCTCGATGGCGCTCGGCGCCTTCGCGGCCATCGGCCAGACCAACATCAAACGGCTGATGGCCTATTCCTCCATCGGCCATATGGGTTATGCACTGGTCGGCCTTGCCGCGAACAGTCAGGACGGCGTGCGCGGCGTCGCCATCTACATGCTGATCTACCTGGTGATGACGCTCGGCACCTTCGCCTTCATCCTCGCCATGCGGCGCAAGGAGGGCAATGTCGAGCAGATCAGCGATCTCGCCGGCCTGTCGGCGACCAATCCGATCATGGCCACGATCCTCACCATCCTGATGTTCTCGCTGGCCGGCATCCCGCCGCTCGCCGGCTTCTGGGGGAAATGGTACGTGTTCCTCGCCGCCATCAATGCCAATCTCTACGCGCTGGCGATCATCGGCGTGCTGGCCTCTGTGGTGGGCGCCTATTATTATCTGCGCATCATCAAAATCATGTGGTTCGACGAACCGGTCGGCGGCTTCGTGCCGATGGCGACCGAGCTGCGCGTCGTGCTCGGTGTCTGCGGCGCCTTCGTGCTGTTCTACGTGCTGATCGGCGGCCTGATCGGAACCTACGCGGCAGCCGCGGCCAAGACTTTCTTCTAACGGAATGACGTTCAGGCTGGCTCCAACCGCGGCTTCGGAAGGGTTCCGGCTCGAGGCGCACGATACGGTCGGCTCCACCAATGCGCTGGCGCTGGAGCACGCGCGGGCCGGCGATCCGGGCAAACTCTGGGTCGTCTCAAAAAAGCAGGAAGCCGGGCGTGGCCGCCGCGGCCGCGCCTGGGCGACGCCCGAGGGCAATCTGGCGGCGACGCTGCTGGTGATCACCAACACCGAGCTTCGACTTGCCGCGACGCTCGGCTTCGTTGCCGGACTGGCGCTGGCCGACGCGCTCGATGCCGTCGTGCCGAAAGGCAGGATCGCGATCGGCCTCGACGGTGCGAGCCAAGGCAAGAACCGTTTCGAACTGAAATGGCCGAACGATGTGCTTGCCTCGGGCGCCAAGCTCGCCGGCATCCTGCTGGAATCGGCGATGCTGGATAGCGACCGTTCGGCAGTGGCTGTCGGCATCGGCGTCAATGTGGTGGCATACCCTGAGGATTTGCCCTATCCAGCGACGTCGCTCAACGCGTTGGGATCTGCTTGCGACGCCGAGACGCTGTTCCTGGCGCTGTCGGATGCTTGGAGCGAGAATGCGCGGCTGTGGAACGAAGGGCGCGGGCTTGCCGCGGTCAGGCGGCGCTGGCTGGCGCGTGCGGCGGGGCTTGGCGGGCAGGTTGCTGTCAGAATTGACGGTAATGTGGTGCGCGGCACCTTCGAGACCATTGACGAGGGCTGCCGTTTCGTGATCCGCGACGATCAAGGTTCGGTTCTGACGATCGCTGCCGGCGACGTGCATTTCGGCGCGGTTGCCTCGGCTGGCGGTTGACCGGCCAATACGCTTGACTGGCCAGGTATTTGACCAGCTTGAATTTGACCGGCCGACAATTTTGACCGGCCCACAATTTTTGACCGGCAAGGAAGGAAAGACCATGGCGACAGCGGAAAACGCCGAACTTGTCTTCGTGCCGCTCGGCGGTGTCGGCGAGATCGGCATGAACTTCGCCCTCTACGGCTATGGGCCGGCCAATGCGCGCGAATGGATCGTCGTCGACGTTGGCGTCACTTTTCCCGATGCAACCCTGCCCGGCGTCGACCTGGTACTGCCCGACACCCGCTTCATCGAGGAGAATGTCGCCAATCTGCGCGGCATCGTCATCACCCATGCGCATGAGGACCATTACGGGGCGCTGCACGACATCTGGCCGAAGCTCAAGGCGCCGGTGTGGATGACGCCGTTCAGCGCCGGCCTGCTGGAAGCCAAGCGGCAGGGCGAGCAAGGGGCGCCGAAGATCCCGGTGACGATCTACCGGGCCGGCGAGAAATTCACCGTCGGCCCGTTCGAGATCGAAGCCATTCCCGTCGCGCACTCCATTCCCGAACCGATGTCGCTGGCGATCACCACGCCGGCCGGCGTCGTCATCCATACCGGCGACTGGAAGATCGATCCGGCGCCGACGGTCGGGCCGATGACCGACGAGGCGCGCTTCCGCGCCTATGGCGACAAGGGCGTTCTGGCGCTGATCTGCGATTCCACCAATGCGATGCGGGAAGGGGAATCGCCGTCCGAAGTGGCGGTGGGCGAGGGCCTCAAGAGCGTCATCCAGAACGCCAAGGGGCGGGTCGCCGTCACCAGCTTCTCCTCCAATGTCGGGCGTATCGTCTCCATCGCCAAGGCGGCGCGCGATGCCGGCCGCCAGTGCCTGGTGCTTGGCCGCTCGATGAAGCGCGTCATCGATGTGGCTGATGAACTCGGCTATATGGACGGCTTGCCGGAATTCATCGCCGAGGAGGATTACGGCTTCATCCCGCGCGAAAACCTCGTCATCATCTGCACCGGCAGCCAGGGCGAGCCGCTTGCCGCACTCGCCAAGCTGTCGCGCGACGAAATGAAATCGGTGGCGCTGACGGCCGGCGACACGGTGGTGTTTTCCTCGCGCACCATTCCCGGCAACGAGAAGGCGATCCTCGAAATCAAGAACCGCCTGATCGATCTCGGCATCAAGATCATCGAGGACGGCGACGCGCTGGTGCATGTCTCCGGCCATCCACGCCGCAGCGAATTGCGCAAGATGTATGAATGGGTGCGGCCGCAGATCGGCGTTCCCGTGCATGGCGAGGCGGCGCACCTAGTGGCGCAGGGCTCGCTGATGTCGACGTCCGGCATCGGCCAGGTGGCGCAGGTGCGCGACGGCGACATGCTCCGGCTGTATCCGGGTGCCGCGGCCATCATCGACCAGGTGCCGTTCGGCCGCATCTACAAAGACGGAAGGCTGGTCGGCAGCGACCAGGCGATGGGCATTCGCCACCGCCGCAAGCTGTCCTTTGCCGGCCATGTCGCCGTCAACGTCGTGCTCGACGACAAATACGAGCTTGCCGGCGATCCCGATCTCGTCGCCATCGGCGTCGCCGAGGCCGACGGCAGCGGCGAGAGCCTGGAAGACCTGATGATCGATGCGGCAATCGGCGCCGTGGACTCCATCCCCCGCCAGCGCCGAAAAGACCTCGACCTGGTCCAGGAGGCGGTGCGGCGCGCGGTGCGCGGCGCGGCCAACGAAGCCTGGGGCAAGAAGCCGCTGGTGACGGTGTTCGTCACGAGGTAAGGGAATAGGGGAGTAGGGCAGTACGGCAGTAGGGGGAGAAAGTAATTTTTCCCTACTCCCATACTGCCCTATTGCCTTACTGCCCTGAGGAAAACCTATGCTCGGACGCCTCAACCATGTTGCGCTTGCCGTGCCGGATCTGGCTGCGGCTGCGGCGGTCTATCGCGATACGCTTGGCGCCCGCGTGACCGCGCCGCAAGCGCTGCCGGAGCATGGCGTTACGGTGGTGTTCGTCGATGTCGGCAACACCACGATCGAGTTGCTGGAGCCGCTCGGCGAAGCCTCGCCGATCGCCGCATTCCTCGAGAAGAATCCATCCGGCGGCATGCACCATGTCTGCTATGAGGTGGACGACATCGTTGCGGCGCGCGACCGTCTCAAGGCCAGCGGCGCGCGCGTGCTGGGCGACGGCAATCCGAAGACCGGCGCGCATGGCAAGCCGGTATTGTTTCTGCACCCCAAGGATTTCTTCGGCACGCTGGTCGAACTGGAGCAAGCATGAGCTGGGTTTCGTTTGTCGCCCTGTTCTTCGCCACATGGTGGGTGGTGTTGTTCGCCGTCCTGCCGTTCAGCATGCGGACGCAGGACGAGGACCGGGACGTGACGCTTGGCACGGTTCCGAGCGCACCGCGCGGGCCGCATATGCTGCGCGCGGCGCTGCGCACGACGATCGCCACGCTGATCCTCATGGGTATCTTCTACGGCATCACGAGAGGGCTTGGTCTCGGTATCGACGACATCCCGCATATCGTGCCGGATTTCAACCAGAGCCCAGCGCATTAGCCGGCTACCTACCGTGTCCGGCTATCCCAGCCTAGCCGACGCCCTGAAATCAAGCTGAGCCAGCAAGGTCAACCCAAAGTAAAGGCCGGGGCGGGTTTGGGCTGACGCAACGTCATGTAGTTTGGTAATCTGTCGTGCTAACCAAATGATTGCACAAAAAAAATGCAAGGCGCGAGGCCTTGCAATTTAAACGCGTCCGATCTGTTTCCGGTGTCCGGCGGCAGCGAGTTACCGCGCCTAGATCGCATCCTCCCAAGACTTTGACCGCGTAGGAGAGCAGATTTTTCTCTACCCTCTCGGTTATGGGGGCACACTAGCCTAAGGCGGGTGAAAATGTCACGAAGAATTTTGCCCGGAAACAGGCAATCTCGTGCTGCAGTGCACAATAGTACGGCAGGCGTTGCTTGCGAAACGCCCAGCAAGCCGTGTGCGGCAATTGCGGCGTCTATGCCGGGCCTGGGCCGGGTTTCCATTCCGCCATGAAATGGCTATGAAGCCGGGGCAAGCAAGCCAGCGCTGCGCCGATTCCGGCGCCGCCATCCTCTCTCACGGACCAGTCCATGCGTTTGTCGCGCTATTTCCTGCCCATCCTCAAAGAAAATCCGCGCGAGGCCGAGATCGTCTCGCATCGGCTGATGCTGCGCGCAGGCATGATCCGCCAGCAGGGGCAGGGCAGCTTTTCCTGGCTGCCGCTCGGCAAACGGGTGCTGGACAAGGTCTGCCGGATCATTCGCGAGGAGCAGAATCGCGCCGGCGCGCTCGAAATCCTGATGCCGACCATCCAATCGGCCGAGCTGTGGCGCGAAAGCGGCCGCTATGAAGATTACGGCAAGGAGATGCTGCGCATCAAGGACCGGCAAGACCGCGATATGCTCTACGGGCCGACCAACGAGGAGATGGTCACCGAGATCTTCCGCTCCTACGTCAAGTCCTACAAGGACCTGCCGCTCAACCTCTATCACATCCAGTGGAAGTTTCGCGACGAGGTGCGCCCGCGCTTCGGCGTCATGCGTTCGCGCGAGTTCCTGATGAAGGACGCCTATTCGTTCGACCTCGATTATGAAGGCGCCAAGGCCGCCTATAATCGCATGTTCGTGTCCTATCTCAGGACGTTTACGCGCATGGGGCTGCAGGCTATCCCGATGCGCGCCGACACCGGGCCGATCGGCGGCGACCTCAGCCATGAGTTCATTATCCTGGCCGACACCGGCGAGAGCCAGGTGTTTTGCCATCGCGACTATCTCTCGCTTGATGTTCCGGGGGCGAATACCGACTTTTCGAATGACGCCGAGATCGCCGAGATCGTCAAGACGTGGACAACGCCCTATGCCGCCACCGACGAAATGCATGACGAGGTGGCATGGGAGAAGGTGCCGACCGGCGACCGGGTCTCGGCGCGCGGCATCGAGGTTGGGCATATCTTCCATTTCGGTGACAAATATTCCAGGCCGATGGGCGCCAAGGTGACCGGGCCGGACGGCAAGGATCATTTCGTCTCTGGCGGTTCCTACGGCATCGGCCCGTCCCGGCTTGTCGCGGCGATCATCGAGGCCAGCCATGACGATAACGGCATCATCTGGTCGGAAGCGGTGGCACCGTTCGATGTCGGCCTGATCAACATGAAGGCTGGCGATGCCGAATGCGACCGCGTCTGCGGCGAACTGAATGCCGCTTTTGCCGCCGCCGGCAAGGACGTGCTCTACGACGACACCGACCAGCGGCCGGGCGGCAAGTTCGCTACCGCCGACCTGATCGGGCTCCCGTGGCAGGTGATCGTCGGGCCGCGCGGCGTCGCCGCCGGTGAGGTCGAGATCAAGAACCGCAGGACCGGCGAGCGCGAGACGCTGCCGATCGGCGACGTGAAAAAGCGTTTCGGTGCCGCCGCATGAACAAAGCGGCAGCAGCCAAACCTTCGGCGGCAGGACCCTTTTCCGGCTTCGAGCGCATGGTGGCGTGGCGTTATCTGCGCTCGCGCCGCAAGGAGACGGTGATCTCGGTGATCGCCTCGATCTCCTTCCTCGGCATCATGCTGGGCGTCGCGACGCTGATCGTCGTCATGGCGGTCATGAACGGCTTTCGCGCCGAACTGCTGACGCGCATCCTCGGCGTCAACGGGCACCTGATCGTGCAGCCGCTCGACATGCCGCTGGAGGATTACGCGCAGCTTGCCGGCCGCATCAACGGCGTGCCCGGCGTCAAATACGCCATCCCGCTGATCGACGGGCAGGTGCTGGCGCAAGGCAATGTCGGCGGCGGCACCGGCGCGCTGGTGCGCGGCATACGCGGCGAGGATCTCGGCAAGATCACAATCGTCGCCAACAACATCAAGGAGGGCTCGATCGTCGGCTTCGACACCGGCGAGGGCGTCGCCATCGGCAGCCGCATGGCCGAGAATCTCGGCCTTGTGCTTGGTGATACGATCACGCTGATCTCGCCCGAGGGCGACGTCACGCCGCTCGGCACGACGCCGCGCATGAAAGGCTATCCGGTCACCGCGATCTTCGAGGTCGGCATGTCGGAATATGACAGCTCCATCGTCTACATGCCGTTTTCGGAAGCGCAGCTTTATTTCAACATGGACGGCCGGGCGCAGACGATCGAGATCTACACCGACAATCCCGACAATATCGACGCGCTGAAGCCGAAGGTCGAAGAGGCGGCGCAGCGGCCGATCAGCCTTGTCGATTGGCGGCAACGCAACAAGACGTTCTTCGACGCGCTGCAGGTCGAGCGCAACGTCATGTTCATGATCCTGACGCTGATCGTGCTGGTGGCGGCCCTCAACATCATTTCGGGGCTGATCATGCTGGTGAAGGACAAGGGCCACGACATCGCCATCCTGCGCACCATGGGAGCGACGCGCAGCGCGATCCTGCGCATCTTCCTGATGACGGGCGCTGCGATCGGCGTTGTCGGCACCATCGCCGGCGTGCTGCTCGGCGTCGTGATCTGCCTCAACGTCGAGCGCATCCGCCAGTTCTTCTCCTGGCTGGCCAACGAGCGGCTGTTCAATCCCGAGCTTTATTTCCTCAGCCAGCTGCCGGCCCGCATGGATGCCAGCGAGACGATCTCGGTCGTTCTCATGGCGCTGGCGCTGTCGTTCCTGGCGACCCTGTTTCCGGCGTGGCGCGCGGCCAGGCTCGATCCGGTCGAAGCGCTGAGGTACGAATGATGGCCGAGGCCATTATCGAGCTGAAGAGCGTCGAGCGGCACTATGTGCAGGGGCCGCGCAAGCTGACCATCCTGAATGGCGCCGATTTTTCGCTGAAGCGTGGTGAGATGGTGGCGTTGGTGGCGCCGTCGGGCACCGGCAAGTCGACGCTGCTCCATACGGCCGGGCTGCTGGAGCGGCCGGACGCCGGCGACGTGATCCTGGCGGGGCGCGCCTGCGGCCGGCTTTCCGACGACGAGCGCACGGCGATCCGTCGCAACGATGTCGGCTTCGTCTACCAGTTCCACCACCTGCTGCCTGAATTCTCGGCGTTGGAAAACATCATGATGCCGCAACTGATAAAAGGGCTGCCGCGCAAGGAGGCGGCCGAGCGGGCGGCGCAATTGCTCGACTATATGCAGATCGGCAAGCGGGCGCAGCATCGGCCTTCTGAGCTCTCCGGCGGCGAGCAGCAGCGGGTCGCCATTGCGCGTGCCGTCGCCAATGCGCCGCTGGTGCTTTTGGCCGACGAGCCGACCGGCAATCTCGACCCGGTGACCGCTTCCTATGTGTTCGAGGCGCTGGCAGCGCTGGTCCGGCAATCGGGCCTGGCGGCACTCATCGCCACCCACAATCACGAGCTCGCCTCGCGCATGGACCGCCGCGTGACGCTCGCCGACGGCAAGGTCGTGCCGCTTTAGGGTGCGCTGCAATTGAGGTGATGACGGCCTGCGAGCTGGCGTGCGCCGTCCCGCCGCTTTCCGCGGGCGCTGTCGGCCCAAAACGGTCGGCATCTCCCTCTCAACCCATTCTTAACCCTGCCGAAAATGACCGAGCCCAATTCCGGCGATGCCGGGATTGGGATCGTTGACATTCGAACAAAATTAGAACAAAATATGAACATACTAACAACAGGAGAGAGTTATGACCGATCTTGTTCAAGATGTCGTCTCGCTGGTGTGCATGAGCACGTTCCTCATTTCCATGGCAATCTGGATCGGTGCGATGTGAGGACTGAGCTCAAGGATGGGGCTCGACGCTGATGAGCGAGGGCCGCCTTCGCACCTTGGCGCAGGCGTTCGACGAGTGCTTCAGCCGGCCCTGCGGGACACTTCGACAGGCGACACCGCGGCGGGCCCGAATACGTCCTCGAAAGCGGATTTCAGCGCCAGGTCGAGGTCGGCCATGGTCACGGGAAGGCCGAGATCGACAAGGCTGGTGACGCCGTGATCCTGGACGCCGCACGGCACGATGCCGCTGAAATGGCTGAGGTCCGGCTCGACATTGATGGCAATGCCGTGAAAGCTCACCCAGCGCCTCAGCCTGATGCCGATGGCGGCGATCTTGTCCTCGGCCGCCGAGCCGTCGGGCAAAGCGGGGCGGTCCGGCCGCACCACCCACACGCCGACACGGTCCTCGCGCCGTTCGCCGCGTACGTTGAAGGAGGCCAGTGTGCCGATGATCCATTGCTCGAGTGCCGCGACGAAGGCGCGTACGTCCTCGCGCCGTCGCTTCAGGTCGAGCATGACATAGGCGACGCGCTGGCCCGGCCCATGATAGGTGTATTCGCCGCCGCGCCCGGCGGCAAAGACCGGGAAACGCTCCGGCTCGATCAGGTCCTCGCTGCGAGCGCTGGTGCCGGCGGTGTAGAGCGGCGGGTGCTCGACCAGCCAGACCATCTCGACGGCGGTGCCGCTGCGGATGGCCTCGGCGCGCGCCTCCATCACGGCGAGTGCATCGGGATAGGCAGTGAGCCCGGGCTCGATGCGCCATTCGACCGGCGCCGAGCCGGGCAAGGGCAGGAACGACGTGGCGATCTGGCTGCGTTCTGTCATGATATCTCGTCTCGCCACTCATATGGCGGCAATCGGTACAAACGTCCAGTTCCGGGTACGCTCGGCCCCTTGAAGAGTTATGCCGATGTCCGGCCGATTATTGCTGGCCGCGCACTTGTTTCACCGGAAACGATTTGCTACACGCCGCGGGCCGGTTGGTTCCGGCTCCTACCACGTGCGGTCGTGGCGGAATTGGTAGACGCGCAGCGTTGAGGTCGCTGTGGGGCAACCCGTGGAAGTTCGAGTCTTCTCGACCGCACCATCAAATTAGTGAACTGGCTCTCCTAACTCGTTGAAATATCATTCCGACAAATCCCCTCTTTCGGGGGAACTTGGAATTCTGGCCGTAATGCGATACAGTCTGCGATACAAACTGAGATACATCGCGAGATTGGCCCATGCGAAAAGAGGCCGTCGCAGAGCCCGCCAGGGACCCGGATCGCTACCTCATCCGGCGCGACGGGATTTTCTATTACCATCGGCGAGTGCCTGCCAAGCTGGCCGGCATCGACGATCGAGGCAGCTTCATTCGCAAGTCTTTGGGAACGGACGAGCGTCGCCTGGCACGTGCAATGCGCGACAGGCTTGAAGACGCGGATAAGACCCTGTGGGCCGTGCTTCTTTGCGGCGGCGAGACAAGATCAGCACTTGATCAGTATCGCGACGCCGTCCGCCGAGCTGAAGCCATGGGGGTCTCCTATCTTTCAAACGGACAAGTGGCAGGCTTTCAGAATGTTGATGCGATCTTGAAGCGTGTCGAAGCGCTGGAGCGCGTTCAAGCGGCCCCCGCCGTGGCCGACGCTCTCCTTGGCGGTGTGCCGGTGCCGCCGGTCAAAATCTCAGACGCTTTTGATCTCTATGCCGATGAGATCATGGCACATGAAATTGCAGGCAAGAGCCAGTCTCAGCGCCGAATGTGGAGGAAAGTAAAGCAGAGGGCCGTCAGCAATTTTGTCGCCCTGGTCGGCGACAAGCCCATCGGTGAAATCACGCGCGAGGATGGACTGGCTTTCTACCGATTTTGGCTCAAGCGCGTTGCGCCGTCGCCTGATGTCGGACCCGCAACACATTCCGCCTCGGCCGGCAATCGAGATCTCGGCAACATGCGCGACCTCTACAGGCGCTATTTCGCTCATCTGGGCGAGGAACAAAAAGGCACCCCATTTGATGACCTCCGCTTTTCGGAGCGTGGCAAGCGCCGTCGTAAACGCCCGTCATTCGAACCCAAATGGATATCCGATCAGATCATGAGGCCAGGCGCTTTAGCATCCCTGGATGCTCAAGCGCGCCGATGCGTTTTGGCGCTGATCGAGACAGGCGCACGGCCAAGCGAGATATGCAATCTCGACGAGACCGTGATCTTCCTTGACACACCGGTTCCCTACATTCGCATCACCCCACGGGAGGACGCCGATGATCCGCGCGAAATCAAGACCGAATGGTCCGTGCGAGATGTGCCGCTGGTAGGCGTCGCCTTGGAAGTTTTTAAGAGAAGTCCACAGGGATTTCCGCGCTACCGCAATCGTGAAGAGGCACTTTCAGCAAACCTGAATAAGTATTTCAAAACCCACAAACTGTTCCCGACTCTGAAGCACAAGATTTACTCGCTTCGGCACAGTTTCGAGGATCGTATGAAAGAGGCAGGCCTCGACAGTGAGCTTCGCAAAATCTTAATGGGCCATACGATCGAGCGGGTAGAGTATGGTTCGGGCGGATCACTGCAATGGCGACGCGACGAGCTCAAAAAAATTGCTTTGCCTTTCGATCCCGAGATCGTTTGAGCCGTTCCTGGACCCGCAGCATTGCGCCCGTCTCTGCCATCAGTTTCTTCCTTTCGCTTTCAAGACGCTCGTAAATTGGGAGATACGCTTGTCCTTTTTTGCCAGCCTTGTGAATAGCAAGCGCCAGTGTATCCAGAGCGCGGTCAATTCGCTCTAACGTCACAGACTCAGGAACCGTGCTGACCCGTGGCAGAGCACAATTCATCCGCGGTTCCCATCTCCGTTTTCGGCTCGGTGATGACACAGAGGAGATAATGGCAGCAGGAGCAGGTGAGAAAAGCGGTTTGGCTCTGGCATAGCGCGGCGGCGCGCTTCGGCGTAGAAATCGGAAAACGGGCCTGCGGCGGCAGCTCTGAAATCGATCGGCGTTAGGCCTTCATCCGCCGGAGATCGGAATCCGAAACCCACCATCTATGGCACGCGACTGCAGATCAGTCGCGGTACGGCACCTCTCGCCGGGGGTGGCGGTCCCGCGTCTCGCCTGTGGCGCCGCTATGCTGACGCTCCTTCGGCACCCGGTTAACCGGTCTCGAGGTCACGAACTGGCTACGTCGACGAAATGAATCCTCCTTAGACCAATGGACATTTCATCGACTGCGCTTTGTACGCCCTTTTTATTGACGAGGCGTTCTTTTGCTACTGTGGGCAAGCGGCCTGACAACAAATCGAAATCGAGTCCCACGAACTCGAAATTGGGAGTCATGACGATGGTTGATGGGTCATGACCTGCCACTGAGTTTTTCCTCCATCTGAGATTAGAGTCCGGCCTCGATTGAAGGACGGACTGATGAAGAGAAAGCGGTTTACGGAAGAGCAGATCATCGCGGTTCTGCGTGAGCACGAAGCGGGGGCAAAGGCGGGCGACCTGGCGCGCAAGCATGGGATCTCCGAGGCGACGCTGTATAACTGGAAGGCGAAGTATGGCGGGATGGACGTCTCCGATGCCAAACGGCTGAAAGCCTTGGAAGACGAGAACGCGAAGCTGAAGAAGCTGCTCGCCGACCAGATGCTGGAAGCGTCGGCACTGCGCGAGCTTCTGTCAAAAAAATGGTAGGGCCGGCCGCCAAGCGCGAAGCCGTCGCGCATCTGCAGGCCTCGTGGGCCTGTCGGAGCGGCGGGCCTGTTCCTTTGTGGGCGCTGATCGCAAGATGATCCGGTATCGTTCTTGTCGCCCACCTGAGGCGGCACTGCGCGGCCGGCTACGCGATCTGGCCAACGAGCGCCGGCGCTTCGGCTATCGGCGGCTGTTCATTCTGCCCAGGCGCGAAGGCGAGGCATCGGGTATCAACCGCATCTACCGGCTATACCGCGAAGAAGGACTGGCCGTGCGCAAGCGACGCTCCAGGCGCCGAGCGGTAGGA